>JBDKFE010000081.1:0-53979 GCA_039798885.1 Pseudomonadota bacterium | reverse complement strand
CCCCATTCAACATTCGGCATATGCCGCCGTCTTTCCCCCTGTCAGGTCCGTTCTCGCGGACCGTGACCCGTATGTCTTGTCACCCAAGGGGGAAACCATGAGCCGCCAGACCGCCGACCGCACCGAAAACGCTGTGGCACCCTTTGTCGCCCGGTTCGACGTCACTTCGGTGCTCGACAGCCTGACAAACCCCGTCATGGTCGCCGACCCCGACATGGTCGTCCGCTTTGCCAACGAAGCCGCCTACCGCATGTTCGAAGCCATCGAGTCCGACATCCGCCGCGACCAGCCCGACTTCAAGGCCCGCGACGTGGTGGGCAAATCGATCGACCTTTTCCACCGCAACCCGGCCTACCAGCGCGGCCTGATGACAGACCTTGCCGCACCCCATGACGGCAAGTTCACCATCGGCGGCCGCCGCCTTGCCTTCCGCGCCATCCCGCATCACGACGCGGCGGGTAACGTGGCTGGCCTTTTCGTCGAATGGCAGGATCAGACCGAATCCGCCCAGAACGCGCAGCAGATCGAAACGCTCGTCGTCGCGATCAACAAGATGGCGCAGGCCCATATCGACGGCTGGATCCACAACTACATCGACACCACCCCCTTCACCCCCGCCTTCTCTGCCGCAGCGGAACGGATCAACGACATGGTGCGCGCCCATATCGCCACCAAGAAGAAGATCATCGCCTGTGCCGAAGCCTTCGCGAAGGGTGATTTCGACCACGCGCTCGAACGCTTCACCGGCGACCGTGTCTTCATCAACGAAGCGATGGACGACATCCGCCACGCCTTCCGCCGCACCATCCACGAGATTCAGGCGCTGTCGCAAGACATCGTCGACGGCCGTCTCGACCGCGAGATCCGGCCCGAAGACTATCCCGGTGAATTCCGCCTTGTCGTCGAAGCCTTCGACCGCGCCTATGCCGGGCTGAATGCCACCTTCCACCAGATCGGCGCGCAGGTGCAGCAGGTCAGCGCCACGATCCAGCAGATCGCCTCTTCGGCCCAGATGCTGGCCGACGGGGCGCAGGTCGCCTCGACCTCCGTGGACGAAATCTCTGCCTCCGCCGAAGAGACCGACGCGCAGGTGCGGGCCAATGCGGGCAGTGCCAAACTCGCCAGTCACCGCGCCTCCTCCGCCTCTAACGCCACGCGCGAAGGGCAGGAAAAGGTCATCGGGATGGTGCAGGCGATGGAGGCGATCCGCTCCTCGTCCGACGATATCGCCAAGATCATCAAGGTCATCGACGAGATTGCCTTCCAGACCAACCTCCTCGCCCTCAATGCGGCGGTCGAGGCGGCGCGCGCGGGCCAGTATGGCCGGGGCTTCGCCGTCGTGGCGCAAGAGGTGCGCAACCTTGCCGGACGGTCGGCGCGGGCCGCCCGCGAAAGCAGCGACCTGATCGAGGACGCATCGCAGCGCGTGGCCTCTGGCGTGACCATTGCCGATGACACCCGCCGCGCCTTTGACCGCATCGCCCATGACATCGCCGAGGTGGAGACGCTCGTCGGTTCCATCGCGTCCTCCGGGGACGAACAGGCCCGCGCCGTGGCCCAGATCACCACCGCCATCGGCGAAGTGGCAAAGTCCGCCACCACGACCAGCGGTCAGGCCGAACAACTGGCCGCCGGGGCGGTAGAGTTGCAAAGCGCCTCTGAAGCGATGCGCGGCGCGATCGACCATTTCCGTCTGCGCCCGCAAGCGGGCGGCGCAGCGGGGCTGGACCTTGCAGCCGTGCCTGCGGAACTGATGCAGCAGATCAGCGCCATGCTGGCCAGTCGGGGCGTGGCCGTCCCGCAGAAGCGGACGGCCTAAACGTCAAGGCGGGGCAATCCTGCGGCCATCGCCGCATGGGCTGTGACCGGGTTTCACCTTGCCGCCCGCGCCCCTGTCCCTGACGCTTGGTCTGGCTGTCCCCGCCTTTGGGGGCGTGCTGCCGCGCCTTCAATCGGACCGTGGGGCGGGGTTCACCCCGCCGCCGCGCGACCGCAGTGCCGCCGACTCACCCCACCGCATTGATGGTTAATCCCCCGTTCCGCCCCCGCGCGTATGTACAGTTTGCGGCACAGTTTCCGGCACAGAAAACGGCACAGCCGTTTTTCCCCCAAACCCCCGGAGTCCCAAAGAATTCATCCACCGCACGCGGCCCTCTGCGCCGCCGATGCAGCCTCAGCCGAACCGCGCCGGATCAAGCGCCGCCACCAGCGCCTCTGTCAGGCCCGATGCCCGCCCCCCGATCAGGTCGGCGGCCAATTGGCTTGCTGCGGGGCAGGTCTGGAACCCATACCCACCCTGACCCGCAAGCCAAAAGAAATCCGGCACTTGGCTGTCGCGTCCGATCACCAGAACCCGATCCGGCGAAAATGTCCGCAGCCCCGCCCAATTGGAAATCAGCCGCGACACCGGCTCTGTCACCATCTCTTCATACCGCGCCAGCCCCTCGGCCAGCACCATGTCATCGGCCCAAGCGTCATGCGGTTCCTGCGGGTCCTCCTCGGCCGGCGAAACGATCAACGCCCCGGCATCCGGCTTGGCGTACCACGCCTCGCCCGCGCCAAAGATCATCGGCCACCGCGCGATGTCATGGCCCCCCGGCGCCGGTATCCGCGCCATCGACCGCCGCAATGGCCGGAACCCCAAGGGCCGCACCCCCGCCATGACGGCCACCTGATCGACCCATGCGCCCGCCGCGTTCACCAGCACCCGACCGGTGAATTCTCCTTGCGGCGTAACGACTTGCCACCCTTCGCCCCCGCGCCGGATGGCGCTTGCCCGCGCCCCCGTGACGATCTGCGCCCCGCGCCCCTTCGCCTCGCGCGCAAAGCCCTGCAACAGCAGGTCCGTGTCGATGTCCCACGCATGATCCGCCACGGCGGCAAAGGCCACCACCTCTGGGTTCAGCACCGGCACCACCGCGCGCGCCGCGTCCACCGACACTTCCTCAAGCTGGAAATCCCGGACCTCGGCGTCGAACGCCGCGCGCTGATCCGCCTTCGCCACGCTCATCAACCCGCGCGGCGACAACACATGCTCTGCCGCCCGGAAATACGCCTCGGAGGCCAGCGACAACTCCACCACCGCAGGCGCCCCATAGCGCGGCTCATACAGCGCCGCCGACCGACCCGAGGCGTGATGCGCCAGCGCCCCCTCTGCCTCCAGTACCGTCACCGACCCCAGCGCCGACAGCCGCGCGGCGGCCGAAATCCCGGCGATCCCGCCGCCTACGATGATGAAATCGCTCATGCTTCCTCGATCCTGTCCGTCGCGGGCGGGGGGGCCGGGAACAGCGCCGACAGGCGCGCCCTCAGGCCCTCATCCATCACAAACCCCGCCGCCGCCAGCGACGGTGCCAACTGCGGCGCATCCCGCGCCGATATCAACGGTATCACCGGCGCTATGGGGCAGCCCATGACCCAAGCCACCGCCAGCGTTGCCGGATGAACCCCGACCTCTGCCGACACGGCGGCCAGCCCCGCTGCCGCCTCGTGCATCGCAGGCGGCGCATAGCGTGCCCGGTACCGCGCATCCTCTACCAGACGCCCGCCCTGTCCCCCGGCATATTTTCCGGTCAGCAACCCGCCCCCCAGCGGCGAATAGGCCCGGACCGCGATCCCCTGATCGGCGCACATCGGCAGGATTTCCACCTCCACCTGCCGCTTCACCAGATTGTACATCGGCTGGATCACATCGATCCGGCTGCCGAACCGCGCCGCCACGGCCTGCGCCTTCATCACCTGCCACGCGGCGAAATTCGACACCCCGATCCGGTCGATCCGGCCCGCCAACTGCCATTCCACCAGCAGACCGATGGTCTCTTCCAACGACGTCGCCGGATCGAAGCGGTGCAGGTAGAGCAGGTCCACCTTCTCTACCCCAAGCCGTTGCAAACTCTGGGAAAACTGCGCGCTCAGATTGGCACGGCCCGATCCGCCCTCATACCCCACCTTGGTGGCGATCCGCACCGCATCGTCGCCCTTGGCGAACCGTCCCAGCAACCGTTCGGAATTGCCCTCCGTATAGCCGTGGGCCGTGTCGAACTCTGTCACGCCGGCGGCCCGCGCCGCATCATACATCGCGCGTGACGCGGCCTCGTCGGCGCGGCCGCCGAACTGCATGCACCCGAAGGCAAGGGGGAATGGTCTGCTCATGCGCCGGACCCTGCCACGGCCCGCCGAGCTTGGAAAGCCAGCCTGCGACACCTGCCCGACGCCCCCGACAGATTGACCGGAAAACCCGGCGGACACCTGCCAGACTGCCGGTCCCCAAAAAGAAAAGGGCCCGCCGAACGGCAGGCCCTTCCCAAAGCGATCCGCGACGGATCAGGACGGGATTTCGCCCGTGATCCCTTCGACGTAGAACATCATGCCCAGCAGGTCGCCATCCGGCGCGGTTGCGCCTTCGGCCAGCCATGCGCTGCCGTCCTGCTTGTTGATCGGGCCGGTGAAGGGGTGATAGGTCCCTGCCGCGATGGCATCGCGCATCGCTTCGGCTTCCGCCTTCACATCCGCCGGAACGGCATCGGTGATCTCGCCGATCTCCACTTCGCCGCCCGCGATGCCTTCCCATGCATCCGCCTGCGCATAGGTGCCATCCAGCAGCGCACCCACGCGCTTCACGTAATAGGGCGCCCAGTTGTCGATGATCGACGACACGCGCGGCGACGGCTTGTATTCCGCCATATCCGACGCCTGACCGAAACCGATGACGGCCCCGTTGGTCTTGGCCGCTTCCGCCAGCGGCGCGGTGGAGTCGGTGTGCGACGCGATCACGTCCACGCCCTGATCGATAAGCGCCTTGGCCGCATCGGCCTCTTTCGCCGGATCGAACCAAGTGAAGGCCCAGACGATGGACAACTCCACCGCCGGGTTCGCCTTCTTGGCGTGCAGGTAGTAGCTGTTGATCCCCATGATGACTTCCGGGATCGGGAAGGACGCGATGTAGCCGATCTTGTTCGACTTGGTCATCTTGCCCGCGATATGGCCCTGCACCGCACGGCCTTCATAGAAGCGCGCGTTATAGGTGGACACGTTGGCGTGGTCGCGCTTGTAGCCCGTCGCATGTTCGAACTTGATGTCCGGGAACTTGGCGGCCACGGCGTTCGTCGGGTCCATGAACCCGAACGAGGTGGTGAAGATGATGTTGCAGCCCGACAGCGCCATCTGGGTCAGCACGCGCTCGGCATCCGCGCCTTCCGGCACGTTTTCCTGCCACACGATCTCGACCTTGTCGCCATAGGCTTCCTGCACGGCCAGCGCACCCTGATGGTGCTGGAAGGTCCAGCCGCCGTCACCGATGGGGCCGACATAGACGAAGCCGACCTTCGCCTTTTCCAGCCCCTGTGCAAGGGCCATCTTCCCCCCCAGCATCGAGGCAAAGCCCAGTGCGGCGCCGCCCTTCAGGATCGTTCTTCTCTTCATTTCTTGCTCCCGTTTGCGGGGTCGGCAGCGACCCCGGTTGGATTGACCTCAGCGCGAGGCATGGAAGTTCTGGCCAAGCGAAGCCGGCGCGTTCAACGCCGCCTTTCCCTTGCCAGAGGACATGATGACCAGCACGAGGATGGTTATCAGATACGGACTCATCGACAAGTATTCCACCGGTATAGTCGCCCCGGCCGCCTGCAGATTAAGCTGAAGTACGGTGATACCGCCAAACAAATAGGCACCCAGCAACACGCGCCAAGGTTTCCAGCTTGCAAAGACGACGATGGCCAGCGCGATCCACCCCGCCCCGGCGGTGATCCCGTCGGTCCATTGCGGTACGCGGATCAGGCTGACATAGGCCCCGCCCATCCCCGCCAGCGCGCCGCCGAACAGGATCGCCAGCACCCGGATGCGCACCACCTTGTAGCCCAGCGCATGGGCCGCGTCATGGCTTTCCCCCACCGCCCGCAGGATCAGCCCTGTGCGCGTGAACTTCAGCACCGCCCAGACCGCCGCCACGATGGCGATGGACAGATAGACCACCCAGTCATGGCTGAACAGCACCGTGCCAAAGAAGGGGATATCCTCCAGCGGGCCGAAGGGCACGTCGCCGGTCGCGGGCGGCTTGATCCCCACATAGCCCTGCCCGATCATCGACGACAGTCCCAGCCCGAACAGCGTCAGCGCCAGCCCCGTCGCCACCTGATTGGCCAGAAACACCTGCGTCAGCACCGCAAAGACAAGGCTCAGCGCCGCCGCCCCCGCCGCCCCGCCGATGAAGCCCAGAAACGGGCTTCCCGTCCCGACCGCCGTGGCAAAGCCGCAGATTGCGCCCATGATCATCATCCCCTCGACCCCGAGGTTCAGGACACCCGCCTTCTCCACCACCAACTCGCCGATGGCCGCAAGGATGATCGGGACGGAGGCCACCATGAGAGAGGCGATCAGGACCGCCGGATTGATCCCACCCAGATCCATCACGCCACCTCTCTCTTTGCCCCGAACCGGATGCGGTAGTTGGTCAACAGGTCCACGGCCAGCAGAAAGAACAAGAGCATCCCCTGAAACGCCTGAATCGCAGCCGAAGGCAGCGCCAGCATGAAAGACGCAAGCTCGCCCCCGATATAGGTCAGCGCCATCAACAGCCCCGCCAGCAGGATGCCGATGGGGTTCAATCGGCCAAGAAAGGCCACGATGATCGCGGTAAATCCGTAGCCCACGTTGAAGTCGATGCTGATCTGCCCCGACGGCCCCGCCACCTCGAACAGCCCCGCCGCCCCGGCCAGCGCGCCCGAAATCCCCATGCACAGCAGCACCAATCGCGCAGGCGACACGCCCGCAAAGCGCGCGGCCTTCGGGGCCTGACCCGTCAGCTTGATCTGATAGCCCAAGATGTGCCGCTGCAACATGACATAGGCCGCAATCACCACGACAAAGGCCGCCACGACCCCCCAATGCATCCCCGTGCCGGGGATCAATTCCGGGTTCGCCATCGCCGGTATCTGGCTCAGGTTCCGGCTGCCCGGAAAGCCGCCGCCCTCTGGGTTTCGCAGCAGACCCACCGACATGGACGCAAGGATGTTCTGCGCCACATAGACCAGCAGCAGCGAGACGAGGATTTCATTCGTGTTGAACCGCGTCTTCAGGATCGCCGGGATCATCGCCCAAAGCCAGCCACCGAACACCCCCGCCACGATCATCAACGGAAACACCCAGCGCGTCTCGACCGGGTAAAGCGCCAACCCCACCCCCGCGCCGAAAATGGCGCCCATGATGTACTGCCCCTCGGCCCCGATGTTCCAGATGCCCGCCCGGAAGCCCAGCGACAGCCCCACCGCAATCAGGATGAGCGGCCCCGCCTTCACCAACAGTTGCGGCCGCGAATAAGAGGCGAACTGTTCATTGAACAGCGGGTCCCAAAAGATCGTCCGAATTGCCTCCACCGGGTTCTTGCCCAAAAGCGCGAACATGATCCCGCCCGCGATCATGGTCAGCACCACGGCCAGCACGGGCGTCGCCCATTGCCAGAAGGCACTCGGAGAGGGGCGCTTCTCAAGCCTTACCATGCCGAAACTCCCCCGGCATTTTCCGTTCCCAAATATCCTCTGGGGGTCCGGGGGGCGAAGCACCCCCGGGGGGTTCCCCCCTGCGCCACGCTGACAGACAGTCCCGACCAAATTCCTTCAAAGGAATTTGCAAAAGTTTTCAAAAACTTTTGCTCTTCACCCCGCATGATGCGCGACCTCCATCCCGTGGGCGCCGCCCATCATCAGCCCGATCTCGTCGATGGTCAGCCCCTCCACCGGACGCGGGGCGGTCAGCCGCCCCTCGTTCAGCGCGGCGAAGCGGTCCGCGATTTCCAGTAATTCGTCTAGGTCCTGCGAGATCACGACCACCGCCGCCCCCGTCGCCGCACGATCAAGGATAGCCTGCCGGATCGCCGCCGCCGCCGCCGCATCGACACCCCATGTCGGTTGGTTGATGACGATCACCGATGGCGCCTGCGACAACTCGCGCCCGACCACGAATTTCTGCAAATTCCCGCCCGAAAGCGCCCGCGCCGCCACATGCGTTCCGGGCGTTCTGACGTCAAAATCCTTCACGATCCCCGCCGCGAACTCCCCCGCCGCCGCCCAATCGATGAAGCCCCCCTTCACCAGCCCCTTCCGCACGGCCCCCGACAGCAGCGCATTCTCCACAAGGCTCATGTCCGGTGCCGCCGCATGGCCCAGCCGTTCCTCTGGTGCCGCCACCAGACCCGCTGCCCGCCGCGCATTCGGTCCCTTGTCGCCCATCGGCGCACCGTCGATCCGCACCGCCCCGGCGGCACAGCGCAACTCGCCCGACAGCGCGAGCAGCAGCTCATCCTGCCCGTTCCCGGCCACCCCGGCGATTCCCAGCACCTCGCCCTTCTGCACGGCGAAGGACACGTCCTTCAGGCTCGTCCCGAACGGAATAGGAGAGGCAACCGACAGCCCCGCAACCTCTAGCGCCACCGCCCCCTTGGGCTGCGCCGCCCGCGCGGGGGGCGTCAGCGTGGCCCCCACCATCAACTCTGCCATCTCGCGCGCCGACCGCTCGCGCGGGGTGCAGGTCGCCACGACCTTCCCGCGCCGCAGGATCGTCGCCTCGTCACAAAGCGCGCGGATCTCCTCCAGCTTGTGGCTGATATAAAGGATCGCCGTCCCCTCTGCCGACAACTGCCGCAGCGTCTTGAACAGGATATCCACCTCCTGCGGGGTCAGCACCGATGTGGGTTCGTCCATGATCAGCAGCTTCGGGTCCTGCAACAGGCAGCGGATGATCTCTACCCTCTGCCTTTCGCCCGCCGACAGGTCGCCCACCATCCGGCCGGGGTCCAAGGGCAGCCCGTATTCCTCGGACACCGCCTTGATCCGCCCCGCCAATTCCCGCATCGGGGGCGGGTTCTCCATCCCCAAGGCCACATTCTCGGCCACGTTCAGCGCCTCGAACAGGCTGAAATGCTGGAACACCATGGCGACACCCGCCGCCCGCGCCGCCCGTGGCTCGGCAGGGGCATAGTCCTGACCGCGGAACCGCATCGACCCTGCGTCCGGTTTCACCAGCCCGTAGATCATCTTGACCAGCGTGGACTTGCCCGCGCCATTCTCGCCCAGCAGGGCATGGACCTCGCCCTCGCTGATCGAAAACGACACGTCGCTGTTGGCGACCACGCCCGGATAGGCCTTGGTCACGCCGCTGACCGCCAGCAGCTGCTTCCCCGTCCCCGTCATCCCGCGTTCTCCTGTCGTGACGCGTTTTGTCTCTTGTCGCGGCGCAGGAAGGCCATGGCAACCCCCACCGCGATGGCTTGCGGATGCTTTCCTAGGGATGGATCGCCGATTGGGCAATCTATCCTTGCGATGTCCGCCCCCCCATGCCCCAGCGCCGCCAGCCGCGACCGGAACCGCGCCCATTTCGTGGCCGACCCGATCAATCCGCAGGCAGCGAACCCACGCAGCAGCAGCCGGTGGCACAGATCAAGGTCCAGCGCGTGCGAGAAGGTCAGCACGTAATGCTCGGCACCCAACGGGGCCTCGGCGACCAGCGCCGCCGGATCGCCCGCCACACGGCAGCGCACCCCCTGCGGCACGGCGTCAGGGAACCGCTCCGCCGCCACATCGACCCAAGTCACCGCCACGCCCGGCAAGGGTGCCAGAACGGCGACCAGCGCGCGGCCCACATGCCCCGCGCCCCAGACCCAGACCTCGCGCTCTGCCCGCGCCACGGGCTCCACCATCCAGCCCTGCACCAACGCCGCGACGGGCATCACCCCCTCGCCCCGCGCCCGTGCCAGCATCCGCTTCACGGCCAAGGGCATCGCCCGCCCGTCCACCGCCCGCGCCACGACACCCGCCTCTGGCACAGGCAGCGACGCGGTGTCGAAAACTTCCGTCAGCACGGTCACCGCGCCCCCGCAGCATTGCCCCAGCTTCGGCCCCAGCGCCTCGCGGTCCAGCCTTGCGCCGCCCGCCGCCAGCATCCCCCGCGCCCGCGCCACCGCCTCGAACTCCAGCGCCCCGCCGCCGATGGTCCCCGACTGCCCGCCGTCCCAGACCAGCATCGCCGCCCCCACCTCGCGTGGGGACGACCCGTCATGCGCGGCGATCACGACCCGCGCCACAGGGCGATGGGCGGAAACAGCCGCGCGCAGGGCGTCCAGATCAAACATCCCGCACCCCGAAACCCCGCCCCGGGCCTGACCCGGGGCCTTTGCCGATGCAACAAAGCCCCCGGCTTGCAAAGAGGTCCCGGGTCACGCCCGGGACGGGTGATCCTCGATTAAACATCCCCGCGCACCCGCTTCACCGCTGCCAGCACCCGTTCCGCCGTCGCGGGCGCGTCCAGCGCCGGGTAGACCGACCCGTCGCCACAGGCCGCCACCGCATCCGACAGCGCCATAAGCGCCGAAATCCCCAGCATGAAGGGCGGCTCTCCCACTGCCTTGGACCGGCCCACCGACTCCTCGCGGTTGGGCCGCCCCCAGAGCGCCACGTTGAACACGCGCGGTCGATCCGAACAGGCCGGGATCTTGTAAGTGCTGGGCGCATGCGTCGCCAGCCGCCCCTTGCCGTCCCAGACCAACTCTTCGGTCGTCAGCCACCCCGCGCCCTGCACATAGGCCCCTTCCACCTGACCGATGTCCAAAGCGGGGTTCAGACTGCTTCCCGTGTCATGCAGCAGGTCCGCGCGCAGGATGCGGTTCTCTCCGGTCAGCGTGTCGATGACGACCTCGGTCACCGCCGCGCCATAGGCGAAATAGAAGAAGGGCCGCCCGACCCCGCGCATCCGGTCCCAGACGATCTTGGGCGTCGCATAGAACCCGGTCGAGGACAGCGACACCCGCGCCTGATAGGCCCAGTTCACAACGCGGGCGAAATCGTATTCCTCGCCCGCCACGCGCACCATGCCGCCGTCGAACTTCACCGCCCCCGGCTTCACCTGATGCTTTTCTGCGATAAAGGCCGCCAGCCGCCCCCGGATGATCTCTGCCGCCGCCTTGGCCGCCATCCCGTTCAGGTCCGACCCGGATGACGCCGCCGTGGCCGAGGTGTTGGGCACCTTCGCCGTATCCGTCGCGGTGATCTTCACCACCGACGCATCCACCCCGAACACCCCCGCCACCACCTGCGCGACCTTCTGGAACAGACCCTGTCCCATCTCGGTCCCACCATGGTTCAAGAGGATGGACCCATCCTGATAGACATGGACCAAGGCCCCCGCCTGATTGAGATGCGTCAGCGTAAAGGAAATTCCGAACTTCACCGGCGTCAGCGCGATCCCCCGCTTCAGCACCGGACTGCCCGCGTTCCACGCCGCGATCTCCGCCCGCCGCGCGGCATAGTCACTGGTCCGCACCAGCTCCGCCACCAACTCATGCCCGGCGAAATCCTCCACCGGCATGTGATAGGGCGTCGTCTGCACCGGACCGTCCGCAGGCAGCGCATGCGACCCCACGGGTCCCGCCGCCCCGCGCGAGGTCAGGTCCACGCCTTCCCCCTTCATCTTGGCGGAAATACCCTGGGGGTCCGGGGGTGAAACCCCCGGGGCCGCCGCCATCGCGCGATAGAAATTGACGCGCCGCACCTCCAGCGGATCACGCCCCAGAGCATGGGCGATATGGTCCATCACCCGTTCGATCCCCACCATCCCCTGCGGCCCGCCAAAGCCGCGAAAGGCCGTCGCGCTTTGGGTATTGGTCTTCAGGCGGTGGCTTTCGATCCGAATGTTAGGCAGGTGATAGCAATTGTCCGCATGCAGCATCGCCCGGTCCGCCACGGGCAGCGACAGGTCCTGCGACCAGCCGCAGCGGAACAGATGCGTGACCTCCAGCCCCGTCACGCGGCCCGCCTCGTCGAACCCCGCCCGATAGACGATACGCAGATCATGCCGCTTGCCCGTGATGACCATGTCGTCATCGCGGTCATAGCGCATCTTGCAGGCGCGCCCCGTCCGCACCGCCACAATGGCACAGGCGATGGCCAGCGCGTTGCCCTGCGATTCCTTGCCCCCGAAACCGCCGCCCATCCGGCGCACCTCTACCCGCACGGAACTCATCGGCAGATGCAGCGCATGGGCGACCTTGTGCTGAATCTCCGTCGGATGCTGGGTCGAGGAATGGATGATCACATCCCCCCCCTCCTGCGGCAGCGCGGCGGCGACCTGACCTTCCAGATAGAAATGCTCCTGCCCGCCGACCTCGAAGCTGCCCTCCACCACCTGCGCGGCCTTCGCCAAGGCCCCGCTCGGATCACCCTTGGTCCAGATCACCGGCCCCTGCTCGAACCGACTGCCTGCCGCCAGCGCGTCATCCACCGTCAGCAGCGCGGGCAACTCCCGATACTCCACCCGCGCCAGCCGCGCCGCCTTGCGCGCCGCCAGATGACTGTCTGCCGCCACAAGGAACAGGGGTTGGCCGACGTAATGGACCTTGCCCACCGCCAGCAAAGGCTCGTCATGCACGGACGGGCTGCAATCCGGCATCTCGTCGAAATCCGCAGCCGACAGCACCGCCACCACACCGGGGGCCGCCCGCACGGCGGACAGGTCCAACGCAACGATCTCGCCATGCGCGACGGAGGACAGGCCAAAGGCCAGATGCAGCGCACCGGCGGGCAGGGGAATGTCATCCACATAACGCGCCACGCCCGTCACATGCAAAGGCGCGGTGTCGTGGGGCAGGGGCTTGCCCATGCTCATGGCTGCACCTCCAGCACCGACACGGGCAGGCCGTTCAAATCATGGAAATAGCGCAGCAGCATATTCGCCGCCGTTTCCAGCCGATACCCCGCCGAAGCCCGCATATCCGACAGCGGCGTGAAATCCTGCGCGAAAGCCGCCATCGCCCCCCGCACCGTCGCCTCGTCCCATGCCTTGCCGACCAGCGCCGCCTCGACCGCCGCCGCCCGCTTTGGCACCCCGGCCATGCCCCCAAAGGCGATACGCGCCGCCGTCACGCGGCCCGCATCGACCGTCACGTTGAAGCACCCGCAGACGGCCGAGATATCCTGATCGAACCGCTTGGACAGTTTGTAGCAGCGCAAGGCAGGCGCGCTTTCGGGGAAGCTGACGCCCGCCACGAACTCGCCCGGACGCCGATCCTGCTTGCGATAGTCAAGAAAGAACGCCTCCAACGGCATCGACCGCATCTCGTCCCCGCGCCGCAGATGCAAGACCGCCCCCAAAGCGATCAGCGCGGGCGGCCCGTCCCCGATGGGCGACCCATTGGCGATGTTCCCCCCGATCGTGGCCGCGTTCCGCACCTGTTCGGACGCATAGCGCCGCAGCAATTCGCCAAAGGATGGCAACCGCTCTGCCACCGCCGCGCGCAGGGCGGCGATGGTGACCCCCGCGCCGACATGCAGCATCCCCCCCTGCCGTTCGATCTGCTGCAGGTCCGTGACGCCGTTCAGAAAGGCGACCGGAGACAACTCCCGCAGCGCCTTCGTCACCCAAAGGCCGACATCCGTCGCCCCTGCGATCAGCGTGGCCGTGGGGTTCTGCACATACCAGTCCGCCAATTCGTCCGACGATGCGGGGCGGAACGCGGGCAGGGGGGCCGTCTGCCCCCCTCGGCCTTCGGCCTCACCCCCCGAGGGTATTTGGGCCGAGATGAAGGAGGCATCCGCCCCCATCCAGTCCGGCACCGCGACGCCTTCGACCGCTTCCGCCGCCCGGATGATCGGCGCATATCCCGTGCAGCGGCACAGGTTCCCCGCCAGCACATCGTCATGATCCCGCCGCCCGTTCAGATGCCCTACCGCCATCGACACCACAAATCCCGGCGTGCAGAACCCGCATTGCGACCCGTGATGGGCCACCATCGCCGCCTGCACCGGGTGCATCTCGCCCCCCGGTCCGGCCAACCCTTCGACCGTCCGCACCGCCTTGCCGTCCAGCTGCGGCAGGAACAGGATGCAGGCGTTCAGCGCGCGGCTTCCCCTGTCATCCGTCACCATCACGGTGCAGGCCCCGCAATCCCCTTCGTTGCAGCCCTCTTTCGTGCCGCAAAGACCGCGCCCCTCGCGCAGCCAGTCGAGAAGCGTGCGCGTCAGAGGCTCCCCCTCTACGCGCACCGGCGTTCCGTTCAACAGAAACGCGATCCCGGTCATGTCCAAACCCGCCGCCTTCTCCCCGTTCGAGGCATCCTGCATGGCCGCCCGATGCGGCGTAAAGCGAACCACGCGCCCCAGACCCCCCGTTTCCCGGATGTGGCCCCCGTCCCTTCCTAGCAGTGAAGCGCGCGCCCCCGCCACCTGTCCAGCACAACCTTTCTGCAATCGATGGAAGCAGTTTCGCCTTTTGCCGAAAGAAGCGGCGCACTTTCCCCGGCCCGGACGCCGCGCTAGGCTGCGCCCATGTCCAGCGCACCCCGATTCATCCATCTCCGCGTTCATACCGAACATTCGCTTCTGGAAGGCGCGATCCCGGTCAAGAAGCTGGTGAAACTGGCGGCGGCGGCCGACATGCCCGCCATCGCCGTGACCGACACGAACAACATGTTCTGCGCGCTGGAGTTTTCCGCCACCGCCAAAGATGCCGGGGTCCAGCCCATCGTTGGCTGTCAGGTCTCTGTCGCCCATGACCCCGCCCAACCCGGCGAGAAGCTGCGCCTTCCCGCCCCCATCGTCCTGCTGGCGCAGTCCGAGGCGGGCTACATGAACCTCATGAAGCTCAACTCCTGCCTCTATCTCGACAAGGGCGGGCAGTTGAACCAAGTCACGATGGAAGAGTTGGAGCGGTATTCCGCGGGCCTCATCTGCCTGACGGGCGGGGCCGAAGGGCCGGTCGGCAAGTTCCTGCAGACGGGGCAGGGGACCAAGGCGCGCGCGCTGATGGACCGCCTGCACACGGCCTTTGGCGACCGCCTTTATGTCGAACTTCAGCGCCACCCCGGCGACGGTGGTCGCCTGACCGAGGCAGAGGCTGCGACAGAGCGCGGCTTTGTCGAGATGGCCTATGACATGGGCCTGCCGCTGGTGGCCACCAACGACGTCTACTTCCCCAAGGCCGATATGTACGAGGCGCATGACGCCCTCATCTGCATCGCCGAAGGCGCCTATGTCGACCAGCAGCACCCCCGCCGCCGCCTGACGCCCCAGCATTACCTGAAATCCGAAGCGGAAATGTGCGCCCTTTTCGCCGACTTGCCCGAGGCGCTGGAAAACACGGTCGAAATCGCCCGCCGCTGCGCCTACATGGCCGCCAAGCGCAAGCCGATCCTGCCCCGCTTCGCCGATGACGAGGTGCAGGAGCTTCGCCGTCAGGCGAATGAGGGGTTACAGGCGCGGCTTAAGGTCATCCCCCACGCCACGACGCCCGAGGACTATCAAGCCCGGCTCGATTTCGAGTTGGACATCATCGAAAAGATGGGCTTCCCCGGCTATTTCCTGATCGTGGCCGATTTCATCAAATGGGCCAAGGCGCATGACATCCCCGTGGGTCCGGGCCGGGGGTCGGGCGCGGGCTCCCTCGTCGCCTATGCGCTGACCATCACCGACCTTGACCCGCTGCGCTATGCGCTGCTTTTCGAACGCTTCCTGAACCCGGAACGCGTGTCGATGCCCGACTTCGACATCGACTTCTGCATGGACCGCCGGGAAGAGGTCATCGCCTATGTGCAAGACCGCTATGGCCGCGACAAGGTGGGCCAGATCATCACCTTCGGCGCGCTGCTGTCCAAGGCCGCCGTCCGCGACGTGGGCCGCGTGTTGCAGATGCCCTATGGGCAGGTGGACCGCCTGTCCAAGATGATCCCGCTAGAAGGCGTCAAACCCGTCTCCATCACCAAGGCGCTGGCCGATGAACCCCGCCTGCGCGAGGCCGCGAAAGAGGAAGTCGTCGGTCGCCTGCTGACCTATGCCGAACAGATCGAAGGCCTTTACCGCAACGCCTCCACCCATGCTGCGGGCGTCGTGATCGGCGACCGCCCGCTGGACGAGCTGGTGCCGCTTTATCAGGACCCCCGGTCCGACATGCCCGCCACCCAGTTCAATATGAAATGGGTCGAAGCGGCGGGTCTGGTGAAGTTCGACTTCCTTGGCCTGAAAACCCTGACCGTCATCCAAAACGCGCTGGACCTGCTGAAACTGCGCGGCGTGACGCTGGACATCAGCCTCATCCCGCTGGACGACAAACCGACCTACGACCTTTATGCCGCCGCCAAGACCGTCGCGGTGTTCCAGGTGGAATCCTCGGGCATGATGGACGCGCTGCGCCGAATGAAACCCACCTGCATCGAGGATATCGTGGCCCTCGTGGCGCTCTATCGCCCCGGCCCGATGGAGAACATCCCGGTTTATTGCGAGGTCAAGAACGGCCAGCGCGATCTGGAATCCATCCACCCCACCATCGACCACATCCTGAAAGAGACGCAGGGCATCATCGTCTATCAGGAACAGGTGATGGAAATCGCCAAGGTGATGGCAGGCTACTCGCTTGGCGGGGCGGACCTGCTGCGCCGCGCCATGGGCAAGAAGATCAAAGAGGAGATGGACAAGGAACGCCCGAAGTTCATCGAAGGCGCAAAGAAGACCCACAATATCGACGCCAAGAAGGCGGGCGAGGTTTTCGACCTGCTCGAGAAATTCGCCAATTACGGCTTCAACAAGTCGCACGCCGCCGCCTATGCGGTGGTCAGCTACCAGACCGCCTATCTGAAAGCCAACTACCCCGTCGAATTCATGGCCGCCGTCATGAATTGCGACATCCACCTCACCGACAAACTGGCGGTCTACAAGCGCGAGGTGGACAAGCTGGGCATCACCACCGTCCCGCCCTGCGTCAACCGCTCGCTCGCCACTTTCACCGTGGTGGACGGCCAGATCGTCTATGCGCTGGGCGCGTTGAAGAATGTGGGCGTGGATGCCATGCGCCTGATCGTCGAGGCGCGGGGTGAAAAGCCCTTCGCCACCCTGTTCGATTTCGCCCGCCGCACGGACCTGAAACGCGTCGGCAAGCGGCCCTTGGAAATGCTCGCCCGCGCCGGGGCCTTCGACCAGCTCGACCCCAACCGCGCCCGCGTGTTCGAGGCGCTGGATGCGCTCGTGGCCTATTCCGCCGCGATCCACGAGGCGAAGGCGTCGTCGCAAGTCTCGCTCTTTGGCGAGGCCGGGGCCGACATCCCCGAACCCCGCATCGCGGGCCGTGACGACTGGCTGCCCGTGGAGCGTCTGGCGCAGGAACATCAGGCGGTGGGGTTTTACCTTTCGGGCCATCCGCTGGACGATTACATGGGCGCGCTGCGGCGCAAGGACGTCAAGACGCTGGCCGAGATCACGCGCATCGCAGGAGAACGCGGAACGACGGTGGCCAAGATCGCAGGCTCCGTCTCGGCGCGTCAGGAAAAGAAATCCGCCAAGGGCAACCGCTTCGCCTTCGTCTCGCTGTCGGACCCGACGGGGCTGTATGAGGTGACGGTTTTCTCCGACGTGCTGGAAGCGTCGCGGGATCACCTCGAACCGGGGAAGAACGTGGTGCTTACGGTCCGCGTGGACCCGGATGGCGAAGGGGTAAAGCTGCTCGCGAATGGCGTGCAGCCCATCGACGCCGTGGCGGCGGATGCCGGGGCCTCTGCCCTTCGCATCCACCTTAACCGGGCCGAGGCGGCGGCCTCCGTCGCCGCGCTGCTGGCACGGGTCGAAGGCCGCGCCAAGGCCGCCATCACCATCTGCGTCCCGGATGAGACGGGGCGCGAGATCGACGTGGCGCTGCCCCAGCCCTATCCCGTCACGCCCCAGATCAAAGGCGCGATCAAGGCGATGCCGGGCGTCGTGATGGTCGAGGAAGTCTGACGGATACCCGCCCCGGGCGTGACCCGGGCCTCTGCCACCAAACGCGCTCCCATCCCCCGCAAGGCCCCGGATCACGTCCGGGGCGGGGTCTTCCTGTCCTGTCGGAACCAAGCAAAGCCAAGGGTTACCGGCAGTACGCCAAGCATGACGGGCCACAACGCCTCTCCGGGCGTGACAAAGCCGACAGACAGGACCAGCCCGCCGACAAGTCCTGCAAGAAGCCTTTGCTCCTTCGGTTCCAGAAACGGAACGGCATTCGCCACCGCTGCCACGACGACAAGGGTCCGCAACTCCGCATTGTCCACCGACTCCTCCCGCCAGCCGAAGTAGAACCAGAAGAACGCACCCACCCCGACAAGTGAAACCAGCTCGATGACAGCGCCATTCCACCGACCCCACGGCAACCCCCGCCGAAACAGCGGCAGCGCGAACAAAACCCCCGCCACCGCCCACAGGATCCAGTTCCCCAAAGCGCCGGAAACCGCCCCCTCCACGCCCCCTTGCGCCCGATTGACCGCGGCGAAGGCGAACATGAACACCACCACCCGCCCCGCCCGCAGCAACCCAGCTGCGCGGGACGGCGACGCCCCCTCTACCGCCGCGCGCAGCAGCATCAGCGCGCCAAGGCACAGGATCAGCGCATCCCACTGCGCCCCGTCATACCCAGCGACAGACAGCCCCAACCCGACCACCACGCACAGGACCCCGAACACCCGCGCCCAGTCCCTCTGCCGCATCGCCTTTAGCCGATCCACCGCCGCGCCCCCTTTGCCACGATCACGCTGACGACAATCCGCGCCACGTGATGCACCGTCACATACACGACCGACATCTGCAGCGACAAAGCGATCAGGCTCATCTCGGCCAACCCGCCGGGCGCAAAGGCAAGGAAGATCGCCGCCACGGGTTCCCCCACCCACCCCGCCAGTGCCAAAGCAAAGCCGTAGGCGATCCCCAGCGACACCAGCGCCACCACCACCGCCAGCCGCATCGCCCGCATCAGCATTCCGCGCTCTGCCCCCGCAAACCGCACACCCAGACCGCAGCCCACCACGATCTGCGTGACCCCGACCAGCCACGCGGGCGGCACCCCATGCACCACCCCCGCCGCATGGGCCACGGCGGAAAACAGGATCGGCCCCGTCATGATGGCCGCCGGTAACCGCAACGCGCGCCCGACGAAGAACCCCAATGCCCCCGCCGCCAGCAGCACCGCCACCTCCTGCACCGTCAGCGGCACAGCCGCCGCAGGCAGCGCCACGCCCGATGCCGACCCGACCGCGCCCCCGGTCAGCGCCATGAAGATCAGCGGCACGAAGATGATGGTCAGGATCAGCCGCAGGAATTGCAGCACCGTCATCAGCCGGACATCCCCGCCCGCCTCTTCGCCCATCTGGACCGTTTCGATCAGCCCACCGGGAACCGATCCGAAAAAGCTCTCCAACCGGGGCAGCCCGCCGCGCGTGTAGATCAGGTATCCGACCCCGTGCGTCACAGGCAGGAACAGCAGCAGCGCCAACAGCGATGGCCACCATGCCACGGCCTGTCCCACCACCTCGGGCGTGAAGGCCCCGCCGATCGACACGCCGATCACCGGAATGAAGGCCGACCGCAGCCGCATCGGCAGATAGACTGCGCGCCCCAAGGGCCGCCACCCCGCCGCCGCGATCACCCCCGTCACGACCAGCGATCCCAGCAGCAGCGCCAGCGGCAGGTGCAGCGCCATCGCCACCGCGCCACCCCCCGCACCAAGGGCCAGCGTCATCGCCAGCGCGGGGTAATCGACCCGCCTCAATCCACCAAGGACTCCCATGCCCCGTTCCTGCCCCGCAGCCCGGACGGTTTCAACCCGTCACCAATGCGGTGGCCGCACATTCGCGGCGGGACCATCCACCGCCATCGCCTCACGCTCGGCCTCGCGTTCGACCAGCAACTGCACCAGCCGCGACAGCCGCTCGATCTCTTTCGCCTGACCGGCCACCACATCCGACAGGTCGTCCACCGCCCGCATCAGATGGGCCACCCGTTCCTCAAGCTCTACCATCGCCCCCTCCGCCGCTTGCCGCCATTGCCCCCATCCGATACACGGACCCCGACAAAAAGCCAAAGGCCCCGCCATGCCACAGGACAAGGCCCCCGACACCAAGACGCGCCGCCCCCGCGCCGAAACCCCGAAAGGGTTCCGCGACTATTTCGGGGCGGAAGTCACCGAACGCAAAGCCATGCTCGACAAGGTGGCCGAGGTCTATCACCGCTACGGCTTTGACCCGCTGGAAACCAGCGCCGTCGAAACGGTCGAGGCGTTGGGAAAATTCCTGCCCGACGTGGACCGCCCCAACGAAGGCGTCTTTGCTTGGCAGGACGAAGATCAGGACTGGCTCGCCCTGCGCTACGACCTGACCGCGCCCTTGGCCCGCGTGGCGGCGCAGTTCCGCAACGACCTGCCCTCACCCTATCGCCGCTATGCGATGGGCCCCGTCTGGCGCAATGAAAAGCCGGGGCCGGGCCGCTTTCGCCAGTTCTACCAATGCGATGCCGACACCGTCGGCGCGCCCTCCGTCGCCGCGGATGCCGAGATTTGCGCGATGCTGTCGGACGCGCTGGAAACCGTGGGTATCCCGCGCGGCGACTACATCGTGCGCGTCAACAACCGCAAAGTCCTGAACGGCGTGATGGAGGTGGCGGGCGTCCTCGACCCCTCCGACCCTGACCGCTTTGCGTCCGAGCGCGGCATCGTTCTGCGCGCCATCGACAAGATCGACCGTCTGGGCGAGGCGGGCGTCCGCGCCCTGCTGGGCGAAGGCCGCAAGGACGAGTCCGGCGATTTCACCAAAGGCGCGGGTCTGGGCACAGAACAGGCCGAGGTGGTCATGGCCTTCATGGCCGCCCGCCGCGCCACCGGGGCGGAAACCACCGCCCGCCTGCGCGAATTGGTCGGCCCCTCTGCCATCGGGTCCGAAGGTGTGGCCGAACTTGAAACCATCGCCGAACTCCTCGACCGCCAAGGCTACGGTCCCGACCGCATCCTCATCGACCCCGGCGTCGTCCGGGGTTTGGGCTACTACACCGGCCCCGTCTACGAGGCCGAACTGACCTTCGAAATCCTCGACGAAAAGGGCCGCAAGCGCCAATTCGGCTCTGTCTCTGGCGGGGGGCGCTACGATGACCTCGTCAAACGCTTCACGGGTCAATCCGTCCCCGCCACCGGCGTTTCCATCGGCGTGGACCGCCTGCTTGCCGCCCTGCGCGCCAAGGGCCGCGTCGACACCGACGCGCAAGGCCCCGTCGTCGTCACCGTCATGGACCGTGACCGCATGGCCGATTACCTGTCGATGGTCGCTGACCTGCGCAATGCGGGCATCCGCGCCGAAGTCTATCTCGGCAACCCCAAGAACTTCGGCAACCAGTTGAAATACGCCGACAAGCGCGGGTCCCCCGTCGCCGTGATCCAAGGCGGGAACGAGGCCGAGACGGGCGTTGTCATCCTGAAAGACCTGATCCTTGGCGCGCAGATCGCCCAGAACGCCACGCTCGAGGAATGGAAGGACCGCCCCGCTCAGGTCGAAATCCCCCGCGCCGACCTTGTCGCGGCGGTTCGTAAGATGCTGGGGACATGACGCCCAAAGCCGCCATCCGGGCCGAGGCCGAAACCCTCTTCGCCGCCTTCCGCGCCGAAGGGGCGGTGGCGGTTGAGGCTGACATCCTTCAGCCTGCCGAAACCCTGCTGGACCTTTACGGCGAAGACATCCGCGCCCGCGCCTATGTCACGACCGACCCTCTGCGCGGCGAAATGATGCTGCGCCCGGACTTCACCGTCCCCGTCGTGCAGGCCCATATGGCCCACGGCGCGGAACCCGCCCGCTACTGCTATATGGGCGAAGTGTTCCGCAAACAGGATCACGCAGGCCCCCGCGCGTCGGAATATCTGCAAGTGGGCTTTGAACTCTTTGACCGCACCGCCCCCGAACAGGCCGACGCGCAGGTCTTCGCCCTGTTTGCCCGCCTCCTCACGCCCCTGAACCTCCGTGCCGCCACGGGCGATATCGGCATCCTCATGGCCGCCGTGCGTGGCCTTTCCACCACCGACCGCCGCAAATCCGCGCTTTTGCGCCACATCTGGCGGCCCAACCGCTTCCGCGCGCTGCTTGACCGTTTCTCGGGGCGCGCGCCCATGCCCGCCGCCCGCGCCGCGCTGCTCGACCACCTGCAAAAAGACAGCCCCGAAGCACTGATCGACGCCGCCGGAACACTCGTCGGCCTCCGCAGCCCGGATGATATCGCCGCCCGCGCCCGCGCCCTGATCGAGGACGCGGCCACCCAACCCATCGCCGCGCCGGAAGCCGCCCTTCTCTACGACCTGCTGTCACTGCAAGCACCCGCCCGCGCGGCGCTGAACCATCTGCGCGGCATCACCCCGATGCTGCCCGCCATCGCCCCCGCCGTGAACCGCTTCGCCGCAAGGCTTGACGCGCTTGACGCGCTCGGAACCGACACCACCACGCTCCCGTTCGAGGCATCCCACGGCCGCACCTCGCTCGAATATTATGACGGCTTCGTCTTCTCCTTCCATGCCGCCGACCCCGCCCTTCCCCCCGTCGCCTCTGGTGGCCGCTACGACGCGCTGACCGCCGTCCTTGGCCAAGGCCGCTCTATCCCCGCCGTGGGTGGCGTCATCCGCCCCGGCCTTGTCGCCCGCCTGAAGGGAGTTCGCTGATGCTGAAAATCGGCGTCCCCTCCAAAGGCCGGTTGATGGAAAAAACCTTCGACTGGTTCGGCGCGCGCGGCATCACCATGCGCCAGACCGGCAATGAGCGCGAATATTCTGGCGCGGTCGAAGGGATCGACGGGGTGGAACTCGTCCTGCTTTCTGCCGGGGAAATCCCCCGCGAACTGTCCGCAGGCCGCATCCACCTTGGCGTCACCGGGTCCGACCTTGTCCGCGACAAGCTGGCCGACTGGCCGTCGCAGGTGGCCGAACTCGCCCTCTTGGGCTTCGGCCATGCCGATCTGATCATCGCCGTCCCCGTCGCATGGATCGACGTGGATACGCTGGACGACCTCGACGCCGCAGCCGCCGCCTTCCGCGCCGCCCATGGTCACCGCCTGCGGATCGCCACCAAATACCACCGCCTCGTCCGCGATTTCCTGACCAAGAACGGGGTGGCCGATTACCAACTGGTGGACAGTCAAGGCGCGACCGAAGGCACGATCCGCAACCTGACGGCGGAAGCTATCGCCGATATCACATCCACGGGTGAAACGCTGCGGGCCAACCACCTTAAGGTCCTGTCCGACGGGTTGATCCACCAGTCGCAGGCGGTGCTGTTCCTGTCGCGCTTGGCCGACTGGCCGAAAGAGGACCGCGCAACGCTGACAGCCCTTGCCGCGCGCCTTGGCGTCGCGACCCCCGACTTTTGACCGCTTGACGCCGCGCGTCCCGGCCTAATTTACCTGTGGTTAACAAAAGGGACACCGCAGATGCATCTTCGCCTGACCGCCGCCGCCCTCTTCCTTGCCCTTCCCGCCTTCGCGCAAGACCTCGCCACGGGTGACGCGATCACCTCCGCCATCACGGGAAAGACTGTGCAGGGCTCCATGATCGCCTCCGGGGCCTATACCGAATTCTACGCCGAAGATGGCACCATCAAGGGCGACGGCTACACCGGCAAATGGACGGTCGAGGGTGACGCCATGTGCTTCGACTACGGCGAAGGCGCCAGCTGCTGGGGCGTCCGCCTGTCGGGGGATCAGGTGACGTGGATCAAGGACGGGGCCGAGGATGGCACCGGCACCCTGATCGACGGCAATCCCAACAACTTCTGAACGCGCCGCGCGCAGGCTGACTCCGAACGCTCCGTCACCGGGGCGTTCGCTGCGTGCTGACAGTTTGCGGTACAGTTTCCGGCACGGAATACGGACAGCGAAATCTGACGCAGATTTCGCGGCGGTTCCTGACGCAGGAACCGCACTCTGCCGTAACGCCACCCCGGAATTTGCGCCAAATTCCGGCGCGATTTCTGCGCCAGAAATCGCTACCGCAGTCCGATCTCTGCCAGTGCCTGCGCGAGGGACGGGGGCAAAGCATCCTCCCGCTCGCGCCCCTTGGGCAGGTCACGCGGGCTTTCGGCAGGGTCCAGATAGCGCCACCCCTGAAACGGCCGACGCGCCGCTGCTTCGGTCCGGATCACCTCGGCATCCAGCACCAGCGCGCAGCGCTGGATACCGTCCGCGCCATCCACTTTCTCAAGCCCGACAATGCGTTGCCGCGCCAGAATGACCCCCTTGATCACCCAGTAAAGCGACCCGCCCCCCAGCACCTCTGCCTCGCGCTTGGGCCACATGCGCGTCACATGGACGGCACAGCCCTTGGGCCACCGATGCCGCTGGCTCTCTTGCCAATCGGTCAGGTCCTCGACGCTGTCCGCGCCGACGCAAAGCTTCAGGATGTTGACGTAAGCCACGATTCCCCCGGGGTCTTCCACCCGGACTCTAGCGTTAACGATGTGACCCGCAAGGTTTGACCAACCCACCCCCTTCGCGTATGTTGGGCTCTTGCTCAAAACCACCGCAAGATAGGCGCCAAATGTCCCGCTTCTCCGCCCCCATTGCCGAACAAATCTGGGACATGAAGTACCGTTTCAAGGAAGCCGACGGCACCCCCATCGACGGCACGGTCGAGGATAGTTGGCGCCGAATCGCCCGCGCCTTGGCCGAGGTGGAGGGCGATCCCGCCAAGTGGGAAGCCGAATTCTACGACGCGCTGGAGGATTTCAAGTTCCTCCCCGCAGGCCGCATCACAGCCGGTGCCGGCACGGGCCGCTCTGTCACGCTGTTCAACTGCTTTGTCATGGGCACCATCCCCGACAACATGGGCGGCATCTTCGACGGGCTGAAGGAAGCCGCGCTCACGATGCAGCAGGGCGGCGGAATCGGCTATGATTTCAGCACCATCCGCCCAAGGGGGGCCGAGGTGAAGGGCGTGGCCGCCGATGCATCCGGCCCGCTCTCCTTCATGGATGTCTGGGATGCGATGTGCCGCACCATCATGTCCGCAGGCAGCCGCCGTGGCGCGATGATGGCCACCATGCGCTGCGACCACCCTGATATCGAAGCTTTCATCGAGGCGAAGAAGGACCCCGCGCGTTTACGGATGTTCAACCTGTCCGTGCTAGTGACGGATGCCTTCATGGCGGCGGTAAAGGCGGATGGTCCGTGGGAACTCGTTTTCGACGGCAAGGTCTATCGCACGGTGCAGGCGCGCGACCTGTGGAACCGCATCATGCGGAACACCTACGATTTCGCCGAACCGGGCGTGATCTTCATCGACCGCATCAACGCGATGAACAACCTCGCCTATTGCGAAACCATCGCCGCCACCAATCCCTGCGGCGAACAGCCCCTGCCGCCCTATGGCGCCTGCCTGCTAGGCTCTATCAACCTGCCGACGCTGGTTAAGGATTCGTTTACCAACGCCGCCGCGATGGACATGGCCGCGCTTGACCGCCTTGTCCGCACCGCCGTGCGGATGATGGACAATGTCGTCGATGCCAGCCGCTTCCCCCTGCCGCAACAGGCGCAAGAGGCGCAGGCCAAGCGCCGTATCGGCCTTGGAGTTACAGGTCTTGCCGATGCCCTGCTGATGGTGGGCCTTCGCTATGGATCAGAAAAGGCTGCGGAAATCACGGAACAGTGGATGCATGCCATCGCCCGTGCGGCCTATCTCGCCTCTGCCGATCTGGCGCGTGAAAAGGGGGCCTTCCCCCTTTTTGATGCGGACAGGTTCCTCGCCTCTGGCTCTCTCGCCCACATGGACGCCGATGTGAAGGCCGCGATCCGGGCGCATGGCATCCGCAACGCCCTGCTCACCTCTATCGCGCCCACCGGGACGATCAGCCTTTATGCGGGCAATGTCTCGTCGGGCATCGAACCCGTCTTCGCCTATGCCTATACCCGCAAGGTCCTGCAAAAAGATGGCTCCCGGACCGAGGAAGAGGTCGTCGATTACGCCGTCCGCCTCTGGCGCGAAAAGCACGGCGACACGGCGCTGCCCGATTACTTCGTCAACGCCCAGACCCTGCCCCCGCTTGACCATGTCCGTATGCAGGCGGCGGCGCAGAAATGGGTGGATAGCTCCATCTCCAAAACCATCAACTGCCCGGAAGACATCAGCTTTGACGCCTTCAAAGAGGTCTACATGGCCGCTTGGGATCAGGGCTGCAAAGGCTGCACGACCTACCGTCCGAACGACGTGACGGGGTCGGTGCTGACCGTGTCGGAATCGTCCGAGAAAGTCCCCGCCGAAACCCCCGCCTCTGTCCGCCAGTCGCAGGACGGGGCCGAGGTCGTCTATCTGTCCGAACCGCTCGACCGCCCCGCCGCGCTGGAAGGGCAGACCTACAAGTTGAAATGGCCGGGCAGCGAACACGCGCTTTACATCACCATCAACGACATCGTCATCGCAGGCCACCGTCGCCCCTTTGAAGTCTTCATCAACTCCAAGAACATGGAGCATTTCGCCTGGACCGTCGCCCTGACCCGCATGATCAGCGCGGTCTTCCGGCGCGGCGGCGATATCTCCTTCGTGGTCGAGGAGTTGAAGGCCGTCTTCGACCCGCGTGGCGGGGCGTGGATGGATGGGCGCTACATCCCGTCGATCCTTGCCGCGATCGGCGGTGTGATCGAACGCCACCTGATCGACATCGGCTTCATCGCGGGCGAAGGGCTGGGCCTGAAATCCGACCCGAAGGCCGAGGTCGTGGCGCTTGGCGCACCCAAGGGCAAGGCCTGTTCGTCCTGCGGCAGCTACGACATGCGGATGGTCGAGGGGTGCATGACCTGCGCCTCTTGCGGTTATTCCAAGTGCGGGTGACGGGCAGAAGCTGCATTCCAACCCGGATCGGCATCGGCATTTGGCAGAGCGGGCATCGGCAACCCTAGGTTGCGC
The DNA here is from genome assembly GCA_039798885.1 of Pseudomonadota bacterium. Classification (GTDB taxonomy): domain Bacteria; phylum Pseudomonadota; class Alphaproteobacteria; order Rhodobacterales; family Rhodobacteraceae; genus Paragemmobacter. The sequence goes on along the minus strand of JBDKFE010000081.1, from coordinate 27,297 downwards.
GGTGGAACCTTTGCGTTTTTGCATGTGTTGCAGCAAGGGCATAGCCAAAGGTCTGTGAAGCTGTTAGCCTACTGGCATAAAACAAGAATAGACGAGCAGGCTTACAGGACATGGTGACGGGCTTTCGTGGCACGTTTGTCATCTCTTGGTCACAGACAGAAGTGGACGGGGTAAAGGGGGCGGCGATCGACCTCCTCTCGGTCGGCGCGACATGGCGCTGGCACGGCGAGGCGGTGCGGATCGACGGCACGGCGGACCTCCTCCGACTCGAAGGGGCCGAGGGACAGGCAGAGATGCGCCAGCGCGCGGCGCGGATGGTAAAGCGGTTGGTGGGATCGGCCATCGGGAAAACCCCGGTTGAGGCGGTAACGGCAGACCTGCCGCAGGATGACGAGGCACCGGATCAGGGCTTCATCGTGACGGATGGCGTGCAGAGCTTTGCGCTGACCATCATCCCGGTCCCCGACAGCGGGACGCGCATCCTGATGGCCTTCGGAGATGTGCCACCGGCGGGCCGCGATCTCTGGGTCGTCCGCACCTCGATCGACAGGGGCCGCGTTTCGGCGGGTGGGCGCGAAGGGGGCGGCGTGATCTGCTTCACCCCCGGAACGCGGATTGCCACGCCCACCGGCCCGCGCCTGATCCAGACCCTGCAACCCGGCGACCTGGTCCTGACCAAGGATGACGGGCCGCAGCCCGTCATCTGGACCGGCGAACGCCGGATGTCCGGCGCGCGTCTCTATGCCATGCCGCACCTGCGTCCGATCCGTTTCCGCGCGGGTTCGCTGGGCGTCGATCGGCCCGAGCCGGACCTGATCGTTTCCCCGGCGCATCGAATGCTGCTGAAGGGTGGTGCCGCGCAGGCCCTTTTCGGGACGACAGAGGTTCTGGTGCGCGCAGAGGATCTGGTCAACGATAGCAGCATCGCCGTCGACCACGCCCTGCGCGAGGTGACCTACATCCACATCCTTCTTGAACGGCACAACATCGTTTTCGCCAACGGGATAGAGACGGAAAGCTTCCACCCGTCGAACACCGCGCTTGAAATGGTGGATGCGGCACAGCGCGAGGGCCTTTTGGCGATCCTGCCCGAGATCGCGCGCAATCCCGAAACCTATGGCGATTATGCGCGCCGCAACCTTTCGGGCAGCGAGGCGGCGCTGCTGCGTCACGAACTTGCGGCATGATCGGGTGGGGTTGTTGACTCTGCCAAGACCGGCTGTATAAGCCCCCAGTCCCGGCGTGCTGCGCCGGGGCTTTTCATTGGTGTTGGTGGCCCCCGCAAGGGGATGCCTGTCGGGTCCAAAGGACCAAAGGACAACGCCCTTCAAAACGAACGAAGGAGATCAGCGGTGACCAAACGCACCTCTGCCAAGTACAAGATCGACCGCCGCATGGGCGAAAACATCTGGGGCCGCCCGAAGTCCCCGGTGAACAAGCGTGAATACGGCCCCGGCCAGCACGGCCAGCGCCGCAAGAACAAGCTTTCGGACTTCGGCACGCAGCTGCGCGCCAAGCAGAAGCTGAAGGGCTACTATGGCGACCTGACGGAAAAGCAGTTCCGCAAGATCTATGCCGAAGCCGAACGCGTGAAGGGTGACACCGGCGAAATGCTGGTCGGCCTGCTGGAGCGTCGTCTGGACGCCGTCGTCTACCGCGCCAAGTTCGTCCCGACGATCTTTGCCGCGCGCCAGTTCGTGAACCACGGCCACGTGACCGTGAACGGCAAGCGCGTGAACATCGCCTCCTACCGCGTGAAGGAAGGCGACATCGTCGAGGTGCGCCAGAAGTCCAAGCAACTCGCCCTCGTTCTGGAAGCCGTCGCGCTGACCGAACGTGACGTGCCGGATTACATCGAGGCGGATCACTCCAAGATGATCGCCAAGTTCGTCCGCACCCCGGCTCTGGGCGATGTGCCCTATCCGGTGCAGATGGAACCGAACCTCGTCGTCGAATACTACGCGAAGAACTGATTTTTCCGCATCTTGCGGAGAAGCGGGGCCCGCCACTGGCGGGCCTCTTGCTTTTTTTCGCTGTTGCTTCAGTTTGCGATCCATGGCGAACAAACAGTCAGTCGAAAGTGTATTGGAGCGCGGGCTTTTCGCCTCGCGTTGGTTGATTGCGCCTATGTATGTGGGGCTTGCCGTCGCGCTCCTGATGCTCACTGTCATCTTCCTGCGCGAATTGGCCTACTATGTCCCGCAGATGATGACCCTGTCGCCGGAAAAGACGATCCTCGTCGTGCTGACGCTGATCGACCTGACACTGGCGGCCAACCTGCTGCTGATCGTGATGTTCTCGGGCTATGAAAGCTTCGTGTCGAAGTTCGACTTTGATGCGGGGGCGGATCGTCCGGGCTGGATGGGCAAGGTGGATTTCGGCGGGCTGAAGATGAAGCTCATCGCCTCTATCGTTGCCATATCGGCCATCCACCTGCTCAAGAAATTCATGGAAATCGGGGATCCCGACACCCCGTCGGCCAGCGCAGACACATTGTTCTGGCTGACCGTGATCCATATGACCTTTGTGGCCTCTGGCGTCCTGATGGCGTTGATGGACTGGTTGCAGGCACGGTCCAAGTGAGACCCGTGTCGACATTCCGTCTGGCCATGCAACACGCCCGCCGCTAGAACCCCGCAGGACAGGGGAATCTGCCAAATGACCGACGCCATCCGCCCGCAACCCGGCATCATGGACATCGCGCTGTACGAGGGCGGAAAGGCCCATGTCGCGGGCATGACCAACGTGGTCAAGCTGTCCTCGAACGAAAACCCGTTCGGCCCGTCGGACCGCGCGAAAGAGGCGTTTCAGCGCACCGTCCATTCGCTGCACCGCTATCCCAACACCGACCACGCCCCCCTGCGCGAAGCGATTGCCGAAGTGCATGGGCTGGACGCAACGCGCGTGATCTGCGGCGTCGGGTCGGATGAAATCATCACCTTCCTCTGCCAAGCCTATGCCGGGCCGAAGGATGAGGTTGTCTTCACCGAACACGGCTTCCTGATGTATCGCATCAGCGCGCTTGCCGTGGGGGCCACCCCGGTCGAAGTGCGTGAACGCGAACGGACGACGGATGTGGACGCGATCCTTGCGGCCTGCAACCGCCGCACCAAGCTGGTCTTTATCGCCAACCCCAACAACCCGACCGGCACCATGATCTCGGTCGCCGAGATCGAGCGTCTGGCGGCGGGCATCCCGAAACAGGCGATCCTCGTGCTGGACGGGGCCTATGCGGAATATGTGGAAGGGTATGACGGCGGGCTTGCCATCGTCGAGGCGCGGCAGAACGTCGTGATGACGCGCACCTTTTCCAAGATCTACGGGTTGGGCGGGCTGCGGATCGGCTGGGGTTACGGGCCCAAGGCCATCATCGATGTGCTGAACCGCATCCGTGGGCCGTTCAACCTGTCCACCACCCAGTTGGAAGTGGCCGAGGCGGCGGTGAAGGATCAGGATTTCGTCAACCGCTGCCGGAACGAGAACGCGCGGATGCGCCACTGGCTGTCGGTCGCGCTGGCCGAGATCGGGGTGCCGTCCGACACCTCCATGGCCAATTTCGTCCTTGCCCGCTTTGCGTCGGAAGAAGAGGCTGCGGCCTGCGATGCCTTCCTGCAATCGCAGGGGCTGATCGTCCGGCGGGTTGCGGGGTACAAGCTGCCGCACTGCCTGCGCATCACCGTAGGCGACGAGGCGTCGTGCCGCCGCGTTGCCCATGCCGTCGCACAGTTCAAGGGTGTGAAGTGATGGCGCCTATCTATGACCGCGTGGCCTTGATTGGGCTGGGGCTGATCGCGTCCTCCATGGCCCATGCCATGCGCGAACGGGGTCTTGCGCGCGAGATCGTTGGATATGCCCGATCCGCCGAAACCCGTGCTGCGGCGTTGGAACTGTTTTGTGATCGCGTGACGGACACCGCCGCCGATGCGGTGGAAGGGGCGGACCTTGTCGTTCTGGCCGTTCCCGTCGGCGCCATGGGCGAGATCGCGATAGAGATTGGCCCCCGGCTGAAACCCGGTGCGACAGTCACGGATGTGGGGTCCGTCAAGCAGGCAGTGATCGAGGCGGTGGTGCCCCATCTGCCTGCGGGCGTGCATTTCATCGCGGGCCATCCGATTGCGGGGACCGAACATTCGGGGCCGCGTTCCGGTTTTGCCACGCTTTTCGTCAACCGCTGGTGGCTGCTGACCCCGATGGAGGGGGCAGACCCCGCCGCAGTTGCCCGTCTGCGCGCGCTTTGCGAAGGGATGGGCGCGCGGGTGGATGAGATGGACGCAGCCCATCACGACCTTGTCCTTGCCGTCACGTCCCACACGCCGCATTTGATCGCCTATACGATGGTGGGCGTGGCGGACGACCTGTCGCGCGTCACGGATAGCGAGGTGATCAACTATTCCGCCGCCGGGTTCCGCGACTTCACCCGTATCGCGGCGTCGGATCCGACAATGTGGCGTGACGTGTTCCTGACCAACAAGGAAGCGACGCTGGAAATCCTTGGCCGCTTCACGGAAGAACTCTTTGCGCTGCAACGGGCCATCCGGCTGGGCGATGGGGACCATCTGCACGCCTATTTCACCCGCACCCGCGCCATTCGTCGCGGGATCATCGAAGCCGGGCAGGACACGGCCGCGCCAGATTTCGGGCGCGTCGCCGCAGCAGCGCCGAAGGGCGGCTGATGCGGGGCGGGCTGCGCCTTCTGTTGCTGGTCCTGAGCGGATATGCCGGGGCGGCAACGGCGCAGGACCTGACCACATCGCCCAGACCCGTTCCCCGGCCTGTCGCGGCGGCAACTGCCGTGATCCCCGACCCGCAGGCCAGCCCGATGTCGGCGATCCCCCGACCGCGGGCGCGGCCCGGAACCTTTGCGGCAGCGCCTGCGGTGCCCATGGCTGCGCCTGTCGTCCAAGCGGCCCCCACGATCCGCCCACGTCCACGTCCCGGCGTGGGGGCGTTGCCGCCAGAACCTGTGTCACTCGCAGCGGGTGCGCCAACGCTGCGGCCCATGCCCCGCCCCGCCGGACTGTCCACCGCGCCGCAGGTTCAACAGGCCTCTGCCCCCGTCCCCGAGGTGAAGCCAGAGCGTCGGGGCGGGCTGTTCGGCGGGCTGTTCGGCCGACGGCAGCGCGAGGTGCAGGCCACCCCGGCCGATGGATTCGTCTGCGGTGATCGCGACATCCGGGGCGAAGAGCTTGCCCCCATCACATCGCGCGTACGGGGATGCGGGGTGGAAGAACCGGTCCGCGTCACCTCGGTCGATGGGATCCGGCTGACCACCCCGGCCACCATCGATTGCACCACGGCGCGGGCGCTGAAGACGTGGATCAACGACGGCATGCGCCCCGCCTTTGGTCGGCAAGAGGTCGTCGAACTGCGTATCGCGGCCAGCTACATCTGCCGCCCCCGAAACAACGTCCGGGGCGCGAAGATCAGCGAACACGGGCGCGGCAAGGCCATAGACATTTCAGGCTTCATCCTGTCCAACGGGCGCGAGCTTTCGATTTCGGACGACTACAACCGCACCATCCGTCGCGCGCAAAAGGCGGCCTGCGGCATCTTCGGCACGACACTCGGCCCCGGTTCGGACGGGTATCACGAGGATCACCTGCATTTCGACACGGCAAACCTCGACCGTCCCTATTGCCGTTGATCAGCGCAGAAGCGGCGCGGGGCCAAGCGGGATTGGGCCAAAGCTCATGCGACCGTGCTGAAAGACAAGGGGCACGTCCAGCACCTCGGGCGTGCCGTCCTGCTGGGCCAGCAATTCCATCGCGCGGGTCACGGTTTGCGTGACCTGCGGGGTAATGAGGCCTGTGGCCACCAGCACAGGCACCAATTCCCGCCAGTTTTCCACCCGGATATCGATGCGGCCTTCGGCGCGGCCATCGGCGGCGGGCACGACATCGCCCTTGCCGGAAATCAGCAATTTTCCCCAGACAAGCGAGATGTCCTTGACCGACAGGGCCAGAAACGCGGGCCGGGTTTCGCCCATGTGGCGGTTGATCGGCGCGGACAGGTCGACACGGGCATCTAGCCGCATCCGGTCTATCTGTTCGGGCAAGTCTGACTGGGCCTGTAGCGCCGCGCGGAAGGCGGCGTCGGGGGTGAAGGTGGTCACTTCCATCCCGATTTCATGCGCGGTCGCGTTGTCAGGGGCGCGGCGGGTGGCGAAGCGGGCGTTCGTGGCGGACACCTGCCACCCCGCCGTCGAGTTCAGGGCCAGACCGTCGGCCACGACCGCCGTGCGGTCCAGCGTCAGGTCGGTGCCCGTCTCCATCACCGCGCTGCCCTGCATCCGTGTGGTCGTGACCACCACATCCTGCCCCGGCAAGGTGAACGTCTGTTCCTGCGGCAGGGTGGCGATCAGGTGCCACGGCTTCCACGTCATGGCAAAGACCTGCGCAAAGGGGGCGGACCAGCCGATCCCGGTGGTTTCGTCGGTCAGGCGGGGGGCTGTCACCGTCAGGTCGAAGCGATTGGGAAAGCCCGTCACCTCTACCCCCGATTGTTCGGCCATGAGACCCGTGCCGGATTGCCCGGCAAACCAGCCCGCGACGGATTGTTCCACCGCGCGAGAGCCCACGAACCAGTAGCCGCCCCATAGCCCCGCCGCGATCAGCACGATGACCAGAACAGCCCGCATCTTCGACCCTTTCCTTTGCCTAGCGCCTGCTGTTTACAGAGGGTGCGAAAGGAGGGCCAGCGCATGAGCGGGGCCATGTGGGTCTTCGGCTATGGGTCGCTGATCTGGCATCCGGGATTTCCGGTGGCAGAACGGCAGGTTGCGCGTCTGGCCGGATGGCATCGCAGCTTTTGCATGCGGTCGATCCACCATCGCGGAACGGTGGAGTCGCCGGGTCTGGTGCTGGCGCTGGATCGGGCTGAGGGGGCGCATTGCCACGGTGTGGCCTTCCGGGTGGAGCCGGGGGCCGAGGCCGAGACGCTGTCCGCGCTGCGTGAGCGGGAATTGGTGTCTTCTGCCTATCTAGAGGCGCATTTGGACCTTTTGTTGCAGGACGGGCGTGGCGTCTTGGCGCTGTGCTACGTCATCGATCCGGATCATGTGCAGTATTGCGGCGGCCTTCCGCTAGAGGAACAGGCCCGGATCATCGCGCATTCGGTGGGCGGCCGGGGGTCCAACCGTGATTATCTGTGGTCCACCGCAAAGCATTTGGCGGACCTAGGGATCGCGGATGAAGGCCTTGACTGGCTGGCCGAGAGGGTGCGGCAGCTCACGGCGATGACACAGGCCTGATCTGCGTCTTGGCAGGGCGCGAAGGCCTGTTATTCTGGCATCAGGCAAGAGAACCCAAACAGGACGGGCAGGCAGCGGATGGAAAAGACCCGGGGCGAACCTTCGCCGACCTTCAGTCAGCCGATCCGGCAGATCACGGCCATGCTGGTGGCCTGTCTGCTTGTCGGGATCGGGGCGTGGGCCATTCATGACGAGGTTTTGGGAATCCTGAAGGTGAACCCTTGGTTCAACGGGTTCATCGTCGGGGTCTTCCTTCTGGGGGTGGTGACCTGTTTCTGGCAGGTGGTGATCCTTGTGCAGTCGGTAAGCTGGATCGAAGATTTCGTCCGCCACGTGCCGGGGCACGACAATTCCAAACCACCGCGCCTGCTCGCGCCGCTCGCTTCGCTGCTGCGGTCGCGGGGGTCGCGGATGCAGATATCTTCCTCCTCCTCTCGCTCTATCCTCGATTCCGTGTCGACGCGGATAGACGAGGCGCGGGACATCACGCGCTATCTGGCCAACCTACTGGTTTTCCTTGGACTTCTGGGGACTTTCTTTGGTCTGGCAACGTCCGTTCCGGCGGTGGTGGAGACGATCCGATCGCTTGCCCCGCAAGAGGGCGAGAGTGGGCTGCAGGTGTTCGAGAAGCTGATGTCTGGGCTGGAAAGCCAGTTGGGCGGGATGGGGACGGCGTTTTCCTCGTCATTGCTGGGCTTGGCCGGGTCGTTGGTCATCGGGCTGCTGGAACTGTTCGCGGGCCATGGGCAGAACCGGTTCTACCGCGAGTTGGAAGAGTGGCTGTCGTCGATCACGCGCGTCAGCCTGTCTTCGGCCGAGGGCGAGGGGAGCGATATGGCCGCGATGTCGGTCGTGCTGGATCAGGTGCAGGCGCAGATGGATGCGCTGCAGTCGCTTTATACCCAGTCCGACATCACGCGCGTGATGGTCGAGGACAAGATCGACGATCTGGCGCGGGCGATTTCCAAACTGGCCGAGCGGCCGCAGGGCGATGGCGGGCAGGCGGCACTGCTGGCGCGGATTGCCGAAGGGCAGGAGAGGTTGCTGGCCGCCGTCACCGCAGGCGGGGGCGAAACGGGGCTTGGCGCGGATGCGGAAAGCCGGATGCGGCTGCGGTCCATCGACGTGCAACTGCTGAAAATCCTTGAAGAAATGGCGGCAGGGCGGCAAGAGACGCTGGCCGATCTGCGGGGTGATCTGTCGGCGCTGACTTCGGCCATCCGGCAATTGTCGCGCGGCACGGTCGGGCGGGGGTAAGGAATGGGCCTGCGATCCCGCCGCGATTCCAACCTGATCTGGCCGGGATTCGTGGACGCCGTCACCACGCTTTTGATGGTGATCCTGTTCGTGCTGACGATCTTTACCGTCATGCAGACGGTGCTGCGCGACCAAATCACGACGCAATCCAATGAGTTGGACAGCCTGACCGAGCAGATTTCCCAATTGGCGGATGCACTTGGGCTGGAACGGCAGCGGGCGGCGGGGTTGGAGGCGCAGGTGGGGGACCTGACGGCCTCGCTGAGTGCGGCGCAGGCAGAGGGGGAGCGGCAGGCGTCTTTGATCACGACGCTGACCGGGCAGTTGGCGACGGCGCAGGGCGATCTGGCGGCGGCGCAGGGGCGGATCGCCAGTTTCGAGGCGCAGGTGGCAAGCCTGCTGGCCGAGCGGGATGCCGCGCGGGGGCAGGTCACGGAACTGACGGCCTCTGTGCAAGAGCTTGAGGATGCACAGAAAAAGCTGATCTCAGAGCAGGAGGCGGCGCAACTGGCGCTGGCCAAGGCGCGCGAGGAGATCGACGCGACGGCGGAAGCCGCGCGGCTGCTGGCGGCGCAGCGGGCGGCGACGGAGGCGCTGTTGACGAGCCTGCGGAGCCGGGCCGAGGGGGCGGAAGAGCGGCTGTCGGATGAAGAGGCGCGGCGGTTGGTAGATGCGGCGGCTTTGGCGGAATTGCGGGACAAGCTGAAGGGATCGGAGGATGAGTTGGCCGCCATGACGCTGGCGCTGGAGGAGCAGCGCAAGCGGGCGGAGGAGACTTTGACCCTGTTGGCGGCGGCGCAGACCGAGGCGGCGAAGGCGGTTGAGGGGCAGACAAACAAGGAAGCCGTGCTGGCCGCCGCGCAGAAGGCGTTGACGGAGGAACAGGCCAAGTCCTTGGAAGCACAGCGGAAAGTGGCGCTGTTGAACGAGCAGATCGGGGCTTTGCGGGCGCAGTTGGCGCAGTTGCAGGGGATTTTGGATGCCTCGGCCGCGCGGGATGAGGCGGCGCAGGTGCAGCTGGATTCGCTGGGGACGCAGTTGAACGCCGCCTTGGCGCAGGTGGCGGCAGAGCAGCGGCGGCGGGCGGAGTTGGAGGCGGCGGAGGCGGCACGGTTGGCGGCGGAGAATGCGGATCTTGCGCGCTATCGGTCTGAATTCTTTGGCAAACTGTCCACCCTGCTGGAAGGGCGGCAGGGTGTGCGGGTGGTGGGGGATCGCTTCGTGTTCTCGTCCGAGGTGCTGTTCCAGCCGGGGGCGGCGGTGCTGGCACCGGAAGGGCAGGCGCAGATTGCGGGGGTTGTCGAAATCCTGAATGAAATCAGGGGTGTAATCCCGCCAGAGATTGACTGGATCATCCGGGTGGACGGGCATACCGACGACCAGCCGCTGTCGGGTCTGGGAGAGTTCAGCGACAACTGGGAGCTTTCGCAGGCGCGGGCTTTGAGCGTGGTTCGCTATATGCAGGATGTTCTGGGATTCCCGCCGGATCGGTTGGCGGCGACGGGGTTTGGCGAGTATCGGCCCGTGGCGACGGGGGATGACGATGTCAGCCGGGCGTTGAATCGGCGGATTGAGTTGAAGCTGACCGAACGGTGAGAGTTCGGCGTTAATTCTGGCTGGTTTTTCAGGGAGTTGGGTGGAAACGGCTGTGCCGTTTCCTGTGCCGTATTCTGTGCCGCAAAGTGTACATACAAATTTGGAGAGAGTAGGCGGGGGAAACGTGGTTAAGGGTGCGGTGGCGCGCAGGGATTCGTGGATGGTGTGGGTTTGGCGGTGCGGGGTGCTAGGGGTGGTGAGGGGGGGTTGGTATACCAAGCTCTGCCCAGATTTCCGGTCTTTTCGTTGGAGTGCCCAAACGCTTTTTCGAGGTTCAGTGCCAGGAGGGCCGAAAGGCGCCAGTGGCGCGTTTCGGCGCTCCGTCGGTAGGGCCGCGCGCGTCACGCCGGGGCGGGCGCCTCGGGCGCACGTCCCGGTGGGGCGGGACGTGCGCGGACCGTGGCTTTGGGCCACGGTCCGGACCCGACCGATGCGCCCGGAGGCAAGAGATGCCGATGCACCCTACTCGACGCGCAACGTCACCGACTGACGGCCCAGTTCCACACCGCCCCGCGTCATCACCACCTCTCCCGCGTAATCGCCTGCGGGCCAGCCGCCCTGTGGCGTGCGTTTGCCCACGGCGCGGAAGGCGACGGCCTGCGTGCGGTCGATGGGGATGGTCTGGCGGATGACCTCTCCTCCCGGGCCGGTGATGGCGAGGGTGAGCGCGTCGCCTTCGCGCGGGCCGAAATAGGAGGCCCAGAGGACAAGGGCGGGGGCGTCGGTGGGCAGGGTGGCGGGGCTGTCCAGCCCGGCCTTGATCGCGTCCCATTCGGGGACGCCGGTGAAAAAGCCCGCGCCGGTGAAGCCGAAGGGATCATAGGCGAGGGGGGCGGACCAGAGCGTGTCGGGCGGGATAGTGCCGCAGGTGGTGGCGGGTTCCGGGGCGAAGGGGTCAAGCTCTGCCCCGTTGCGGCGGATGGTCAGGTGCAGGTGCGGGAATTCGGTATTGCCCGAAAGGCCGACTTGGCCGAGGGGTTGGCCGGTTTCCACCCGGTCGCCGGTGCGGACGCGGATGCTGCCCAGTTTCATGTGGCAATACTGGGTTTCCCAGCCGTCGCCATGGTCGATGGCGACGCCGTTGCCGCAGTCGCGGCCTTCGAGCGGCGGGGCAGCAGGGTCGGAGATGGCGATATCGGGCATCCCGTCGCGGATGCCGCGCACCGTGCCGGGGGCGGCGGCGAGGACATCCACCCCGGCCTGCATCGCGGCGAGGTTCGAAAGCGCGAAGTCGGTGCCGTCATGGCCGTTATAGGTGAGGTTGCCGCAGCCCACATCGGCGGTGCCGGGGCCGGGGTCGCGGTCGAAATAGTTCTGGACGTGGCAATCGGTGCCGAGCGTGCAGGCGATGGGCTGGGCAAAGTCAAAGGCCCCCGCCGGAGAGGCGAGGGCCAAGGTCAGGATTGCCAGACTGCGGATCATTCCGCCGTGAGCAGCGGGGGTTTCTGGCCGGTGAGGCGGGGCTTCTGCGGTTCCTGCACCTGCAGGTCGATCGCGTCGTCCTTGACCGTCACGCGGACCACGCCGCCCTTCGTCAGCTTGCCGAACAGCAGTTCTTCGGCCAGCGGTTTCTTGATGTGTTCTTGGATCACGCGGCCAAGGGGGCGTGCGCCCATCTTGTCGTCATAGCCCTTGTCGCCAAGCCATTGCGCCGCCTCGGGCGTGAGTTCGATATGTACGCCACGGTCGAGGAGTTGCGCTTCGAGTTGGAGGACGAATTTCTCGACCACCTGAAGGATGATTTCCTTGCCCAAGGGCGCGAAGGAGATCACCGCGTCCAGACGGTTGCGGAATTCGGGGGTGAAGATGCGTTTGATGGCGGCGGTGTCTTCGCCCGTGCGGCGTTCGCGACCAAAGCCGATGGCGGCCTTGGCCATGTCGCTTGCCCCTGCGTTCGAAGTCATGATGAGGATCACGTTGCGGAAATCCACCGTCCGGCCGTTATGGTCGGTGAGTTTGCCGTGGTCCATCACCTGCAGGAGGATGTTGTAGACATCCGGGTGGGCCTTTTCCATTTCGTCCAGAAGCAGGACGCAATGCGGATGCTGGTCCACGCCATCGGTCAGCATCCCGCCCTGATCGAAGCCGACATAGCCGGGCGGTGCGCCGATCAGCCGGGAAACGGCGTGCTTTTCCATGTATTCCGACATATCAAAGCGCAGCAGTTCCACGCCGAGCGAGGAGGCGAGTTGCTTGGCGACTTCGGTCTTGCCGACGCCGGTGGGGCCCGCGAAGAGGTAGTTGCCGATGGGCTTTTCCGGTTCGCGCAGGCCCGCGCGGGCGAGTTTGATGGAGGAGCAGAGCGCCTCGACCGCCTTGTCCTGACCGAAGACGACGCGCTTGAGCGTCTTTTCCAGATCGCGCAGCACTTCGGCATCGTCCTTGGAGACGTTCTTCGGGGGGATGCGGGCGATTTTGGCCACCACCGCCTCGATCTCTTTGGTGCCGAGCGTCTTGCGGCGCTTGCCTTCGGGCAGAAGGTGCTGGGCTGCACCCGCCTCGTCGATCACGTCGATGGCGGAGTCGGGCAGTTTGCGGTCGTTGATGTAGCGCGCGGCCAGTTCCACCGCCGCCTTGATGGCGTCGGCGGTGTAGCGCAGGTCGTGGTGTTCTTCGAAATGCGGCTTGAGGCCCATGAGGATCTTGATGGCGTCAGGGACCGAGGGTTCGTTGACGTCGATCTTCTGGAAGCGGCGCGAGAGGGCGCGGTCTTTTTCGAAGTGCTGGCGGAATTCCTTGTAGGTGGTGGACCCCATGGTGCGCAGCTTGCCGCCCTGAAGCGCGGGCTTCAGAAGGTTGGAGGCATCCATCGCGCCGCCCGAGGTCGCGCCCGCGCCGATGACGGTGTGGATCTCGTCGATGAAGAGGATGCCGTCGGGGTGATCCTCCATCTCTTTGACCACGGCTTTCAGGCGTTCTTCGAAATCGCCGCGGTAGCGGGTGCCCGCAAGCAGCGCGCCCATGTCGAGCGAGTAGATGGTGGCACCCGACAGGACTTCGGGGACTTCCTTCTTGACGATCTTCCAAGCGAGGCCTTCGGCGATGGCGGTTTTGCCCACGCCGGGGTCGCCCACGAGGAGGGGGTTGTTCTTGCGGCGGCGGCAGAGGACTTGGATCGCGCGTTCGACTTCCGCTTCGCGGCCGATGAGCGGGTCGACGTCGCCTTTCATCGCCTTCACGTTCAGGTCGACGCAGTATTTGGAGAGGGCGGATTCCTTCGCCTCGCCAGCTTCGGCCTTGGGGGTTTCGGGGCGTTCGTCATCGGCCCCCGAGACGGGGCGGGATTCGCCGTAGGACGGGTCTTTCGCCACGCCATGGGCGATGAAGTTGACCGCGTCGTAACGGGTCATGTCCTGTTCCTGCAGGAAGTAGGCGGCGTTGGATTCGCGTTCGGCGAAGATCGCCACAAGGACGTTGGCCCCGGTGACTTCGGTGCGGCCAGAGGATTGGACGTGGATCGCCGCGCGCTGGATGACGCGCTGGAAGGCGGCGGTGGGCACGGCCTCGGACCCTTCGACATCGGTGACGAGGGTGGAGAGGTCGTCGTCGATGAAGTCGAGAAGTGTCTTTCTCAGATCATCGAGGTTCACCGAGCAGGCCTTCATCACGCGGGCCGCGTCGGGTTCGTCGATCAAGGCCAGCAGGAGGTGTTCCAGCGTGGCGAGTTCGTGACGGCGGGCATTGGCAAGGGCCAAGGCGCCGTGGATGGCCTGCTCGAGCGTGGTCGAAAATGACGGCACGTTGCGGTGCTCCTGTTCCTCAGGGTTCGGGGGGGTGAGCCGCCGCCGAACCGTGGCCTCATGGTCCTAGAGTTCGGCCAAAACGGCGGCACTTCAAGGGTTATTTGGCCAGTTTTGCGGTTTGCTGCGCCCGGGACGCAAAATGTGAACGGCCGGATGCAGAAATTGTTCAGAACCTGTCCTTGCGGGCCCGGATTTCGGCGAAGGCGACGGCGTCAGGGGCGTCGGGTTGGCCGATCGCTGCCTTGAGTTCCGCGCGATGGGCGCGCAGGAAGGGGTTGGTGGCCAGTTCTTCGGACAAGGTGACGGGGACGGTGGGACGACCTTCCTCGCGCGCCGCAGCCACCCGCTTGGACCTTGAGATAAGGTCGGGGTTGGCGGGTTCAAGGGTCAGGGCGAAGCGGATGTTCGAGGTGGTGTATTCATGGCCCGAACAGACCAGCGTGTCAGGGTGCAGTTTCGCCAGCCGCGAGAGGGAGGACCACATCTGCGCCGGGGTGCCTTCGAACAGGCGGCCACAGCCTGCGGACATCAGGCTGTCGCCGGTAAAGACCAGCCGGGCAGAGGGGATGGAAAAGGCGATGTGGCCGACGGTGTGACCCGGCACGGGGAAGGTTTCGACGGCGTGGCGGCCGAGGGTGAGCGCCCCTTCGTCGGGAAGGGCGAGGTCGAGGGGCGGCAGGCGGTGGGCATCGGCGGCAGCGCCCGTGACCTTGGCCCCGGTGGCGGCGCGGAGTTCGGGGATGCCGTCGATATGGTCGGAATGGTGGTGGGTGATCCAGATATCCGACAGCCGCCAGCCACGGTCGGACAGCGCCTGCAAGATCGGCGCGGCCTCGGGCACGTCGATGACCGCCGTTGCGCCGGTTTCATCGTCATGGACGAGGTAGGCGTAGTTGTCCGACAGGCAGGGGATGGTGACGAGTTCGAGCGGCATGGAGTTTGATCCGTTCCTGAGTATTCTGTCGCCAATGTGGACCGGCGGGAAAGCCAAGTGCAATGCACCTCGACGTGCTTGATCTGCGTAACTTTTATTATCGCACCCAGTTGGGCCGCGTGGCGCAGCGGGCGATCCGGGATCGGGTCGTGGAGTTGTGGCCTGTGCAGCACGGGCAGACGGTGGCGGGGTTCGGCTTTGCGGTGCCGTTGCTGCGGCCCTATCTGGCGGACAGTCGGCGGGTGATCGGGCTGATGCCGGGGCCGCAGGGGGTGATGCCTTGGCCTGCGGGGATGGAGAATGTGAGCGTCCTGTGTGAAGAGACGCTGTGGCCGGTGCCCACGGGGATGGTGGACCGGCTGGTGATGCTGCACGGGTTGGAGACATCTGAACAGCCGAGCGCGGTGTTGGAAGAGGCGCATCGCGTGCTGGGGCCGGGGGGGAAGGCGATGTTCATCGTGCCGAACCGGTCGGGTCTGTGGTCGCGGCGGGACATCACGCCTTTCGGGTTTGGGCGGCCCTATTCCATGTCGCAGTTGGAAACGCAGTTGAAGCGGCACGGCTTCACGCCGGAACGGACGAGCGCGGCGCTGTTCGCCCCGCCATCGCAGGCGCGGTTCTGGCTGCGGACGGCGGATTTCTGGGAAGGCTTTGGTCGGCGCTTTGGGCCGTGGCTGGCGGGGGGTGTGCTGATGGTAGAGGCGTCCAAGCAGGTTTATGCGCCGACGCGCGGTGGTCTGGGCGCGGTGGTGCGGCGGCCGCTCAAGGTGCTGGAAGGCGTGGGCAAGGGCGTGCCGGAACCGGCGATGAACCGGGGGTAGGGGCAGGCCAGAGGTCCGGCGCCTGTGCGGTGGCGGCGGGGCAAGGGTCGCGGGCTTTGGTTGCCTGCGTGGCGTGGGGGGCAGGGAGGCCCCGGAACACGTCCGGGGCGGGGTTTGCCGTTTCGCTTTGGTCCCTTGGTAGGCAATTGCATGATGTGTTTTGCATGTGTTCTGCGGGCTGATTCTTCGCCTTTGCCCCCTTTGGCCTTGCCTTCTGTGCGCTGCGCCGGTGGTGCAAAGCGTCGCATGTCCGGGCGTTCGCGCTAACCCCGAAGAAAACCTGACCGTATCAGTCACGTTCCCTTGACCTAAGCGGTTGCGGGCTAAACCTCGCTCTGCTAATGACGCCGCGAATTCACGACGCGGGCCATCGGTCCGCGCCCACGGATGCCCTGAGCCTGTGCAACCTGCGCGGGAAACGGGGCCAGACAGCGGAAGGGTTGACGTGTCCGAACCAGCTTCGATCTCCTCCGGCATCGCCGCACGCTACGCCACCGCTCTGTTCGAGCTGGCGAAGGAAGACAAGTCGCTGAAGGCGCTTGAGGCGGATGCCGATGCCCTTGGCGCCGCGCTTGCGGCAAGCCCCGAACTGACCGCCATGATCGCATCGCCCGTCGTCAGCCGGGATGAGCAGGGCGCGGCTATCGCTGCCATCGCGAAGAAGATGAAACTGTCGGCGCTGACCGCCAATACGCTGGCACTGATGGCGCAGAACCGCCGTCTGTTCGTGCTGCCGCAACTGGTGGCGGACGTGCTGGCGCGGATCGCGGCGGAGAAGGGCGAAGTGACGGCCGAGGTGACATCGGCTGCTGCGCTGTCCGCCGATCAGGCCAAGAAACTCGCCGCGACGCTGAAGGCGCGTGTCGGCAAGGACGTGAAACTGAAAACGGCCGTCGATGAAAGCCTCATCGGTGGTCTCGTCGTCAAGCTGGGCTCGACCATGATCGACACGTCGGTCAAGTCGAAGCTCGCGGCTCTCCAGAATGCAATGAAAGAGGTTGGGTGATGGGAATTCAGGCTGCTGAGATCTCTGCGATCCTGAAAGAGCAGATCAAGAACTTTGGCAAGGATGCCGAAGTTGCCGAAGTGGGTCGCGTGCTGTCGGTCGGTGACGGGATTGCCCGTGTGCATGGCCTTGACAATGTGCAGGCCGGCGAGATGGTGGAATTCCCCGGCGGTATCCGCGGGATGGCGCTGAACCTTGAAGTCGACAACGTCGGCGTCGTGATCTTCGGTTCGGACCAGGACATCAAGGAAGGCGACACCGTCAAGCGCACCAAGTCCATCGTGGACGTGCCCGCCGGTGACGGCCTGCTGGGCCGCGTCGTGGACGGTCTGGGCAACCCGATCGACGGCAAGGGCCCGATCAAGGCGGCCGAGCGCCGCGTGGCGGACGTGAAGGCGCCGGGGATCATCCCGCGCAAGTCGGTGCATGAACCCATGGCGACCGGCCTGAAGGCCGTGGACGCGATGATCCCGGTTGGCCGTGGCCAGCGCGAACTGATCATCGGCGACCGCCAGACCGGTAAGACGGCTGTCGCTCTCGACACGATCCTGAACCAAAAGGTCTATAACGAGGCCGCCGGTTCGGATGAATCGAAGAAGCTGTACTGCATCTATGTTGCGATCGGGCAGAAGCGTTCGACCGTGGCGCAGCTTGTGAAGAAGCTGGAAGAAACCGGGGCCATCGACTATACGATCGTTGTGGCTGCGACCGCGTCGGACCCGGCGCCGATGCAGTTCCTTGCGCCCTATTCGGCGACCGCGATGGCGGAATATTTCCGCGACAATGGCCGTCATGCGCTGATCATCTATGATGACCTGTCCAAGCAGGCCGTTGCTTATCGCCAGATGTCGCTGCTGCTGCGCCGTCCGCCGGGGCGTGAAGCCTATCCGGGCGACGTGTTCTATCTGCACTCGCGCCTGCTGGAGCGTTCGGCGAAGCTGAACGAGGATTTCGGGGCTGGTTCGCTGACCGCGCTGCCGATCATCGAAACGCAGGGCGGCGACGTGTCGGCCTTTATTCCGACGAACGTGATCTCGATCACCGATGGGCAGATCTTCCTTGAGACGGAACTGTTCTATCAGGGCATCCGTCCGGCCGTGAACACCGGTCTGTCGGTGTCGCGCGTGGGGTCTTCGGCCCAGACGAGCGCGATGAAGTCGGTGGCGGGCAAGGTGAAGCTGGAACTGGCGCAGTACCGCGAAATGGCGGCATTCGCGCAGTTCGGGTCGGACCTTGACGCCGCGACGCAGCAGCTTTTGAACCGTGGCGCGCGTCTGACGGAGCTGATGAAGCAGCCGCAGTATTCGCCGCTGACCAATGCCGAGATCGTCTGCGTCATCTTCGCGGGCACCAACGGCTATCTGGACAAGGTGCCGGTGAAGGATGTGGGCCGGTTCGAGGCTGGTCTGCTGAAGCACCTGCGCACCAAGGGTGCGGCGCTGCTGGAAGACATCACCAAGAACGACCGCAAGGTGGCGGGCGATCTGGAGAAGGCGATCCGCGCGGAGCTTGATGCATTCGCCAAAGACTTCGCCTGATTTGGCCCTTGAGGGAGTAGGCAGATGCCCAGCCTGAAGGACCTAAAGAACAGGATCGGAAGCGTGAAGAACACGCGGAAGATCACCAAGGCGATGCAGATGGTCGCGGCGGCAAAGCTTCGCCGCGCCCAAGAAGCTGCGGAAGCGGCGCGCCCCTATGCCGAGCGGATGAATGCCGTGATGGCGGGGCTGGCGGCTTCGGTCGGTTCGTCGGCTTCGGCCCCCCGTCTGCTGGCGGGCACGGGGTCGGACAAGGTGCATCTGCTGGTCGTCATGACCGCAGAGCGCGGGCTGTGCGGCGGCTTCAACTCCACCATCGCGCGTCTGGCGCGTGCCCATGCCAACCAGTTGCTGGCGCAGGGCAAGACGGTGAAGATCCTGACCGTCGGCAAGAAGGGCCGCGAGCAGTTGAAGCGTGATCTGGCGAACCATTTCGTCGGCCACGTGGACCTGAGCGAGGTGAAGCGCGTGGGCTATGCCAATGCGCAGTCCATCGCCAAGGACGTGCTGGCACGTTTTGAGGCGGGCGAGTTCGACGTGGCGACGATCTTCTACAACCGCTTCCAGTCGGTGATCAGCCAAATCCCGACCGCGCAGCAAGTGATCCCCGCCAAGTTCGAAGGCGGTGGCGCGACCGCGCTGTATGACTATGAACCCAGCGAAGAGGCGATCCTTGCGGATCTGCTTCCGCGCGGGGTGGCGACGCAGGTGTTTGCTGCGCTGCTGGAGAACGGGGCATCCGAACAGGGTGCGCGGATGTCGGCCATGGACAACGCCACGCGCAATGCGGGCGACATGATCAACAAGCTGACGATCCAGTACAACCGTTCGCGTCAGGCGGCGATCACCAAAGAGCTTATCGAAATCATTTCGGGCGCTGAGGCGCTCTGAGGAACCGGAGAAACAACATGGCACAAGGCAAAGTCACGCAGGTGATCGGCGCCGTCGTCGACGTGCAGTTCGATGGGGCGCTTCCGGCGATCCTGAACGCGCTCGAGACGGACAACAACGGCAAGCGTCTGGTTCTGGAAGTCGCGCAGCATCTGGGCGAGAACACCGTCCGCACCATCGCCATGGACGCGACCGAAGGTCTGGTCCGTGGCGCCCCGGTGAAGGACCTCGGCGCGCCGATTTCGGTGCCGGTGGGCGACGCCACGCTGGGCCGCATCCTGAACGTCATCGGCGAGCCGGTGGACGAAAAGGGCCCGGTTTCCGCCGCGCAGACCCGCGCGATCCACCAGCCCGCCCCGCAGTTCAGCGAGCAGGCGACGGAATCGCAGGTCCTCGTGACCGGCATCAAGGTGATCGACCTGCTGGCCCCCTATGCCAAGGGCGGGAAGATCGGTCTGTTCGGGGGTGCGGGCGTCGGCAAGACCGTTCTCATCATGGAACTGATCAACAACATCGCGAAGGTGCACTCGGGCTATTCCGTGTTCGCCGGCGTGGGTGAACGGACCCGTGAAGGGAACGACCTGTACCACGAGATGATCGAATCCGGGGTTATCAAGATCGACAACCTGACGGAGTCGAAAGTGGCCCTTGTCTATGGCCAGATGAACGAGCCCCCGGGGGCGCGTGCCCGCGTGGCGCTGACCGGCCTGACGCTGGCCGAGCAGTTCCGCGACCAGTCGGGGACGGACGTGCTGTTCTTCGTGGACAACATCTTCCGCTTCACGCAGGCCGGTTCGGAAGTGTCGGCACTTCTGGGTCGTATCCCGTCCGCCGTGGGTTACCAGCCGACGCTGGCCACCGACATGGGCGCGCTGCAGGAACGCATCACGTCGACCAAGCAGGGGTCCATCACCTCGGTGCAGGCCATCTATGTTCCGGCCGACGACCTGACCGACCCGGCGCCTGCGACGTCCTTCGCCCACCTCGATGCGACGACGGTTCTGTCGCGCGCCATCTCGGAGCTTGGGATCTATCCGGCGGTGGACCCGCTGGACTCGACCTCGCGTCTGCTGGACCCGGCGGTGATCGGCGAAGAGCATTACAACGTGGCCCGTGCGGTGCAGGGCATCCTTCAGCGCTACAAGTCGCTGCAGGACATCATCGCCATCCTCGGGATGGACGAACTGAGCGAAGAGGACAAGCTGACCGTGGCCCGCGCCCGGAAGATCCAGCGTTTCCTGTCGCAGCCCTTCGACGTGGCGAAGGTCTTTACCGGTTCGGATGGCGTGCAGGTTCCGCTGGAAAAGACCATCGCTTCGTTCAAGGCGGTTGTCGAAGGCAAGTATGACCACCTGCCGGAAGCCGCCTTCTATATGGTCGGCGACATCGACGAGGTGATCGCCAAGGCGCAGCGTCTCGCCGCGCAAGCCGCGTAAGAGGGGGCAGGCCGATGGCAGGCTCTGTTCAATTCGATCTCGTCTCGCCGGAGCGGAGGCTTGCCTCTGTCACGGCGAGCGAGGTGCAGATTCCGGGGGCCGATGGCGACCTGACGGCGATGGAGGGGCATGCCCCCACCATCACCACGCTGCGCCCCGGCATCCTGAAGGCGGTTTCCAGCGATGGGGCCAAGTCCTATGTCGTGACCGGCGGTTTCGCCGAGATCAGCGCGACCGGCGTTTCGGTTCTGGCCGAGCGTGCGGTGCCCGTGGAAGAGGCAAATGCGGCGCTGTTCGACGCGCTTCTGGCCGAGGCCCGGGAGGCTGCGGCGCGGGCCGAGGACAAGGACACGGCTGAGAAGCTGGTGGCTGACATGATCGCCTTGCGGGCGGTGGTCGGGCAGTAAAGACACGCTTAGGTAGAAAATGGGAACGCCCTGCCGGAAATGGCGGGGCGTTCTGCTATGATGGCATCGGTGTAACAATAGCTGGTGCATGGTTCGGGCGATGAGACAGCCGAAGATGAGGCGCATGACGGCGAATAGCATCGGTGTCCTGCAGGGGAGCCAGCTTCTGTTTTCGGACTTCGTCACGGATGGGGTGATGTGGACCGGCAGCGGGGATCGTGAGAGCCGGTTTCAGGTGACCTTTGCCGAACCGTTCCGCGCGCTGCCTGCGGTGATGGTGGGCGTGTCGTTGTGGGACATGGATCACCAGACCAATATGCGGGCCGATCTGGTGGCCGAAAACATCACCGAGAAGGGATTTCAACTGGTGTTCCGCACATGGGGTGACACGCGGATCGCGCGCATCCGGGCGGATTGGACGGCGATTGGTCCGGTGCGGGACGCCGATGATTGGGATGTGGATTGACCGCCTAGGGTGCGCCGGAGCGCACCCTAGGCGGGTGCATCAGGCGCGCTGGTACATGCCTTCGTAGATCGGGACGAGGGTATCCGTTTCGAACAGGGACGAGACGGAGGTGCCGTTCCAGATGTTCAGGATCGCCTGTGCAAAGATGGGCGCGGTGGGCACGATGCGGATGTTGGAGGCGGCCTTGACCTTGTCCGTCGGTTCGATGCTGTCGGTGATGACAAGGGATTTCATGACCGAGTTCTGCACCCGCTCGACCGCCGGGCCCGACAGGACGCCGTGGGTGATGTAGGAGTGCACCTCGGTCGCGCCGTTTTCGATCAGGACTTCAGCGGCTTTGCAGAGCGTTCCGGCGGTGTCGCAGATGTCGTCCACGATGATGCATTTCTTGCCTTCGACATTGCCGATCACGGTCATGCCTGCGACTTCGCCCGCCTTTTCGCGCCGCTTGTCGACGATGGAGAGGGGGGCGTTGATCCGCTTGGCCAATTCGCGGGCGCGGGCCACGCCGCCGACGTCGGGCGAGACGATCATGAGGTCGTCCATCGCGCCCTTGAAGTGGTGTTCGATGTCCAGCGCGAAGACGGGCGAGGCGTAGAGGTTGTCGACGGGGATGTCGAAGAAGCCCTGAATCTGTGCAGCGTGGAGGTCGAGCGTCAGGACCCGGTCAACGCCCGAGGTTTCGATCAGGTTGGCGACGAGTTTCGCGCTGATGGGGGTGCGGGCCTTGGCGCGGCGGTCTTGGCGGGCGTAGCCGAAATAGGGGATCACGGCGGTGATGCGCGCAGCGGAAGAGCGGCGCAGGGCATCGACCATGATGAGGAGTTCCATCAGGTTGTCATTGGCCGGGTTAGAGGTGGGCTGGATGACATACATGTCTTCGCCCCGGACATTTTCGAACACCTCGACAAAGATTTCCTGATCGTTGAAGCGTTCGATCCGCGCATCCACCAGATTGACCGACATGCCGCGATGCATGGACATGCGGCGGGCGATGGATTTCGCGAGCGACAGGTTCGCGTTGCCGGAAATCAGTTTCGGCTCGGTGATGGCGGGCATGGGTATCTCCGGTGGGCGGCCTGAAGAGGGGGCGGATTCGGTGTTGGTGGTGCTGTATCACCGCGTTACGGTCTTGGGAACCGAAGGCAAGCGAGGGCGTGAAAATGGCGCAGATTGAGTATTTCCTGACCCCCATGTCGCCATGGGTCTATCTGGCGGGGGATCGGCTAGAGGCCATCGCCGCGCGGCAGGGGGCGAGTGTGCGTTATGTGCCGCTGGATGCGCCCGCGCTGTTTCCCCGCACGGGCGGGCAGGTGCTGGCCGAACGGCATGAGAGTCGGAAGGCCTATCGCTTGCAGGAATTGGTGCGGTGGTCGAAGCGGCTGGGGATGAAGCTGGATTTGCAGCCGTTCTTTTTTCCGGTGAACCCGGCCCCGGCGAGCTATGCGATCATATCGGCGCAGGCGGCGGGGGGTGGTGATCTGGCGGGGCTGGTGAGGGCCTTTCCGCGGGCGGTCTGGGCCGAGGGGCGCAACATCGCGGATGACGAGGTGGTGAAGGCGATATTGGCCGAGAACGGGTTTGATCCGGCGGTGGCGGATCGGGGGATGTTCACGGCGGCGGATACCTATGTCCGCAATCTGGAGGAGGCGGTGGCGCGGGGGGTGTTCGGCGTGCCCTTCTACATCGTGGGGGAAGAAAAGTTCTGGGGGCAGGATCGGCTGGAGTTGCTGGAGGACTATCTGGCGGGGCGGTGATGCAGGACGGCGCGCCCCGGGCTTGACCCGGGGCCCCCCGGACCGGGGGCGGTGCGTGGGGCGGGTATGTCCTAGCCCTTGAGAAGGGCGAGGAAGCGGTCGACGTGATCGTCGGTCGTGTTCCATGAGGCGACCATGCGGGCGGTTTCGCGGCCTTCCTTGGGGCGCAGGTCGTAATAGATCGCGCCGCCGCCTTGCAGGCGGGCATGGCCGCCCGGTTCCCAGTTGGCGAAGACCATGTTGGCATGGGTGGGGTGGGTGAGGGCTGCGCTGTTCATCGCGGCGATGCCTTGGGACAGGCGCTGGCCCATCGCGTTGGCATGGGTGGCGAGGCGGAGCCAGAGGTCGTCGGTCAGGTAGGCTTCCACTTGGGCGGAAAGGAAGCGGTGTTTGGAGAAGAGGTGGCCGCCCCGTTTGCGGCGGAGTTCGAGTTCCCATGATTTCGCGGGGTCGAAAAGGATGACGGCTTCGACGCCGAGGAGGCCGTTTTTGGTGCCGCCGAAGGAGAGGGCGTCGATGCCTGCTTTCCACGTCATTTCGGCAGGCGTCGCGCCGGTGGCGATGAGGGCGTTGGCGAAGCGCGCGCCGTCGAGGTGGCAGGGGAGGTTGTGCGTCTTGGCGATGGCGGTGAGGGCGGCGATTTCGGCGGGGGTGTAGGTGGTGCCTGCCTCTGTCACATTGGTCAGCGAGAGCGCGCCGCGCTGGACGCCGTGGACGCCGGAGGCGCCGGTGGTGGCCAGCGCCTCGGTCAGGGCGGCGGGGGTGATCTTGCCGTGGGGGCCGTCGATGAGCGCGAGTTTCGCGCCGCCTGCAAAGAATTCGGGCGCGCCGCATTCATCTTCGGCGATATGGGCGTGGCGGTGGCAGAAGATGGCACCCCATGGGGGGGTGAGGGTGGCGAGGGCCAGCGCATTGGCGGCGGTGCCGGTGGCTACGAGGTGGACGGCCGCTTCGGGCGCGTCAAAGAGGCTGCGGATGCGGGCGGTAACGCGGGACATGATGTCATCCGCGCCGTAGCTGCGGGCATAGCCTTCGTTGGCGCGGGTCAGGGCGGCCATGATTTCGGCAGGCACGCCGGAGGTGTTGTCGGAGGCGAAGAACATTCAGGGTTTCTCGTCTATGATGTAGTCGTCCCAGTCGTCTTCGTGGACTTCGAATTCGGGGACGGTGAGGCCACGGACGGAGTTGCCCGTCTTGTGGGTGCTGTCGGGGTCGCCGGTGTTCAGCGGGTGCCAGTCGGGGATGGGCCGGCCTTCGTAAAGCAGGCGATAGGCGCAGGTGCGGGGCATCCAATAGGCGATTTTCGGCAGCGTCTTGGGCGTGAGGCGGACGCAGTCGGGCACGAATTGGTGGCGGATCGTGTATTGGGTGCAGCGGCAGGTTTCGCCATCAAGCAGGCGGCAGGCGATGCGGGTATAGTCAACCTCGCCCGTGTCTTCGTATTCGATCTTGTTCAGGCAGCATTTGCCGCAGCCGTCGCAGAGCGCCTCCCATTCGGGGGCGGTCATTTTCTTGAGGGGGACGGTTTCCCAAAAGCGGGGGCGGAGTTTCGCGGTCATGGCGCGAAGGTGCGACGGGGCGGGGGAAAAGGGAAGCGGTCGGCGGCAAGATTTTTCTGGCGAAAAATCTTGGGCGCGAAATTTCTGCGAAATTTCGGGGATGGGGGAGTGGGGTTCCGCGCAGAAGAACCGCGGGGAAAACGCTTCGCCAGAAGAGTTTTCGTCAGAGCGCGGTGAGGATGTCGCGCGCCCGTGTGCAGTCGGCCGCCATCTGGGTGATGAGGGCGTCGAGGCCGTCGAATTTCAATTCGGGGCGCAGGTAGTCGACGAAGGCGATGGAGAGGTGGTGGCCGTAGAGATCGCCCTTGAAGTCGAAGAGGAAGGTTTCGAGGTTGGGGCGGTTGACGCCGAACATGGGGCGCACGCCGAGGCTGGCTGCGCCCATGTAGCTGCCTTGTTGCGGGCCTGTGAGGATGTCGGCCTTGACCGCATAGACGCCGAAGCGGGGCAGGTGGAGGCCGTCCACCGACATGTTGGCGGTGGGGTAGCCCAGTTCGCGGCCGCGCTTTTCGCCGTGGATCACCTCGCCCTCGATCCGGTGCCAGTGGCCGAGCATGGCGGCGGCATCGCGGGGGCGGCCTTCGGTCAGGGCGGTGCGGATGGCGGTGGAGGACACCTCGGTCCCGCCGACGGCGAGGAGGGGGGCGATGGTGGTGGTGAAGCCGTGGGTGTGCCCGAGGGATTGGAGGTCGGCGGCGGTGCCGGAGCGGCCCTTGCCGAAGCAGAAGTCGGCGCCGACGACGACGTGGCGGATGCCGAGGCCATGGGCGAGGACGTCGCGGGCGAAGGCGTCGGGGGTGAGGGAGGCGAGGGTTTTGTCGAAGGGCAGTTCGTAGAGGTGCTGGACGCCCAGTTTGGCAAGGCGGTTGGCGCGCGCTTCGGGGTTCATCAGGCGGAAGGGCGGGGCGTCGGGGGCGAAGACCTGCCTTGGGTGCGGTTCGAAGGTGACGATGCCAAGGGGCGCATCGGGGCGGCGGGCAAGGTTGATCACCGACTGGTGGCCGAGATGGACGCCGTCGAAATTGCCCATGGCGACAGAGGCGCCGCGGGCGTCTTGGGCCAGTCCCTGCCAGTGGTGGTGAATGCGCATCTTTCCCCGGGGGCGGGGGTGGGCCCCCGTTTCAGTCGAACTTGCGCGAGGGTGCCAGAACCAGCGCCTCGCCCTTGAGGACGACGGTATTACCCACGGCGCAGTGGGTTTCAAGGGTGACGCGGCGCTTGGCGTGGTCGATGGCGGTGACTTTGACTTCGGCGCGGACGGTATCGCCGGGGCGGACGGGGGCCATAAACTTTAGGCTTTGGCCAAGGTAGACGGTGCCGTGACCGGGAAGCTGTTCGCCGATGACGGCAGAGATGAGGCCGGCGGTCAGCATGCCGTGGGCGATGCGGCCTTGGAAGATGGTGTCCTGCGCGTAGCTGTCGTCGAGATGGACAGGGTTCCGGTCGGTGGAGACTTCGGCAAACATTTCGATATCGCGGTCGGTGACCGTTTTCAGCAGCGAGCGTGTCATCCCGATTTCGAGATCCTCGATGCAGATGGTGCCGCGGGGCTGATTGTCGATGGCGCGTGCGAACATGGCCGAATCCTTATGGGTCTTGGGGCGAGGCTAGCCGATGCCGCGTTGCAGCGCAATTCGCTTGGGTAACTTTTTATCTTGGGTGCGACTTTTGGCGCAAGATTGTTGCTTTGCGGTTGGGGGCGATGTCTGCGCGTGACGTCGCCTTAGGCGAGGTAGGGGATGGCGTGGGTCGGGCTGAGGTGCTGGTTGGTGAGCCAATCGTTGAGGCGCGTCACGTCGGGCTTTGCCGGGTCGGGGCCGAATTCATGGGCGGCGATGCCTGCGGTGACGAAGAGCGTGTCGATGCCTTCGGCGATGCCGCCTGCGATGTCGGTCAGCACGCCGTCGCCGATGGCGAGGATGTTGGCGTCGTCGCGGCCCGTCAGCGCGGCGAGGCGGCGACGGGCGAGATCGTAGATCGGCGGGTGGGGTTTGCCGAAGTAGAGGGCGGTTCCGCCCATCTCTTCATAGGCTTGCGCCAGCGCCCCGGCGCACCAGAGGCGTTTGTCGCCGAGGTCTACGATGAGGTCCGGGTTGGCGCAGAGCATCTTTAGGTCGCGGGCTTTCATCATCAGGAGCGTGGCGCGGTAGTCGTCGGGGGTTTCGGTGAGGTCGTCTTTCAGGCCGGTGCAGACGACGCCTTGGGCTTCGGTCAGAGGGACGCGGGTGATGTCGGGGTGCGGGGCATCCTTGGGGAGATCGGTGAAGAAGGTTTCGTCCTTGGGGGCGCCGATGTGGTGGATGCGGGTGCCGATGAGACCCGAGAGGAGAGCGTATTGGGTGGCGTCGCCGGAGCTGACGATTTCGTCCCACGCGTCGGGGGGGACGCCGATGCGGGCCAACTGGTTGATGACGCTGGATTTCGGGCGGGGGGAGTTGGTGAGGAGGAGGACGGTTTTCCCTTGGGCGCGGAAGGCGCGGAGGGCGGCGACGGCGGCGGGAAAGGGGGTCTGGCCGTTGTGCAGGCAGCCCCAGAGGTCGCAGAAGACGGCGTCGTAGCGGTCGGAGATGGCGGCGAGGCTGGGGATGAGGTCGGTCATGGGGGGCCTTTCTGCGCTGTCGTTGTGGCTTGTAGCGC
>JBDKFE010000080.1:0-3742 GCA_039798885.1 Pseudomonadota bacterium | reverse complement strand
GGTGTGTCTGGTTGAGGTTACCAGAGAAGTTGACGTGAACGTAAACGTAACGTGGCGTCACGGGTGTGGGAGTGTCGACGACGGGCGAGCGCGCAACCTTCGGTGCGCGCGTCGTGGGTGGGGGCGGGGGCGTCCGTTGCCCCTAGCCTTTGGTCTTGTTGATGGCCCCTTGCGGCTGCGTTGCCGCATCCGCAAACGGATCGGCGAAACTGTCCACCGGGGGGGCGGGTCGGTCCTCTGGTCCGCCATGACCGCAGGCAGATGTGCGGTGGCGGCTGCGCGATTGGGGAGGGGTGATGGTGGGTCTCCCCGTCCTGGGCTTGACCCGGGACCTCTGCCTTGTGCGGTGCGGCGGGGGGTCGTGTGGAGGCTTCGTTACGCCTTGGTCTGCGGAGGGCGGGGTTCACCCCGCCAGCGCCTTAGCCTTCGGCGGCGACTTCTGCGCCAGAGCCAGTCAGCAGGCTTTTCGGGGCGAAGATCAGGCCAAGTGCCGCGACATAGACGATCAGGAACAGCATCAGCGCGCCATAGCCTTGTCGTTTCCGACTGCGGGTCAGGTTGTCCATCGCTCAGCTCCCCAGGTGAGTCGCTATATTATCTATCAGGTTAATCGTGAATTGTCCTTCCGAAGATTCGCGCGGGCAGGGAACAGTGTTCCGGGTCCGGGTCAGTCCTTGGGAAGTTTCGCCAGTTCATCCACCGCCGTATTGCGCAGCGCGAGGAGATCTTCCTTTGCGGCCAGCAATTCGGTGATCTGCGTTTCCAGCGCACCGAGTTGGCGGTCGGCCAGTTGGAGCCATGCCTCTAGCTGCGGGCGCGTGCCCTTTTGGCGGTAGATGAGCAGCCATTGGCGGATTTCTTCGAGCGAGAAGCCGAAGCGGCGGCCGCGCAGGATGAGGGTCATCCGCGCCACCTCGCGCGGGCCGTAGAAGCGGGCGCGGCCCTCCTTCTCGGGCTGGAGGAGTTCGATGTATTCGTAATAGCGCAGCGTGCGCGGCGTCACGTCGAACTTCGCGCACATCTCCTTGAAGCTGAGGCGGGTGTCGGACATCGGGCTTCTCCTGCGGTCACCATAGGCGGGCGGGGGGCGCGGTGCAACGATCACGGAGGGATAGGCAGGGGTTGCACATCCGAAGCGGCGCGCGGATGAATGGGGGGCAGAGGGGTTTGGCAATGACAGACGATACGTCAGATCGGGTGATGGCGATTGCCCGTGGGTTCATCGAGGCGCTTCCTCATTCCCGCGCGCTGGGGATGCGGTTGGAACGTCTGGGCGGGGGGCAGGTGGTGATGTCCATGCCCTATGACACCCGTTTCATCGGGGATCCCGCGACCGGGGTGATGCATGGTGGTGCGGTGTCGGCGTTGATGGATACGGCCAGTGGCGCGGCGGTGATGTGCCATCCTTCGGCGCCGGTGTCGACGGCGACGCTGGATTTGCGGATCGACTATTTCCGCGCGGCCACGCCGGGGCAGGCGATCACCGCACGGGCGGAGTGCTATCACGTGACGCGGTCGGTGGCCTTTGTCCGGGTGACGGCGACGGATGAGGACGAGGCGCGGCCCGTGGCGGCGGCGACGGGGGCCTTCACGCTGGACCGTCCGAGGGGGGCGAAATGAGCCGCGAGCGACCCGAGCCCGTGCAGGTGGTCAAGCAGCGCAGGGATGCGGCGCTGCGGGCGCTGCTGTCGGGGGTGCCCTATATCCAGTATCTGGGCATCCAGTTTGACCGCCGGGGGGATGAGTTGACGGCCATCCTGCCCTTTGACGAAAAGCTGATCGGAAACCCGGTGCTGCCCGCGTTGCACGGGGGCGTGACGGCGGCCTTCCTTGAGGTGGCTGCGATCATCGAGCTGTCGTGGTCCACGCTGTGGGAAGAGATGGAAGAGGGCCGTCTGGACCCCGGCCAGATCGCTGAGCGGCGGCTGGTGCTGCCCAAGACCATCGATTTCACGGTGGATTACCTGCGGGCGGGGCTGCCGCGCGATGCCTATGCGCGGGCGCGGGTGAACCGGTCGGGGCGGCGCTATGCGAGCGTGCATGTGGAGGCGTGGCAGGACAACCGCGCGCGGTTGTTCGCTCAGGCGACGGGGCATTTTTTGATGCCGCCCGCGCCGGGGGAACCGGCAGAGTGACGGGGCGGAAGGGGCTGGTGGACTTGACTCGTGGGGGCGGAGTTACGATATTTGGGGCATAGAAACCCCTCGTGGACTGCCCACCTCGTATGTGGAGTCAGGAAGCGAGTATCTTGAAATACGGGCTCGGGGTGCCGGATAGGTGCCCCGTTTCTGTTTTGTGCTATGCGAGTGACAGGTGGCTGAACCCTTATCCCATACCGCACCGCTGAAGGTGCGCGTCTTTGTCGATTACTGGAACTTCACGCTTTCCTGCAAATCGCTGGACCCTCAGTTCCGCTTTGACTGGTCCAATATCGGTCCGCTTCTTGCTGCAGAGGCGGCGGCGCTTGTCAGTGCGACGTTGCCGCACAGTTACGAAGCCATGCATGTCTATGGGTCTTACTCGCCGCACAAAGGCGTAGACATGAAGTTCAAGCATTGGCTGACGAACTTTCTGGATCGGCAGCATGGCGTTTCGGTCGCCGCCGTTGAGCGCAAGCTGAAGAGGTCGCCGCCGAAATGCCCGCAATGCCATGTGGCGGTCGTTGCTTGCGAGGCCTGTGGGGCCGATATGCGCGGGACGGAGGAGAAGGGTGTCGATACCCGCATCGTGACCGACATGATGAGCCTTGCTTGGTCGGGTGGTTATGATGTGGCGGTCCTCGTGTCGGCCGACCGTGACTTCATCCCGGTCGCGGAGGAGTTGCAGAAGCGGGGGTTGAAGGTCGTTCATGGGCAGATTGCGGGGGCCGGACAGGACCTTGCGCGGCATTGCTGGGCTGCATTGGACATCGGCGCGCTGATGCCGCGTTTTGCGGCCCCGGCGCGGGTGGGAAACTAGGCTTCTGCGCCCCCTTCCCCGGGATTGGTCACTTTCACCCCGCGATGACTGACCTCACCCATACCCGCCTGCTGAAGATCGTGGCACCCATCGGGATCTCAAACGCCACCGTGTCTTTGGTGGGTGCGGTGAATATGGGGTGGCGGGGCGGCGTTGGGGGGATGGTCAGCTGGCGGTGAAGCGCAAGATGCCGAACAGGCGCGATGGTTGTCCGGTGTCGGAGGGGTGCTGGACCCCGTCCACGACCTTTACCTCGGGGAAGTCGAAGGGGCTGACCCCTTCGATGCAGGCGGCGTTGATTCCGTATTGGGTCGGGTTCGATCGCCGCTGGTGGTGGGTGTAGATGCCGCAGGTCTTGCAGAAGTAGTGTTTCGCTGTGCGGCTGTTGAATTCATAGAGGGTCAGGTTGTCCTGACCTGCGATGACTTCGATATCCGCCCTGTCCGCCGAGACGGCGATGGCCCCCCGCATCCGGCAATAAGAGCAGGAGCAGCGGAGGATGGTGTCGAACCCATCCGACAGGCGGACGCGAAGCCTGACCGTTCCGCAGTGGCAGGCGACGGCGAGGCGGGGGGGTGCGTCTGGCATCGGGGCGGGTTCCGCTGTGGTGGACAGACCCGATCATAGCAGCGGGTCGCGGGGTGTTGCATGGCTTTCTGCTTCCCCCCATGCCGCCCATCGGTCACTCTGCCCCCCATCATGACCGACCTTACCCATTCCCGCCTGCTGAAGATCGCCCTGCCCATCGTGATCTCGAACGCCACTGTGCCGCTTTTGGGTGCGG
>JBDKFE010000079.1:0-32043 GCA_039798885.1 Pseudomonadota bacterium | reverse complement strand
TATGCGCTACGCGGCCACCAACTCCAGCGCGACGCCCTGCCCAACGCCAACGCACAACGTCACCAGCGCGCTTTTCCCACCCGTTTCCGCAAGACGACGCGCGGCCGTTCCCGCGATACGGGCACCAGACATGCCAAGGGGGTGCCCCATGCTAAGTCCACCGCCATAGGCGTTCACATGCGGGGCGTCATCTGGAATCCCCCACAGGCGCAGGCAGGCAAGGACTTGCGCGGCAAAGGCTTCGTTCACTTCGACGATGTCATGGCTGTCTGCGCTGCGTCCGGTCCGGGCGCAAAGACGCTCCACCGCTGCGACGGGACCAATACCCATGACCCGGGGCGCAACACCCGCCGTCGCCGCCGCACCGATCCGGGCCAGTGGGGTAAGCCCATGCCGCCTTGCCCCCGTGGCCGACGCAAGGATGACGGCAGATGCCCCATCGTTGATCCCAGCGGCATTCCCCGCCGTGACCGTGCCGCCCGCACGAAACGGAGCGGTTAGCGCGGCAAGCTTCTCTGGCGTCGTGGGCCGGGGATGTTCGTCACGGTCCACCACCGCATCACCTTTGCCGGATCGGACCGTCACGGAAAGGATGTCGGCAGCGTGCCACGCAGCGCTATAGCGGGACTGCGACCGAAAGGCGAAAGCGTCCTGATCTTCGCGGCTGATGCCATAGGCCTCTGCCACGTTCTCGGCGGTTTCCGGCATGGAATCGGTGCCATAGGCCCGCGCGATGCGATCATTGACAAAGCGCCAGCCGATCGTGGTGTCGTGGATTTCGGCCTTTCGGGAAAAGGCGGTTTCCGCCTTGCCCATGACAAAAGGCGCGCGGGTCATGCTTTCCACCCCGCCTGCTATGACGACCTCTGCCCCGTCCCGGATGGCGCGCGCACCCGCGATCACCGCATCAAGGCCCGACGCACAAAGGCGGTTGACCGTCAGCCCGGGAACGGTATCCGGCAGGCGCGACAGCAGCACCGCCATCCGTGCGATGTTGCGGTTGTCCTCGCCCGCCTGATTGGCACAGCCAAGGATGACCTCGTCCACGGACAGACCGGGGTAAAGGTCGAGTAACCCGTCGATCACATGCGCGGCCATGTCATCGGGTCGGATCATCGCCAGCGCGCCGCCGTGTCGGCCGATGGGCGTGCGGCGATGCGCGCAGAGGAAGACATCGGTCATGGGGCAAGTCCTGGTGCTGGAAGGTAGCGGGTCTTCAGGTAGGCGGGGGCGTTTTCTTCCAAGGCAGAAAGGATGGCGAGGATTGTCTTCCGTCCATGCCGTTCGACGATTTCGAACGGCCCGCGCGGGAAGTTGAGGCCAAGTTTGACCGCCCTGTCGATATCCTCCATCGTGCCGCCACCTTCCGACAGAAGCCACGCGCCCTCATTGGCGAGGGTAGCTTCAATGCGAAGCGCGATGGCCTCTGCATCGCGGGGCGGCATCGCGTCGACATGGGGCAGGGTAAAGCCCTTGCCCGCCTTGCGGCCAAGCGCGCCCTTTTCCACCTGTGCCTTCAGCGCCGCGAAAACGTGGTAGCGGGGGTGGTGCCCCATCGCAGCATCAAGGCTTTCTGTGGCGGCAAGGTTGATGTCGGCCCCGATCAAGTCGATCAGCGCAAAGGGCCCAAGGCGATAGCCCGCCTGCGTCATGGCAGCGTCGATCTCACCCGCTGTGCGGCCTTCTTCCAACAGCGCCAACGCCTCACCGTAATAGGGTCGGGCGCAGCGATTGACGATGAAACCGGGACGGTCGGCGCACCGAATGACGGTCTTGCCCGCGGATTCGGTAAATCCGCGCGCGATGCGGATCGCTTCGGGCGACGTCCCTGCATGCGGGATAAGCTCCACAAGACGCATCACCGGGGCCGGGTTAAAGAAATGCAGGCCCAGCAGACGCTCTGGATGGGCAAGCGTCCCTGCGATGGCCGTCACGGAAAGCGACGAGGTGTTGGTCGCCAGCACCGCATCCGAAGACAGGTGTGGTTCCAGTTGGGCAAAGACCGCTTGCTTCACCTCCAGCCGTTCGACGACGGCTTCGATCACCATCTCTGCGGGGGCGATCTCTTCGATCCTATCCGTTACGGTCAGGCGCGACAGAAGGGTTTGGCGCGCCTCTTCGGTCATTGCGCCCTTGTCGATACGGGATTGCAGCGCGGCGCAAAGGCGGTCGCGCGCGGTGCTGCGGGTGTCGTGGTTTGCGTCGGTGGCCCGGACTTGATGCCCTGCGGCGGCGAAGACCTGCGCAATGCCCAGACCCATCGCGCCAAGACCGATGATGCCGATGCTCATCTTCCTTGAAACTCCGGTTTTTCGCGTGACCGAAAGGCGCGGATTCCCTCGCATTTGTCCGCAGTATCAAGCAGCCCTTCAAAGGCGGCACGTTCCTCGGCAAGGGCAAGGGCGCGTTCTTCGCCCGCGATCAGGGCGCGTTTGGCCGCCATCAGGGCAAGCGGCGCGCGCGTGCACAGCTTGGCGGCAAGTGTGGCCGCAAAGGGCCCCGCCTCTTCGACCAGATGGGCGGCGATGCCCCAGTCATACGCGGTCTGGGCATCGATGATTTCCCCGGTCAGCACCATACGCATGGCACGGGCACGCCCTGCCAGTGCCATCAGGCGCTGCCCCCCACCCGCGCCGGGGATCAGGCCAAGATTGGTTTCGGGCAGGCCGAGGCGGGCTGTCGGCGAAAGCACCATGATGTCCGCCATCAGTGCCAGCTCAAACCCGCCGCCAAGGGCAAAGCCATCCACAGCAGCGATGAGAGGTTTGTCAAAGGCCCGGATCGCCGCCCAATGGCCCTTGCGCGGGTCCCGCGCGCCTTGGGCGCTGGTCTTGTGTTCGATCTCGCCAATGTCGGCCCCGGCGGCAAAATTGCCCTCCGCCCCGGCAAGGACCACAGCGCGAATACCGGGATCGGCGGCAAGCGTGGTCAGCGCATCGGCCAGCGCCCCCAGAAGCGCGGTGTTCAGCGCGTTCTTCTGCGCGGGCCGGTTAAGGATGAGCGTCACCCACCCGTCATGCCGTTCGATCAAAAGGTCCATGCAGGCATCTTCGCGGGCTTCGGGAAAATTTCAAGCCCGAAAATTTCAAACTTGAAATTGTTTTGGTATGGTGTCAGCCTTCCCCCAAAAGGCGCCGCATGCGCCGAACATGGGATGTCGGGCGATGAAGATTCTCTGCCTTGGGGGCGGCCCAGCCGGGCTTTACTTTGCGATCTCGATGAAACTGCGCGATCCCGCGCATAAGATCACCGTGCTCGAACGGAACCGGGCGAATGACACCTTCGGCTGGGGGGTGGTTCTGTCGGATGATGCTCTGGGGCGGATGGCAAAGAACGATCCGGTGTCGACCCAGTCCATCCGCGACCACTTCGCCTATTGGGACGATATCGCCGTCGTCCATGACGGGGTCCGCACCGTATCGGGCGGGCATGGATTTGCGGGCATCGGGCGCAAACAGATGCTGATCCTGTTGCAGGCGCGGGCACGGGAATTGGGTGTCGATCTTCGGTTCGAGACAGAGTTCAAGTCGGCCGAGGAATATCGTCAGGACTACGATCTGGTCGTGGCCTCAGACGGGATCAATTCGGCGGTGCGGCGGGAATATGCAGAGGTGTTCCACCCCGACATCGACATGCGGCTGTGCAAATTCGTCTGGCTGGGCACGCATCAGAAATTCGACGACGCCTTCACCTTCATCTTCGAAAAGACAGAACATGGCTGGGTCTGGGCACATGCCTACCAATTCGACGACAACACGGCGACCTTCATCGTAGAATGCGCGCAAGAGACGTGGGATCGTTGGGGCTTTGCCGACATGTCCAAAGAGGACACGGTCGAAACGTGCCGCCGTATCTTCGACCGGCATCTGGGCGGGCATGACCTTATATCCAACGCGGCGCATCTGCGGGGGTCGGCGGTCTGGATGAACTTCCCGCGTGTGATCTGCGGCACATGGTATCATGAAAACGTGGTGCTGATGGGCGATGCGGCGGCGACGGGGCATTTCTCGATCGGATCGGGAACGCGACTGGCCTTCGACAGCGCGATTGCCTTGGCCGAATATCTGCATTCAGAACCGACGATGGAGTTGGCCTTCGCCCGCTATCAGGACGAACGGCGGGTCGAGGTGTTGCGACTGCAATCGGCAGCGCGCAACAGCCTAGAGTGGTTCG
Organism: Pseudomonadota bacterium; assembly: GCA_039798885.1. Lineage (GTDB taxonomy): Bacteria > Pseudomonadota > Alphaproteobacteria > Rhodobacterales > Rhodobacteraceae > Paragemmobacter. Next base: position 27,870 of record JBDKFE010000079.1, on the reverse strand, counting down.
AGCAGGTGGAACGCTATCTGGACCTGCCGCCCGAACAGTTCGCCTATTCGCTTCTGACGCGCAGCCAGCGGATCAGCCACGAAAACCTCCGCCTGCGCGATCCGGAATGGTTGCGGCGGACCGAAGACTGGTTTCAACAGCAGGCGGGCGGGCAAAAGGGGCGGGCACCGATCTTCGCGCCCTACCAGTTGCGGGATATGCGCCTGGCGAACCGCGTCGTGGTGTCGCCGATGGCGCAGTACAAGGCGGTCGACGGCTGCCCGACAGACTGGCATCTGGTCCATTACGGCGAACGCGCCAAGGGCGGCGCGGGGCTGGTCTACACGGAAATGACCTGCACCTCGGCACAGGGGCGCATCACGCCGGGCTGCCCGGGGCTATACGCACCGGAACATGAGGCGGCGTGGAAGCGGATCGTGGATTTTGTACATGCCGAGACGCAGGCCAAGATCTGCTGCCAGATTGGCCATGCCGGGCGGAAGGCCTCAACGCAACTCGGCTGGGAAGAGGGCGACGCGCCACTCCCCTCCGGCAACTGGGAGATCATCGCACCATCGCCAATTCCATGGTCGCCCCGCAACGCAGTCCCGCGCGAGATGACGCAGGCCGACATGGCGGCGGTGACGGCGGAATTCGTGGCCGCAACCGAAATGGCCAAGCGGGCGGGGTTCGACATGATCGAACTGCACGCGGCGCATGGCTATCTGGTATCCTCCTTCATCAGTCAGAAATCGAACCTGCGGACGGATGCCTATGGCGGCAGCCTAGAGAACCGCATGCGCTGGCCCTTGGAAGTCCTGCGCGCGATGCGGGCGGCATGGGGCGAAGACAAGCCGCTCTCCGTCAGGATTTCCGCGACCGATTGGGTCGGGGACGACGGCGTGACGCCGGACGACGCGGTAAAGATCGCGCGGATGTTCGCGGATGCGGGCGCGGATATCATCGACGTCTCTGCGGGGCAGACCTCTGTCGATGCGCGGCCCGTCTATGGGCGCATGTTCCAGACACCTTTCAGCGACCGTATCCGCAACGAGGCCGGTCTCGCGACGATGGCAGTGGGCAACATCACCGAACCGGACCACGTGAATTCCATCCTTCTGGCGGGACGGGCCGATCTGGTCTGTCTGGCCCGGCCGCATCTGGCCAATCCCTATTGGACATTGCATGCCGCCGTGGCGATGGGGGATGCTGCAACGGAATGGCCGCTCCCCTATCTGGCGGGGCGCGACCAGATGCGGCGCTTGGCGCAGAAGTCGGTCGAGGTGATCCGGGCATGAGTGTCGAAGGGCGGCGGGTTCTGGTCACAGGCGGCGGATCAGGCGCAGGCGCAGACCTTGCGCTGGGCTTTGCCCGCGCGGGGGCGGCCGAAGTGGTGATCTGCGGGCGGCGCGTGGAAAAGCTAGAGGCGGTCGCAACAGCGCATCCGGCGATCCGGGCGCTCCCCTGCGATGTAACGGACGAGGCGTCGGTTCAGGCGCTGTTCGCGCAGGCGGGCCGGGTGGATGTCGTCATCGCCAATGCGGGCGCGGCCGATAGCGCGGTTCTGGCCAAAACCTCGCTTGCCCAGTGGAACGCGATGATTGCCGTCAACCTGACGGGGGTGTTCCTGACCTTCCGCGAAGGGCTGCGGCAGTTCGATGGCTGGGGACGGTTGATTGCCGTCGCCTCCACCGCCGGGGTAAAGGGCTATGCCAAGGTCGCGCCCTATGCGGCGGCAAAGCATGGGGTGATGGGGCTGGTGCGGTCCGTGGCCTTGGAAGTCGCCAAGGGGCCGGTCACAGCGAATGCCATCTGTCCGGGGTTTCTGGACACAGAGATGACGGAACAGTCGATCCGCGTGATTTCGGAAAAGACCGGAAAGACAAAAGAACAGGCCCGCGCCGCGCTAGAGGGGATGAGCCCGCAAGGGCGGCTTTACCGCCCGGACGAGGTGACCTCTGCGGCGCTCTGGCTCTGTTCTGACGGCGCGTCTGGCGTCAACGGGCAGGGCATCGTGATTTCGGGGGGCGAGGCATGAGCGACGCGCTTTCCAAACGCCGGTTAAAGATGTGGATACGCCTGCTGGGCGTGACCCGCGCGGCAGAGGGCGAGTTGCGGGAATTCCTGCGCGTCCAGCACGGCACGACCCTGCCACGCTTTGACGTGATGGCCGCGCTCTACCGTCGGCGCGAGGGTGTGACGATGAGCGAGCTGTCGCGGATGCTGCTGGTGTCGAACGGAAATGCGACGACCGTGGTGGACCGGCTGGAAGCGGATGGCCTTGTCCGGCGCACCCCGTCCGAAACGGATCGGCGCACGGTCTTTGTCGCGCTGACGGCCGAGGGTCTGGTGCAGTTCGAACGTTTGGCAGAAGGGCACGAGGCCGAAGTGGCGCGGATGTTCGGCGGGCTGTCCGATGCCGATCTCGAAGCATTGACAGATATTCTCAAGCGGATGGGGGCGGCGTGATGGGCGCGATGGCAGGGCTGCAACCGCAGCATTTCCTGTGGGAGGTGTCGGACCGCGTGGCCGTGGTGCGGCTGAACCGGCCAGAGCGGAAGAACCCGCTCACCTTCGACTCCTATGCCGAGTTGCGCGATACCTTCCGCGCCCTTCCTTATGCGACGGATGTGGATGTCGTGGTGATTGCGTCGAACGGGGGCAACTTCTGTTCTGGTGGGGATGTGCATGACATCATCGGCCCGCTGGTCGGGATGGAAATGAAGGCGCTTCTCGCCTTTACCCGGATGACCGGCGATCTGGTGAAGGCCATGATAGGCTGTGGCAAGCCCATCATTGCTGCGGTGGATGGCGTCTGCGTGGGGGCGGGGGCGATCATGGCGATGGCCTCTGACCTGCGGCTGGCAACGCCGGGGGCGAAATGCGCGTTTCTTTTCACCCGCGTGGGATTGGCGGGGTGCGACATGGGCGCTTGCGCGATGCTGCCGCGGATCATCGGTCAGGGGCGGGCGGCAGAGCTTCTTTACACCGGACGGGTGCTGCGCGCCGACGAAGGCGAACGCTGGGGATTCTGGAACGCGCTGCACCCTGCCGAGGCGTTGGAGCGCGCGGCGATGGACCTTGCACACGCCTTGGCGGCGGGGCCGACCTTTGCCCATGGGATGACCAAGACGCAGCTCAATCAGGAATGGAACATGGGGCTAGAGCAGGCAATCGAAGCCGAGGCGCAAGCGCAGGCCATCTGTATGCAGACCGGGGATTTCGAAAGGGCCTATCGTGCCTTCGTCGCCAAGCAGACGCCGGTGTTCCGGGGGGATTGAGGGGGAAGGACGATTTTTCTGGCGAAAAATCAGGGGGCATTCTGCCCCCTCGCCCCTGCGGGGCTTCACCCCCTGAGGATATTTGGGAACGGAAAATGACCGATCAAAGCTTTCTGGACTGGCCTTTCTTCGAAGCGCGGCATCGCGATCTTGCCGCAGCGCTAGAGGAATGGTGCGCCACGAACCTGCCGGTCGACCATGGCGATGTGGATGCGGCCTGCAGGGCGCTGGTGCGGATGCTGGGCGAGGGGGGCTGGCTCAGGCATTCCGGGGCCAGCGAGGGGGAACGGCTGGACGTCCGCACGCTTTGCCTGATCCGCGAGACGCTGGCGCGGCATGACGGGCTGGCAGATTTCGCCTTTGCCATGCAGGGGCTGGGCATGGGGGCGGTGACCCTGTTCGGCACGCCTGCACAGAAAGAGTGGCTGACGCGGACGCGGGCAGGTGCTGCGATTTCCGCCTTTGCCCTGACCGAGCCGGGGTCCGGGTCGGATGTGGCTGCGACCTCTACGACCGCGACGCGGGTGCAGGGCGGTTGGTTGATCGAAGGCGAAAAGACTTGGATTTCCAACGGCGGAATTGCCGATGTTTACGTCCTTTTCGCACGCACGGGTGAGGCGCCGGGGGCAAAGGGTTTGTCGGCCTTCCTGATGCCTGCCACAGTCGCGGGGCTTGAGGTGGCGGAGCGGTTAGAGGTGATCGCGCCGCACCCGCTGGCGCGCCTGCGGATGCAAGGGGTCGTGCTTCCGCCCGAGGCGCTGATCGGCACGGCGGGCGATGGGTTCAAGATCGCCATGTCGGTGCTGGATGTTTTTCGGTCCACCGTGGGTGCTGCGGCGCTGGGCTTTGCCCGGCGGGCGCTGGACGAGGCCGTCGCCCGTGTGAAGGCCCGGCGAATTCAAGGAGAGCCGCTGTCGGGGTTGCAGATGGTGCAGGGGCATCTGGCGGACATGGCGCTGAAGATCGATGCGGCGGCGCTGCTCGTCTATCGCGCGGCCTGGACGAAAGACAGCGGCGCGGCGCGCGTGACGCGCGAGGCGGCGATGGCAAAGCTCTACGCCACCGAATCCGCGCAAGAGGTGATCGACATGGCGGTGCAGTTGCACGGGGGTGACGGGGTGCGGCACGGCTCTGTGGTCGAGAGCCTGTATCGCGAAATCCGGGCCCTGCGCATCTATGAGGGGGCGTCGGACGTGCAGCGCGTGGTCATCGCGCGGAGCGTTCTGGGATGAGTTACGCGCGGCAGGTCCGGATCGAGTTCAACCATTGCGACCCGGCGGGGATCGTCTTCTATCCCCGCTATTTCGAGATGACGAATTCCGTCTGCGAGAATTTCTTCCGCGAGGTGGTGGGGTATTCCTATCCGGCCATGATGGCGGACGGGATCGGCGTTCCCACGGTAAGGCTGGAAACAGAGTTCCGCGCACCGTCCCGGCTGGGCGATGTGCTGGACTGGTTGCTGGTGGTGGAAAAGTTGGGGGCAAGTTCCGTCACCCTGCGGCTGCAGGCGCGCTGCGGATCAGAGGATCGGGTTACGGCGCGGCTGGTGCTGGTCTGGCTGTCGCCCGAAGGGCGGCCTGCGCGCTGGCCCGAACGCATCCGCGCGGTCTTGTCCGCGCATGAGGAGGAAAGGGCATGAGCGATAGCCCCCATCAGTTCCTGCATCCCGCGCATTGGAAGCCGGCGGTCGGATATTCCAACGGGGTAGCGGCCACCGGGCGCATGGTCTTTACCGGGGGGATCATCGGCTGGAACGCGGAACAGGTCTTCGAGACGGATGATTTCGTCGGTCAGGTGGAACAGGCACTACGTTCTATCGTCGAGGTTCTGGCCTGCGCCGGCGCGCGCCCCGAGCATCTGGTCCGCCTTACCTGGTATGTGACGGACAAGCGGGACTATCTTGGGTCGCTGAAAGAGCTTGGGCGCGTCTACAAAGCGGTGATCGGACGGCATTACCCGGCGATGGCGCTGGTGCAGGTGGTCGCCTTGGTCGAGGACCGCGCAAAGGTGGAAATCGAGGCGACGGCCGTGATCCCATAAGGCCCTTTCCGGCCCGCCACAGGATGCCATGGCGGGCTGGATGGTGCGGATCAGCCCTTCACCCGCGCATTCCGCGTGGCAATCAGCTTCAACCGCAGCGCGTTCAGCCGGATGAACCCTTCGGCATCCTTCTGGTCGTAGGCGCCCGCGTCCTCTTCAAAGGTCACGTGCTTTTCGGAATACAGCGAATGCTCCGACCACCGCGCCACGCAGCGCGCGGAACCCTTGTACAGCTTTACCCGCACCGTGCCGGTCACATGCTCTTGCGTCTTGTCGATCAGCGCCTGCAGCGCCTCCCGCTCGGGCGAGAACCAGAAGCCGTTATAGATCAACTCCGCATAGCGCGGCATGATCGAATCCTTCAGATGCCCGGACCCGCTGTCCAGCGTGATCTGCTCGATCCCGCGATGCGCCTCTAGCAGGATCGTGCCGCCGGGCGTTTCATAAAGGCCCCGCGACTTCATCCCGACAAAGCGGTTCTCCACAAGGTCCAGCAGGCCAACGCCATGCCGCCCGCCCATCTCGTTCAACCGCGTCAGGATCGTGGCAGGCGAAAGCCGCTCGCCATTGATCGCCACGGCGTCGCCGCGTTCAAAGGAAATCTCCACATACTCCGCCTGATCCGGCGCCTTTTCTACCGGGACAACGCGCTGATAGACGAATTCCGGCGCTTCCTCAGCCGGGTTCTCCAGCACCTTCCCCTCGGACGAAGTATGCAGCAGGTTCGCATCGACCGAGAACGGCGCCTCGCCGCGCTTGTCTTTTGCGATCGGGATTTGGTTCGCCTCGGCAAACTCCAAAAGCTTCGTCCGGCTCGTCAAATCCCACAGCCGCCATGGCGCGATCACCTTGATCGACGGGTCCAGCGCCGCCACGCCCAATTCGAACCGCACCTGATCGTTGCCCTTGCCGGTCGCCCCATGCGCCACGGCATCGGCCCCCGTTTCCTGCGCGATCCGCACCAGTTCCTTGGAAATCAGCGGGCGCGCAATCGACGTGCCCAGCAGATACAGCCCTTCATACAGCGCATTCGCCCGGAACATCGGGAAGACGAAATCCCGCACGAATTCCTCGCGCAGATCGACGATGTTGATGTTCTCCGGCTTGATCCCCAGAAGGATCGCCTTCTCCCGCGCTGGATCAAGCTCTTCGCCCTGCCCCAGATCGGCGGTGAAGGTCACGACCTCGCAGCCATATTCCGTCTGCAACCACTTCAGGATGATCGAGGTATCCAGACCGCCCGAATAGGCAAGGACGACTTTCTTCGGCTTGAACATGGCGGCCCCGTTTCCCAAGGATTATCGGCGCGCGGTGTATAGGGTCTTGCCCTGCGCGGCAAGGGCGGGCCCGAACGGAAAAGGGGCGGCACGGGGCCGCCCCTTCCGCGTCCAATCAGATGACGATCAGGCCCCGACCGCCTCGGCAATCGCCTGCAACTCGGCCTCTGTGAACCGCGCGCGTAGCGACTCAAGCAGCGCCTGCTCCGCCTCGGACATCTCATCCGTCGAGTCGGGGTTCTTGTTCCACATCGCCAGAACCGCTTGCTCCGCCTGCGTCACAGTCTCGGCCGATGCGATTTCTTCTTCGGTCGGCGGCTCACCCTCTGGCGTGGTGGTCAGCAGCGACTCCACTTCGGCGATCTCGGAAAAGCCGGGATCCATCGGCATTTCGCCGGGGTTCAGCGCTTCGGCATTCGGATCGTTGCTGGTCAGCGCCGCCTGATACAGCGCGTTCTGGTCAGTCCAATCCTGTAGCAGATCGGGATATTCCGCCTGCGCCTGCTTGGCGGCCAGATAATCTTCGACCGTCGGATAGTCGGTGCCCAGCGCGGCCGTCAGATCGGCCTGATACTGATCCCACGCTTCGGCCCGTTCCAGAACCTCGGCCGCATCCAGATCGCCCAACTGCGCGTCCGCCGCGACCAGCGCCGCCACTGCGCCAACTGGCCCGTTCGTGTTGCCGTTGCGGATATGTGCCAGAACCGCGTTGATGTTGGCGTTCATCGCGCCGTTCATATTGCCCAACTCGTTCGCGACGAAACCGTCCTCCACCGTGCCCCTCGTCTTGCCGGGTTTCGTCTCCCCGGCAGAGGCAAGCTGCGTCTCGGCCTCCTTCACCGACTTGGACGCACCATTCCCCCCGGCCTTGGACCCTGTATCCGCAGATTTGCCGGCATCGCCACCATTCCCCCCGCCATTCCCGCCAGCGTTGCCGCCACCGTTTCCGTTCCCGCCACCGTTTCCGCCGCCATTGCCATTTCCGGCAAAGGCCACATCATCTCCGAACAGACCGCTGATCGGCGGGATGGGGCTCAGCAACAAGGTGGTGATACCGAGTACCGTCACGATCTTCTTGGGATGGAACATGGTTCTTTCCTCGCCTAAGACTCCGGCGCGAAGCTTGCATCAACATGCAAGGCATTTCTGCGGCAAGACAAAGGCGCAAACCCGCCGTCGCATGGATTAAGAAAGTAGAGGGGAATCCCGCCCAATGCCCGACTTCCCAAGTGCGGCCCGCGCCGCAACGCAATCCCTGCGCGACCTGTTCCCCGAAACACCGCTCCAGCGGAACGAACACCTGTCGAAACGATACGATGCCGATATCTGGCTGAAACGCGAAGACCTTACCCCCGTCCGCAGCTACAAGCTGCGCGGGGCCTTCACCGCCATGCGCAAGGTTCTAGACGCCACGCCGGACCGCCGCGCCTTTGTCTGCGCCAGCGCGGGCAACCACGCGCAGGGGATGGCCTTCGCCTGCCACCATTTCGGCGTGTCCGGCACGATCTTCATGCCCGTCACCACACCCCAACAAAAGATCGACAAAACCCGCGCCTTCGGGGGCGACGATGTCCGCATCGTCCTGACGGGCGACTATTTCGACCAGACCCTTGCCGCCGCTCAAACCTTCTGTGCGGAACGGCAGGCGCATTTCCTGTCGCCCTTCGATGATCCCGACGTGATCCTCGGCCAATCCTCCGTCGGCGTCGAAATCCTCGACCAACTAGGCCAGTCGCCCGACCTCGTCATCCTGCCCGTCGGCGGCGGCGGCCTCTCCTCCGGCGTCACCCGCTACATGCGCGACGCCTCACCGACCACCGACTACCGCTTTGTCGAACCGCTGGGCGGGGCAAGCCTGATGGCCGCCCTGAAATCCGGCGCACCCTCGAAACTCCCCCGTGTGAACAGCTTCGTCGATGGGGCCGCCGTGGCCCGGCTTGGCGACATCACCTACCAGCACCTGAACTGGATCGACACCACCCAAGTCCTCCTCGCCCCCGAAGACCGCATCTGCGTCACGATGCTGGAAATGCTGAACGTCGAAGGGATTGTCCTCGAACCTGCAGGCGCGCTCTCCGTCGATGTCCTGCCCGAACTGGCCGATGAAATCCGGGGCAAGACCGTCGTCTGCGTCACCTCCGGCGGCAATTTCGACTTCGAACGCCTGCCCGAGGTGAAGGAACGCGCCCAGCGTTATTCCGGCGTGAAGAAATACTTCATCCTCCGCATGCCCCAGCGCCCGGGTGCCCTGCGCGAATTCCTTGAAATGCTTGGCCCCGACGACGACATCGCGCGCTTCGAATACCTCAAGAAATCCGCGCGCAACTTCGGCTCTGTCCTGATCGGCATCGAAACCAGCCGGTCCGAAAACTTCCGCTCTCTCGCCACACAGCTTGACGCGGCAGGCTTCACCTACCGCGACATCACGAATGACGAAATCCTTGCGGAATTCCTGATCTAGCCGGTCGCCGCTGTCTCGATGGCAACGCGGCTTTCGGCATAAGTCGCGCTCAGGGCCGATGGATCGAATCCTTCGCCCCGCTCGCCCTTGCGGCAGAGCGCTGCCAGATCGTCCAACCCCAGATTCAGCGCAATCCCCTTTAGGAAGTGCAATTCGGCTGCAGGCACCTCCCCCCCCGCATGTCGCGACAGACGTTCCACCACCTCGTCGCTTTCCGCTAGGAACAGGGTCAGCACCTCCTCATAGCCATCCTCGCCCACCTCCTCGCGCAAGGCGCGAAGGCGCATCTCGTCCACCAGCATCAGGTCCCACCCTTTCCGCCCCCGGCGACCTGTCTGCACGATCACGGTGAAGGCGTGGTGAATCCGTACCGCCCTTATCCGCACAATTCGATCCTTTGCCTTGCCTTAACCCCCGCCCGCCCAGACTGCGCCGCACAAGGACAAGGAGACCCCGGTTGGACAGCAAGGGACGCAGCATCCTCGTCGCGGATGACAGCACGGCACAGCGGCGGATGCTGGCGCTCCAACTCGCCCGATGGGGCTACAACGTGGCCGAGGCGACGGATGGCAACGAAGCCCTCGCCCTCGCCCGCGCACGGGATTTCGACATCGTGCTGTCCGACTGGATGATGCCTGGCCTCACCGGCCCTGAACTCTGCCGCGCCTTCCGCGCCCTGCCGCGTGACGGATACGGCTATTTCGTCCTGCTCTCTGCCCGGTCCGAAAAGACCGACATCGCCGCCGGACTGGAAAGCGGGGCCGACGACTTCCTCGCCAAGCCGGTCAACGCAACCGAACTGCTCGCCCGGCTTCATGCCGGGGAACGCATCCTCGGGATGCAGGCCGAACTCCGCCAGCGGAACGCCGACCTCCAGCGCCTCTACGCCGCCCTCCGCCGCGATCTGGAAGAGGCGCGTGATTTCCAATCCTCGCTCGTCCCCGACCGGATCCAGAGCATCGGCCCCGCCCGAATCACCTATCTGATGCAGCCTTCGGGTCACCTTGGCGGCGACCTTGTCGGCAGCTTCCGCGTTGATGAAGACCGCGTCGCACTCTGGTCGCTGGATGTGGCGGGCCACGGCGTCGCCGCCGCGCTCCTCGCCGCCCGTCTGGCAGGCCTCCTGTCGGACGGATCACGTGACCAGAACCTCGCCTTTCGCGATGGTCGCCCCCTGCCTCCGTCACAGGTGATGGACCGGATGAACGCCCTTCTCCACCACGATCGGTGCGGGGATCAGTATGTCACGATGTTCTACGCCGACCTTCACCTTGGCTCTGGACGGGTCACCGCCGTTCAGGCCGGTCATCCGCACCCTCTCATCGCCACGGCGATGGGCACGCGCCAGATCGGGCAGGGCGGCTTCCCCCTCGGCCTCCTGCCGGAAGCTGATTACCCGGAACTGGCCTTCACCCTGTCCCCCGGCGACCGGCTGGTGATCCCCTCGGACGGCATCACCGAATGCCCCGGCCCGGACGGCGACCTTGGCCCCGAAGGCCTGACCCGCCTCCTCTCCACCCTGCCCGCAACCCCCGGCGAAAGTCTCCGCGCCGACCTTCTCGCCGCGCTGTCAGCCCATTCCGGCACCCCGGAATTCCCCGACGACGTTTCCGCCATCATCCTCGACTGGCACCCCTGACGCCCAGCACCCGCGCCAGCATCGCCCGATCCCCGGCATTGCCCAGCAGGTCCAGCCCCGCCTCCACCGGCATCCACACCGCCGTATGCCCCGCCTCTGACGGCGGACCCAGGCGCCGCACGGGCCGCGCCAGATAGATCGTGCAGACCTTCTCGGCCCAAAGGTCATATTCCGGCATATAGGTGAACCGCCGGAATGCCCCCAGCCGCCGTTCCACGGCGATCCGCCACCCCGTCTCCTCATACACCTCGCGGTGCAGCGCCGCCACCGGATGCTCGCCTGCGTCGATCCCACCCCCCGGCAACTGATACTCTGGCACCGGCTCCGCCTGATGCGTCGCCAGCATCTCGTCCCCGTCCAGCAGGATCGCATAGACCCCCGGCCTCCGCTTGTAGCGTTGACCTTGCTTCACTTGTTCCCCATATCGACGGATCATCTGTTTGGTCCCGTGGTTGCCCGTGCCATATTGGCGCGGTAAGCGGGGCATGCACAATCGGGAAACCCCTATGACCATCGGCTCTCAACTCGCATGGGACGATACCGTCCTGCCGTTCCAGCTTGACCGCTCTGACATCCGCGGCCGCGTGGCGCGTCTGGATGGCGTTCTGGATCAGGTCTTGAAACAGCACGCCTATCCCCCCCAGATCGAGGCGCTGGTCGCCGAAGCCGCACTTCTGACCGCCCTCATCGGCCAGACGATCAAGCTGCGCTGGAAACTCTCGCTGCAAGTCCGCGGCAAGGGCCCCGCCCGCCTGATCGCGACCGACTATTACGGTCCGTCCGAAGATGGGCAGTCCGCCCGCATCCGCGCCTATGCCAGCTTTGACCGCGACCGTCTTGACCCCGCCGCCCCACCCTTCAGTCAGATCGGCGAAGGCTACCTCGCGGTGCTGATCGATCAGGGCGAAGGGACGGTCCCCTATTCCGGCATCACCCCCATCGCGGGCGGTTCGCTTTCTGCCTGTGCAGAGACGTATTTCGCCCAGTCCGAACAGCTTCCCACCCGCTTTGCCGTCACCTTCGGCAAAAGCCAGCAACCCGGCGCGTCCCTGCACTGGCGCGCGGGCGGCGTGATGCTGCAACACATGCCCAAAGCCTCTCCCTTCGTCGCCAATGGCGAAGGCACGGGCGAAGGCGGCCTTCTGACCCATGCCGACATTCTGTCGGGGGACGAGGGTGAGAATTGGAACCGCGCCAACCTCCTCCTCGACACGGTCGAAGAGATGGAGTTGATCGGTCCCAGCGTCCAACCCACCGACCTGCTCATCCGCCTGTTCCACGAAGAAGGGCCGCGCGTCTTCGACGCCCAACCCGTCCGCTTCGGCTGCTCCTGCTCTGAAGAGAAAGTCCGCAACTCCCTGTCCATCTACTCGGCCAAGGACATCGCCTACATGACCACGCCCGAAGGTCTGGTCACCGCCGACTGCCAATTCTGCGGCGCGCATTACGAGTTGGACCCCAGAACCGTGGGATTCGAAGCGGAAAAGACACCGGATGCGTGATGCCGAGGAAAAGCTGCGCAAGGCCCTCAACCGCCCGGCGCGGCCCTCCTCGGATTTCGACCTGAACCCCGCCATCACCCTGCCGCCGGGCCGATCTCTGCGCCCGGCGGCGGTTCTGGTGCCTGTCTGGCTGCATCCCGAAGGCGCGCGCCTGATCCTGACGAAACGCGCCTCGCACCTGAAACATCACCCCGGCCAGATCGCCTTTCCCGGCGGCAAGGTGGATGATGGCGACGACGGCGTCGTCGGTGCCGCCCTGCGCGAGGCGCAGGAAGAAATCGCCCTCCCCCCCGCGCAGGTGGAAATCGCCGGAACCCTGCCGCAGCACGAAACCGTCACGGGCTTCACCGTCACCCCCGTCCTCGGCTTTCTGCGCGCGCCCTTCACCCCCATCCCCGAAGCGGGCGAGGTTGAGGAAGTCTTCACCCTCCCCCTCTCCCACGTCCTGACGCCCGCCAACTTTGCCATCGAACGCCGCCGCTGGCGCAACGAATGGCGGCGCTACTACGCTGTCCCCTACGGCCCCTATTACATCTGGGGCGCGACCGCCCGCATCCTGCGCGGTCTGGCCGACCGGGTGACGCCGTGAAGATCGCGGGTGACTGGCTGTCCGATCCCGCCACGCAAGCGGTCTGCGCCATGCTGACCGGGGCAGGGCATCAGGCCCTTCTGGTGGGCGGCTGCGTCCGCAACGCCCTGCTCGGTGCCCCCGTCACCGATATTGACATCGCCACCGACGCCACCCCCGACCGGGTCGTCGCGCTGGCAAAAGCAGCAGGCCTCAAACCCGTCCCCACCGGCATCGACCACGGCACCATCACAGTCGTCGCGGATGGCAAGCCGCACGAAGTCACCACGTTCCGCCGCGATGTCGAAACCTTCGGCCGCCACGCCACCGTCGCCTTCTCTACCGACGTGGCCGAAGATGCCGCGCGCCGCGACTTCACCATGAACGCCCTCTACGCCCGCCCGGACGGCACGGTCATCGACCCGCTGGACGGCCTGCCCGACCTTCAGTCCCGGCACGTCCGCTTCGTCGGCAACCCGGATCAGCGCATAAGCGAAGACTACCTCCGCATCCTCCGCTTCTTCCGCTTCACCGCTTGGTATGGCAACCCCGCGCTGGGCATGGATGCCGACGGACTCGCCGCCTGCGCCGCCGGGATCGACGGACTGCAAACCCTGTCCAAAGAACGCATCGGCGCCGAAATCCGCAAACTCCTCGCTGCGCCCGACCCAGCCCCCGCCACCGCCAGTATGGCCCGCGCGGGCATCCTCACCGCCATCCTCCCCGGCACCGACGACCGCGCCCTCGCCCCCCTCATCCATCTCGAAGGCGATGAAGCCCCCCGTTGGCTCCGCCGCCTTGCGGCCCTTGGCGGCGCAGACCCGACCGACGCCCTCCGCCTCTCGCGCCAAGACCAGCGCGACCTTGGCACCCTGCGGGCCGAAGTCGCCAGCACCCGCACCCCCGCCGCCCTCGCCGCCCTCCATGGCGCGACCCTTGCCACCGACGCGATCCTCCTTCGCGCCGCCCTCCTCGAATCCCCCCTCCCCTCCGACTGGCAGGCCGACGTCGCGCGCGGTACCCAAACGCCCTTCCCCGTCAACGCCGCCGACCTGCCCCACCTCTCCGGCCCCGCCCTCGGCACGGAACTCAAGCGGCTCAAGGAGCTTTGGCTGAACTCAGACCTTCGCTTGACCCGCTCACAACTCCTTGCCTGACGGTTTCCCTCGCCCCCGAACGGGTCTATATGGTAAAGCCTTATAAGAGAGGCTTCCCCGTGTTTCGTTTCTTCGAAGGCCTCGTCGACCCTTACGGTCCCTACGAGCAAACCGATACGCCGCCCCGGCGGCTCTGGCCCTTTCTCAAGGACTACATCCGCCCCTTTCGGACGGTGTTTGCAATCACGGCCATCCTTTCGGTCATCACGGCCTTCGCCGATGTCGCGCTGATCTGGTATGTCGGCCGCCTCGTGGACCTCTTGGCCCAGAACGGCCCCGCACAGGCATGGGCGCTTCATGGGACGGAAATGATCCTCGTGGCCCTCGCCATCCTGATCCTCCGCCCGATCCTGCTCGTGGGCAACGTGGCCCTCCTGCACAACACCATCCTGCCCAACTTCGGCACGATGATCCGCTGGCGCGCCCATGCCCATGTCATCCGCCAACCCGTCGGCTGGTTCGAATCTGACTTCGCCGGACGCATCGCCAACCGCATCATGCAGACGCCCCCCGCCGCAGGCGACGCGGTGTTCCAAACCTTCGACGCCGTCGCCTTCGCCTCGGTCACCGTGGTCGGCGCGGGTATCATGCTGGCCGATGCCGACCCGCGCCTATTGCTGCCGCTGATCGTCTGGTTCGTCCTCTACGCCGCCCTCGTCCGCTGGACGATCCGCCACGCGGGCCCCGCCTCCAAGGCCAGTTCCGACGCCCGCTCTGCGGTCACGGGCCGGGTGGTGGACGCCTATACCAACATCCATTCCGTCAAACTCTTCGCCCATGACAGCCGCGAACTCGATTACGCCAAGGAATCGATCGAACACGCGCGCGAAACGTTCAAGAAAGAGATGCGGATCATCACCAAGATGGACCTCGCCCTCACGGTCCTGAACGGATTCCTCATCGTTGCCATCACGGGCTGGGCGATCCTGCTCTGGTATCAGGGTGCCGCCACCCTCGGCACCGTTGCCGCTGCCACCGCACTTGTCCTGCGGCTGAACAACATGACCTATTGGATCATGTGGGCCTTCTCCTCCCTCGTGCAGGCGCTGGGCGTGGTGCAAGAGGGGATGGAGACGATCACCCATCCCATCACCCTCGTCGATGCACCCGATGCCAAACCCCTGAACTTCCAGACAGGCCGTATCGACCTCGACAACATCCAGCACCATTACGGGCGCGGCTCGGGCGGGTTGCAGGGCATTTCCCTGACCATCAATCCCGGCGAAAAGATCGGCGTCGTGGGCCGCTCCGGCGCGGGCAAATCCACGCTGGTGAAGCTGATGCTCCGCTTCTACGACTGCGAAGGCGGCCGCATCCTGATCGACGGTCAAGATATCGCCCGCGTCACCCAGAACAGCCTGCGCCGCCAGATTGGCATGGTCCAACAGGACAGCTCTCTCCTCCACCGCTCCGTCCGCGACAACATCCTCTATGGCCGCCCCGACGCGACCGAAGGCGAAATGATCGCCGCCGCCAAACGCGCCGAAGCCCACGACTTCATCCTCACCCTCGAAGACCCGCAGGGTCGTCGCGGCTATGACGCGCATGTCGGCGAACGCGGCGTCAAACTCTCCGGCGGCCAGCGCCAGCGCGTGGCCCTCGCCCGCGTGATCCTCAAGGACGCCCCCATCCTGATCCTGGATGAGGCAACCTCGGCACTGGACTCCGAAGCCGAAGCCGCCATCCAAGACGCGCTCTATGGCGTCATGCAGGGGAAAACCGTCATCGCCATCGCCCACCGCCTTTCCACCATCGCCGCGATGGACCGGATCGTGGTGCTAGAGGACGGGCAGATCGCGGAACAGGGCACCCATGCCGAACTTCTGGCGCGCGGCGGGCTCTACGCCCGTTTCTGGGCGCGGCAATCCGGCGGCTTCATCGGATTGGAAGAAGAGGCTGCCGAATGACCCTCTCCCGCACCCTCGGCAACATGATCGACGCCTTCCGCCCTGCCGACGCCCCACCCCCCGAACGGCTGGGTGCCTTCTTCCGCTGGTCGCTCAAGGGTTCGTGGCCCGCGCTGATCGTGGCAGGTGTCATCTCCTCTCTCGCAGGCGTCACCGAAGTCGTCTCCGCCCTCATCCTCGGCTGGGTGATCGACGCGGCCCTCGCCTCTGGTCCCGCCAACTTCCTGACCGACCACTGGCAACTGATCGCCGTCTTCGTCCTCTTTTACATGGTCCTGCGGCCGCTGGCTTTCGGCCTTTCGGCCGCCTCCAACTCCATCGTCGTCGGCCCTAATGTCCTCCCCCTCGTCCTGTCGCGGCTGCACCGCTGGACGCTGGGTCAGGCCGTCACCTTCTTCGACAACGACTTCGCCGGACGCATCGCCACCAAACAGATGCAGGCCGCCCGCGCCGTCACCGATGTCGCCACCGAAGTCATCAACACCGTCTGCTTCGCGCTGGCCTCTGTCATCGGCTCCGTCGTCTTCCTCATCTCCATCGACAACCGCATCGCCCTTGCGCTGGCCGTCTGGCTGGTCGCCTATGTCCTGCTCATCCGCTTCTTCATGCCCCGCGTCCGCGTCAACTCCGCCGCCCGCGCTTCCAGCCGCGCGATGGTCTCGGGGCAGGTCGTGGACACGATCACCAACATCAAAACGGTCAAACTCTTCGCCCACGCCGCCTTCGAAGACAAAGTCGCCCTCAAATCGATGGAGGTGTTCCGCGACAAATCCCTCGAATTTGGCGTCATCTCCACATGGTTTCGCCTGTCGCTGATGACACTGGCCGGGGTCCTGCCGCTCCTCCTCATCGGCGGCGCGGTGCTCCTGTGGATGCAAGGCCTCTCCACCGCAGGCGATATCGCCGCCGCCGGGGCCATCGCCATGCGCATCGCCCAGATGTCCGGCTGGGTCAGCTTCACCCTCATGTCCATCTACACCTCGGTGGGTGAAGTCGAAGATGGCATGAAGACCCTCGCCATCCCCCACGCCCTTTCCGACGCGCCCGCCGCCCGCGACCTGCCCCCGATCAAGGGCGAGATCCGCTTCGACCACGCCTCCTTCGCCTATGGCCGCAAACGCGGCGGGGTGGCCGACATCGACCTGACGATCCGCGCGGGCGAGAAGCTGGGCATCGTCGGCGCATCCGGCGCGGGGAAATCCTCGCTCGTCTCGCTCCTCCTGCGGCTCTATGACACCGAATCCGGTGCGGTGATGGTGGACGGCCACGACGTCCGCACCGTCACGCAGGAAAGCCTCCGCCGCCAGATCGGGATGGTCACGCAGGAAACCGCGATGTTCAACCGCTCCGCCCGCGACAACATCGCCTACGGCAAACCCGACGCGACCGAAGATGAAATCATCGCCGCCGCCCGCGCCGCCGAAGCCCATGATTTCATCGTCAACATGGTCGACCACAACGGCCGCAAGGGCTACGACGCCTATTTGGGCGAACGCGGCGTCAAACTCTCTGGCGGCCAGCGCCAGCGCATCGCCCTCGCCCGCGCCTTCCTGAAGGACGCCCCCATCCTCGTGCTGGACGAAGCCACCTCAGCGCTGGACTCCGAGGTGGAGGCGAACATCCAATCCGCCCTCTCCCGCGTGATGGAAGGCAAAACCGTCCTCGCCATCGCCCACCGCCTCTCCACCATCTCGGCCATGGACCGCATCGTCGTGCTTGACGACGGCCGCATCGTCGAAGAAGGCACGCATGACCAGCTCCTCGCACGGGGCGGCCTTTATTCCCGCTACTGGAACCGCCAATCGGGTGGCTTCATCGGTGTGGACGAAAAAGAAGCGGCGGAGTGATCCGCCTCAACAGGCGGATTTGGGGGCGGACATGGACCACGCAACCGTCGATGGCGCAACGCTTGGCCGATCCCTGCGCGGGGTGGGGCTGAACATCCTGACCCGTGACGCAGGCGCGCTCGCCCGTTTCGTGGCCGGGGTTTTCGACCTCAAACTCCTGCGCGCCTCCACCGACTTCGCCCTTGTCGGCCACGGCCCGCACATCCTGCAATTCCACGCTGACGCCACCTTCGCGGGCCACCCGCTCCTGAACCTCCTCCCCGAAAATCCCCCGCGCGGCAGCGGCATCCAGATCTACCTCTTCGACACGGACCCCGACGCCGCCGCCACCCGCGCCCCCGGCTTGGGCGGTATCGTCATCGAACCCCCGCGCGACAAACCCCACGGCCTGCGCGAAGCCACCATCCTCGCCCCCGAAGGCCAATCCTTCACGGCAGCCAAGGCACTCCCATGATCCTGACCATCGACCGCCTCGGCCACCTTGGCGACGGCATCGCCAAAGGCCCCGACGGCCCCGTCTACATCCCCGGCCTCCTTCCCGGAGAGGAAGTCGACGGCACCCTAGACGGCGACCGCCTGCTGGATCCCCGCATCGTCACCCCATCCCCCGACCGCAAGAAACCCCCCTGCCCCCACGCCCGCACCTGCGGTGGCTGCCTGATGCAGCACGCCTCAGACCCCTTCGTGACGGCATGGAAGGAAACCATCGTCCGCGGCGCCCTCGCAGGCCAAGGTCTGGACGCCCCCTTCCGCCCCACCCACACCTCGCCCCCCAACTCGCGCCGCCGCGCCACTCTGGCCGCGCGCAAGACCAAGGGCGGCGCGCTCATCGGCTTCCACGCCCGGGGATCGGACCTCATCATCCCCGTTCCCAACTGCCACCTTCTGCACCCCGACCTCCTCGCCACCCTCCCCGCGCTTGACGCCCTCACCCGCGCAGGCGGCTCGCGCAGCACCGAACTCGCCCTCACCCTCACCCGCAGCCTCTCTGGCCCCGATGTCGCCGTCACCGGCGGCAAGGACCTAGACGCCACCCTCCGCATGGACCTCGCGCGGATCGCCGAAACCCACGGTCTCGCCCGCCTGACGTGGAGCGGTGAAACCGTCGCCCTCCGCACCGCCCCCATGCAACGCTTCGGCAAGGCCCTCGTCGCGCCCCCGCCCGGTGCCTTCCTCCAAGCCACGCCCCAAGGCGAAGCCGCCCTCCTTCGTGCCGTCACCGAAGCGGTGGGCGATGCCAAACGCATCGCCGACCTCTTCGCAGGCTGCGGCACCTTCGCCCTCCCTCTCGCCGAACGCGCCGAACTCCTTGCCGTCGAAGGCGAATCCGCCATGACCGCCGCGCTGGAAAAGGGCTGGCGCGCCACCCCCGGCCTCAAGAAACTGACGACGGAAACCCGCGACCTCTTTCGCCGCCCGCTGGAACCCGACGAACTCCGCCCCTTCGACGCCGTGGTGATCGACCCGCCAAGGGCAGGGGCCGAGGCGCAGTTCACCACCCTCGCCCGGTCGCAAGTCCCCGTGATCGCCGCCGTCTCCTGCAACCCCGTCACCTTCGCCCGCGACGCGCGCCTTCTGACGCAGGCGGGTTGGCACCTCGACTGGGTGCAGGTGGTCGACCAGTTCCGCTGGTCCGCCCATGTCGAACTCGCCGCCCGCTTCAGCAGATGACACATCCGTGAGTGTCCCAGCCAAATGGTCGCCTTCCCACATCTTGCCTTTTCCGCTATCCCCACCCCAAAGATAAGCAAAAGACGGCAAGGCGGGCAGTGATGCGGTTTCTTCGTGTTTTCCTGATTTTGGCGCTGGCCTTCGGCCTGACCGCCTGCAGTGGCGGCAAGTTCCGCAAATATCACGGCGCCGAGGTCACTTCGATTCAGGTCCACAAGGCCGACAGGAAGATGTACCTGATCCACCGTGGCCGTGTCCTGAAATCCTACGACGTCGCGCTTGGCTTCACCCCCGAAGGTCACAAGCAGTTCGAAGGCGACGGCAAGACACCCGAAGGCACCTACTACATCACCCACAAGAACCCGCGCTCGGAATTCTACCTCTCGCTCGGCATCTCCTACCCGAACGTGAATGATGTGGCCTTTGCCGAAGCCGCAGGCAAATCCCCCGGCGGCGACATCTTCATCCACGGCGGCCCGAACAGGAAGGTCAGCCGCCGCGACTGGACCGCGGGCTGCATCGCCGTGACCGACCGCCAGATGGAAGTGATCTACTCCATGGTCGAACCGGGCACCGTGATCCACATCCTGCCCTGACACCCATCCCCGACCACCGGAATGTCAAAGGGGGCCAACCGGCCCCCTTCCTTTATCCCGCAAAGCCCGGCGTCGCCCCCGCCATGGGAAAGGCCCCACCGCTCGTCCCCGTGACCAGCGTCCACCAGATCTTCCCGTTCGGCTCTTGGAACCACGCGAAGCCCAACTCGCTTGCTGCCGGGTCAAGGATGACTGCCCGCTGATCCGGTGCCTCCATCCAGCTTGCCAGCGTCTCCAGCTCCGTCTCAAAGGTTTCCGAGATCAGCTCACCCAGCAGCTTGCCCTGGTACCCCACGCGCCGCACCCGGTCGAGTGGGGACGACCCGTCCGACCCGAAATGCCAAGGCCGGTTCTGCACCGACATGTCCCGCGAATGCGTCGCCGCCGCCGCGTTCAGTTGCGCGCTATAGACCAGTTGCTGCATCCCCCGTGCCGACCGCAGCGCGTTGACGCTGTCCAGCAGACGGTATTCGATCGTCCCCGGCCCTTGTTCGACCGTGTCATAGACCTGCGGCAGCGGCTTGCCATCCGGCCCCAGCTTCGGCCCCGCGCCCAGTGAAGGCATGCAGGCCGAAAGCGCAACCGAGGCCGCGCCCATCATCAGGATCGTGCGTCTGTTCATCCGCTCCACTCGCCTCTCGCCGCGCATTGGCAGCTTGTCGTTTGACGCTCTTTAACGAAACCGTGCCGCCAATTCAAACCCAACCCTGAAAGGCTTCACGATGGCGGCACCTTGCCGCCGCACGCGGGTTTGATTTGAAGAAACGGCCCGGAGTCTGTAGACAGCCGGCAAAACAGACCAAACAAGGGGCAAGCAGAATGACTGCCGACAAGTTCGCGCTGAACCGCCGCCATTTCGTTGCGGGTGCCGCATTCACCGCCGTGGGGGCCGCTGCCCTACCTGCCCTCGCGATGGAAGGCTCCACCGAAATGCTTCCCGGTGCCTCTTCTTCCGTGCGCCACAACGCCTCCAGCTTTCGGATGCTCGACTGGCAGGATTACTTCGAAAACACCCGCAAGGGCGCGATCCTCGCGGATCTCACCTCGCGCGCGCTGCATTTCTGGTCCGAGGATCAGTCGATCTACCGGCTTTACCCAACCTCGGTTCCCCTGTCCGAAGACCTGACCCGCCGGGGCCGCACCGAAGTCGTGCAAAAGGTCGAAAACCCGACCTGGCGTCCCACCGCCGCCATGAAGGAACGCCACCCGGAATGGCCAGATGTCGTCGAAGGCGGTGCGCCCGACAACCCGCTCGGCGTCCGCGCCCTTTATCTCGGATGGCCCGCCTACCGAATCCACGGCACGCATGACACGCGCAAGATTGGCCGCCGTTCGTCCAACGGCTGCGTCGGGCTGTACAACGAGCACATTCTTGAATTGTACGCACTAACGCAAGTTGGGACGCAAGTGTTGCTAATTTGACGAAATGCGCTTGTTCGGCGCGTTTTGCGCTTGCTGCAAGTTGCATTCACGTGGCGTTGCTGTTTAAGAGAAACCACGAGGTATATCTTGGGTGCATGGCGTCGCCTCTGCAACAACGTCGTCATGCAATAACTGGAGGTTAACATGAAGAAACTCGCGCTCGCTGCCGCTCTGACGGTTGCCGCCTCGACCGCTTTCGCCGGCGGCATGGCTGAACCGGTGATGGAACCGGAAGTTGTCGAAGCGAACACGTCGTCCTCGGCTGGCGGCATCATCGTTCCGCTGCTGCTCCTGCTGGTCATCGCGGCTGCTGCCTCGAACTGATCTCTGGATCGTCGTATAGGAAAGGGTCGGTGGATTTCTCCACCGACCCTTTTCTTTTGCCTTGAAGGCCGCTTTGCCCGTAGACCGGCCGCGCCTCAGCGCAGCCAGCCTGTCAGGTTCTCTTCGATCACTGCCACCAACGCCTCGACATGCGCGGCGTCGTCGTTCAGGCAGGGGATATAGGTGAAGGTCTCGCCGCCCTCATGCTCAAAGGCCTCGCGGATTTCGCCATTGATCTCTTCCAGCGTTTCGATGCAATCCGCCGAAAAAGCCGGGGCGATCACGGCAATCTTCTTCTTCCCCTGCTTGGCCAACTCGGCCACATGCTCCACCGTATAGGGGCGCAGCCATTCCTCCGGGCCGAACACCGACTGGAACGTCGTGTCGATTGACCCCTTCTCCCACCCCAACCGCTCGCGCAGCAGACGCGAGGTTTTCGCACATTGGCAATGATAGGGGTCGCCCGACATCAGATACCGCTTCGGCATCCCGTGATAGGACGCCACAAGGACATCCGGCCTGTGATCCAGCGCCGCATAGGCCTTCTCCACCGACTGGGCGAGCGCTTCGATATACAGCGGATGGTCGAAATACTCTGCCACCGTCCGCACCGCAGGCTGGCGCTTTTCCTTCATCAGCGCGCGGAAGAACTGGTCGTTCGCCGTGGCCGATGTCGCGCCCGCGTAATGCGGATAAAGCGGGAAGAACAACACCTTCTCGCACCCCGCCTCCACCATCGCCCGCACCTTCGACTCGGTCGACGGATTGCCGTAGCGCATGCAGAAATCGACCATGATCCCGTCGCCATGCTTTGCCGCGATGGACTCTGCGATCTTTTTCGTCTGGTCCTTGGTGATCGTCAGCAGCGGGCTTTCGTTCAGCTCGTTATTCCAGATCAGCTTGTAATTCGCCCCGGACGAGAAGGGTCGCTTCGACAGGATCACCAGTTGCAGCAGCGGCTGCCAGATCCACGCCGAATAATCGACCACCCGCTTGTCTGACAGGAACTCGTTCAGATAGCGCCGCATCGACCAGTAGTCGTAATTGTCCGGCGTCCCAAGGTTCGCCAAAAGAACCCCGATCTTCGCCTTCCGCACAGGCGGATGGTCGGCCTGCGCATGGGCCAGTCGCCCCTCGCCGGGGTGTATCATGCCTGCTTCCGCATGGCTGGCCGACACGGATGTCGAAGGCTTGCCGTCAAGCATTGCACCATTCCTGACTTTTCCTGTTCACAGGCGGACATATAGGGTTATGCGACGGGGTCAACCTTCCCTACCCGGTTCAGGAAGCCGCACCTCTGCTGTCCCCAGTGCATCTGCCAATCTTTGGGCAGCTGATCCGGGCCTCAGCGGCTTTTGCTGACTGTCATCAGGCACCCATCCCGTCAGGCAGATGATCTCGAACGTCGCACGCAGTCGCCCGCCCTCGGCATGATGCGCCGCGTACAGGTCCGCTGCCCGCGCAAACACCGCCCGCCGCGTCGGATACCGCAGCCGCGCCGCCAAGGCATTCCCCTCGCCCATCCCCCGCAAGTCATGCAGCAGCGCGCCGAAATCGCCATACGTCACGGTCTTGGTGAAACTGTCCGCCACCGGCAGCGCAAACCCCGCCCGCTGCAACAGCGCCCCCAGATCGCGGATCTCTCCCATCGGCAAGACGCGCGGCGACAGCCCCCCCGTCACCTCCGCCTCTGCCTGTGCCAGACAGGCGCGCAACTCTGCCAAGGTCTGCCCCCCGAACAGAAAGCCCAGGAACAACCCGTCCGCCTTTAGCGCGCGGCGGCACTGCACCAACTGCCCCACCGGATCATTCGCCCAATGCAGCGCCAGCGCATGCACCACCAGATCATGCGCCCCCGGCTGTAGCGCCAGCACCTCGTCATCCGGCACCACAACCGCCCCCGGCGGCGCAAAGGTCGGAAAACCGCCCACGAAGGCCGGCGCCGTAAACGCCCTGTTAACCTCTCGCAGCCTCTCCTGCACCTCATCCGCCACTTCCTCGTGCAGGAACAGCGCATCCGCCTTGGTCCGCTTGCGGTTTCGCAGCAGGGCAGGGCGGTCGGTCAGGGGCGGCGGGTTCGTCATGGCGCGGACCTTGTGCAAGAAGGAGCCCGGAATGCAATCCCCCCCGATCCCCGCCTTGATCCGCATCCTCTACCCGCCGCAATGCCTGTCTTGTGACACGCTGGTCGAAGATGACTTTGCCCTCTGTCCCGCCTGTTGGCGCGACACCCCCTTCATCACCGGCCTCACCTGCCACAGTTGCGGCACACCCCTGCCCGGCGACTCCGACATTCCGGTCCATTGCGACGACTGCCTGACCATCGCCCGCCCGTGGGAGAAAGGCCGCGCCGCCCTGCTCTACAAAGGCAATGCCCGCGACCTGATCCTGAAGCTGAAACACGCCGACCGGATGGACCTCGCCCCCGCTGCTGCCCGCTGGCTCCACCGCGCCGCCGCCCCGCTCCTCTGCCCCGGCATGATGGTGGCCCCCGTGCCGCTGCACTGGTTCCGCCTGATCCGCCGCCGCTACAACCAGTCCGCCCTTCTCTCCGCCCACCTTGCCGCGCTGGCGAACCTCCCCCATTGCCCCGACCTTCTGATCCGCACCCGCCGCACACCCCCGCAGGACCACAAGGACCGCGACGCCCGCTTCCGCAACCTGACCGGCGCGATCCGTCCGCATCCCCGCCGCCTCCACCTGCTCAAGGACCGCGACATCCTCCTTGTCGACGACGTGATGACCAGCGGCGCCACGCTCGCTGCGGCGACAGAGGCCTGCCTTGCCGCAGGCGCAAACCAGGTATCCGTTGCCGTGCTGGCCCGCGTTGCGAAGGATGCCTAAATCCCTATAGTTCCCGGCAACCGCGCAAAGGATGTCCCACGTGAAACCCGTCGAAATCTACACCACCCCCATCTGCCCCTATTGCCTCGCCGCCAAACGACTGCTGACCAAGAAAGGCGTGGCCTTCACCGAAATCGACGTCAGCGGCGACCCCGCGCTGCGCGACGCCATGACGGCCCGCGCGAACGGCCGCCGCACCGTCCCGCAGATCTTCATCGGCCCCACCCATGTCGGCGGCTGCGATGACCTGCACGCGTTGGACGCCGCAGGCAAACTCGACCCGCTGCTCGCATGATCCGCGCGGGGCTGGTGCAACTGACGGTGACCGACGATCCAGCAGCGAACCTGCCGGAAACGCTCCGCCTTGTCGAACAGGCGGCGGGGCAGGGGGCAAGCTTCGTCCTGACGCCCGAATGCACCAACGCGCTCGGTTCCAACCGCGCCCTCCTCCGCACCCGCCTGCACCGCGAAGAGGACGACCCCACCCTCGCCGCCCTGCGCGACGCGGCGGCACGGCACGGCATCTGGCTCCTCGCAGGCTCACTCGGCCTGTTGACCGACGATGCGGATGGCCGCTTCGCCAACCGCTCGCTCCTGATCGCGCCTGACGGGTCCATTCACGCCCGCTACGACAAGATCCACATGTTCGACGTGAACGTGTCGGAAACCGAGGTCTACCGCGAATCCTCCGGCTACCGCCCCGGCAGCCGCGCCTCCCTTGGCGAAACGCCCTTCGCGAAAATCGGCCTGACCGTCTGCTACGACGTCCGCTTCCCGCACCTCTACCGCCGCCTCGCCCAATCCGGCGCGCAGATCATCACCGTCCCCGCCGCCTTCAACCACATCACCGGCGCCGCGCACTGGGAAACCCTGCTGCGCGCCCGCGCCATCGAAACCGGCTGCTTCATCCTCGCCCCCGCCCAAACCGGCTTTCACGCCGAAACCGAAGGCAAGGGCCGCCGCACCCACGGCCACTCCCTCGCCATCGCGCCTTGGGGCGAAATCCTCGCCGATGCGGGCACCGACCCCGGCGTCACCCTGATCGACCTCGACTTGGCCGAGGTCGCCAAGGCCCGCGCCCGCATCCCCTCCCTCTCTCACGACCGCGCCTTCACGGGACCCGACCCATGAAGCCCCCCGAAAAGCAGTCGACCGAAAAGACCGAAGACATCGCTGTTGCCCTGTTTGGCGAGTTGTTCATGGCCGACCAACTCGCCCGCAACCGCATCTCCAAGGTCCTGCCCAAGGGGATGGAACTGTCGCACTTCTCCGTCCTGAACCACCTCGCCCGGGTGAACGACGAACGCACCCCGGCGCAATTGGCCCGCGCCTTCCACGTCACACGTGGCGCGATGACCAACACGCTGAACCGCCTCGAATGGGCGGGCCACATCCACATCCGCCCCGACTGGGACGACGCCCGCCGCAAATTCGTGGCCATCAGCCCCTCAGGCCGCGCCGCCCGCGACGCAGCGGTGCAAGCCGTTACCCCCCTGATCGCCGAAGTCGTGCAGGCGTTGGGCGCGGATCGTGTCCGCGCCGTGCTGCCAGTGCTGCGCGAGATGCGGACGAGGTTGGAGGGCGAGTAGGGCGGAAGTCTCCCCTATTTCTTGCAACCCGCGCAACGGTTCGTCCCGCCCCACCGGGACGTGCGCCATGGGCGCCCGCCCCGGCGTGACGCGCGCTGCCCTACCGGCGGTCACGCGAAACGCTCCACTGGAGCCTTTCGCGCGCCCTTGCAAAAACAGAATTGTAGGGCGGGGTTCACCCCCCCGATCCGACATCCCGCCAGCGAGACGTGACTGAGACCTCCCCAACAGAATCAATGCGCTCCGCGTTGAACGTCACGCTCCGGGTCACTTCAATCGTGCGATGCGGGCCAGGTTTCCTGATGCACATCGACACCAACGATACGGGCGGCACGCCGCATGGGAAGGGAGGCTCGGTTCTGCGCGTGATCCACTCGCAAGTCCGATCCCCACATGTCGCCCCGTCGTCGGCAAGTGTGGCCTTCGCCGCTTCGATACTTTTTCCGCGCGTCATTTCGAAAACGGCCTCGGCCAGCAAACCATCCAAAGACGTATCGCGGTCTGGCCGTTCTATCGCATCCGCCAAAGTCAGCCCCTGATAAAGCGCAACGCGCCGCTTGTCCGCTTCCGTCCGCTGGAACGGGTCCGTGGTCGCACAGCCCGCAATCAGCACGAGCCAGCCCAGAACCCAAACACGACCATGCATCGGCACTCCCCAAGACTGCGACACCCCAACCTAACATGCGCCCTGCGGGGACCCGATCCCTCCGCTGCACCTCTAGGTTGCCGCCTTCCTCCTCTTCCCCTACCCTCCCCCCCATGCGGCTCCCCTCCATCCCCCACATCCTCCGCGACCTCTGGCACCTCTCGGACGAGAGGGAACTGGACCTCATCGCCGCAGGCATCGCCTTCTACGGCTTCCTCGCCCTCTTCCCCGCCGCCGCCGCCGTCATCGCCATCTGGGGCTTCTTCGCCGATGCCACCCTGATCCGGCAGGAACTGGAACTCGCCCGCGACTACCTGCCCCCCGCCGCCTTCAGCCTGATCTCGGACCAGATCGAGTCGATCCTCGCCGTGCAAAACAGCGGCCTCGGCCTCGCCACCTTCGTCTCGCTCTTCCTCGCCCTCTGGACGGCCCGCGCCTCGGTCGCGGCGCTAATGCGGGGGCTGAACGCCATCCACGGCCTGCCCAACCGCGCCAGCCACTGGCACCACCTGCGCGCAACCCTGCTGACCGCCGTCCTCATGGGCCTCGCCATTGCGGCGCTCATGGCCGCTGTCATAGGCCCCCTGATCCTCAGTTTCTTCCCGCTCGGAGCCTTCACCACCATCGCACTGGAACTCGTCCAGCTTTTCATCAGCCTGATGATCGTCGTCATCGGCGTGGCGCTGATCTATCGCCTGGGCCTGAACCGCCACATCCGCCACCCGCTTTTCACGCGCGGCATCCTTGTCGCCGTCGTCATCTGGGTCGCGGCCTCGCGTGGGCTCGTCCTCTACCTTGCGAACTTCGATACCTACAACCGCGTCTACGGCTCCATCGGGGCCGTCGCCGCGCTGCTCATCTGGCTGTATCTGTCCGGCTACGCGATCCTTCTCGGCGCAGCGGTCGATGCCTCGCGCGCGCGCCGCCGCGCCGAAGGCCTGCTTCAGTAATCCCGCTCGAAGAACACGCCCAGCCCGCTATCCCCCGAAGTCCCCGTCTGCGCCCGCACCGTGACAGACTCCGACAGATCAAGGTTCAGGTTGATCCGGCTCTGCCCCTGATCATCCACCTCCACCCCGGTATAAAGGTTCTCGCTCAGATATTTCCCCGCCCGCAGCGT
>JBDKFE010000078.1:0-20853 GCA_039798885.1 Pseudomonadota bacterium | reverse complement strand
CCGGCTCCGCGTCATCGCCCAAGCCATGCGCTACGGCTTTTCCAACGATGACATCCAGGCCATCACCGCCTTTGATCCCTGGTTCCTCGCCCGCATCCGCGAAATCATCGACGTCGAGGCGCAGGTCCGCCGCGATGGCCTGCCGCTCGACGCGCCGGGCATCCGCCGCCTCAAGATGATGGGATTCACCGACGCCCGCCTTGCCAAGCTGACAGGCCGGGACGAAGCACAGGTCCGCCGCGCCCGCCGCAACCTCGGCGTCACCGCCGTCTTCAAACGCATCGACACCTGCGCGGCCGAATTCGAAGCACAGACCCCCTACATGTATTCCACCTATGAAAGCCCCGTCATGGGCGACGTGGAATGCGAAGCCCGCCCCTCGACGGCCAAGAAAGTCGTCATCCTCGGCGGCGGCCCCAACCGCATCGGGCAGGGCATCGAATTCGACTATTGCTGCTGCCATGCCTGCTACGCGCTGACCGGCGCGGGCTATGAAACCATCATGGTCAACTGCAACCCCGAAACCGTCTCCACCGACTACGACACCTCGGACCGTCTCTACTTCGAACCGCTGACGCTGGAACACGTCCTCGAAATCCTGCGCGTGGAACAGGAAAACGGCACGCTGCATGGCGTGATCGTGCAATTCGGCGGCCAGACCCCCCTGAAACTCGCCAATGCCCTGCATGAAGAGGGCATCCCGATCCTCGGCACCACCCCCGACGCCATCGACCTTGCCGAAGACCGCGAACGCTTCCAGCACCTGCTGCACGACCTCGGCCTGAAACAGCCCGAAAACGGCATCGCCCATTCCCGCGACGAAGCCTTCGCCATCGCCGCCCAAGTGGGCTACCCCCTCGTCATCCGCCCCTCTTATGTGCTGGGCGGCCGCGCGATGGAAATCGTCCGCTCCGACGACCAACTTGAACGCTACATCACCACCGCCGTCCAAGTCTCCGGCACCTCGCCGGTCCTTCTCGACAGCTACCTCTCCGGCGCGGTGGAAGTGGATGTCGACGCCCTGTCGGACGGCGAAAACGTCCATGTCGCGGGCATCATGGAACATATCGAAGAGGCGGGCGTCCATTCCGGCGACAGCGCCTGCTGCCTTCCCCCCCACCAACTCACGGCGGAAACGGTCGAAGAGTTGAAGCGCCAGACCGTCCTCATGGCCCGCGCGCTGCATGTGGTGGGCCTGATGAACGTGCAATTCGCCATCAAGGACGGCGTGATCTACGTCCTCGAAGTGAACCCCCGCGCCTCGCGCACCGTGCCCTTCGTCGCCAAGGCGACCGACAGCGCCATCGCCTCCATCGCCGCCCGCCTCATGGCTGGCGAGCCGCTCTCAACCTTCCCCCACCGCGCGCCCTACCCGGCGGGCGTGGGCCCCGACAGCGCGCTGCCCCTCGCCGACGCCCTGACACTGGCCGACCCGATCACCCCATGGTTCAGCGTAAAAGAGGCCGTCCTCCCATTCGCCCGCTTCCCCGGCGTGGACCCCCTCCTCGGCCCCGAGATGCGCTCGACGGGCGAGGTGATGGGCTGGGACCGCACCTTCCCCTTGGCCTTCCTCAAGGCCCAGATGGGCGCAGGCACCATGCTGCCTGAGTCTGGCCGCGTGTTCCTCTCCGTCAAGGACATGGACAAAACCGCCGCACTGGCCGCCGCCGCCAAGGACCTCGTCGCCATGGGGTTCGAGATCGTGGCGACCAAAGGCACCGCCGATTGGCTGAAATCCCAAGGCGTGCAAGCCGTGGGCGTGAACAAGGTCTATGAGGGCCGCCCGAACATCGTGGACCGCCTGAAAAACGGCGACATCGCGCTGGTGATGAACACGACCGAAGGCACCCAAGCCGTCAGCGACAGCCGCGACATCCGCCGCGTCGCGCTGATGGACAAGATTCCGTACTTCACGACGGCAGCGGCATCCATCGCGGCCGTTGCGGCGATGAAGGCGCGGGGCGAAGGCTACGGCGTTCGCACCCTGCAAGGCTAAGCGCAGGGCGGCGAAAACAAGCCCAAACGCGCCACGGTCAGGCCCGGCCCGTGCGACAGGCACGGGCCGCGCAGGACCCGCACCCTCGGGCCATGCGCGCCCCTACCCCCGGTCACGCGAAACGCTCCACTTGCGCCTTTCGCGCGCCCTTGCATTCAAGGCGGCGCAGACGCACCCCCCCCCTCACACCCCCATCCCCCGCACCCTCTCCTCCATCCGCGCCCGTGCCTCCACCTCCCGCTCCGCCGCATCCGGCCCCGGCCCGACGCCCAGCATCCGCGCCGTCTCCCCCCACAAAGGCCGCTCTTCCGCGACCCCCACCCGGAACTCCGGCGCCGTCTCGGCCCCCCGGATCACCCCCGCCAGACGCGCATGCATGTAGGACCGCAGCACCCGGTTGATCCGCGGCCCATAGCCCAAACCCATCGACCGGAAGAACTTCACCACATCCCGGTCCAGCCGCAGCGACACCCGCTCTGTCCCGACCCTCGGTTCCTCCCGCGCGATCTCGTGCCACTCCATCGGGATGCGCCCCGTCACCTCGATCCGGTGATGCAGGTCCCATTCCAGCCGCCGCATCGCGTCCGCCATGTAGTGATAATGCACCGCCGCCTTGCCCCGCATCTTCCCCGGTTCCATCGCACCCTCCGCCACGAACAGAGGCCCACCCTGCCCCGCACACCCTTACCAAAGCCTGACCCCACCGCCCGCCGCGTGCTGACAGTTTGCGGCACAGTTTCCGGCACAACCCCCGGACAGGTTGACTTTGCCCCGGAAAAGGCCCATCTCCCCCTCATGCCCGCCCTCCGCTGCCGCGTGAGCAGCCCTTAGGGGAGCTGGACCGGGCCACAGGTTCCCACCTTCACGCAGGGGTTCCGCGCCGCGCGATCGGCGCACCCACTGCCACCGGCCGCCCAAGTCGCGGCCCCGCTTGGCCTTTTCCGAAAGGCCGGAAAGATACGACACATGACCACTTTCGCCGACCTCGGCCTTTCGCCCAAACTGCTGAAAGCGCTGGAAAAAACCACCCTCAAGGCCCCCACTCCGATCCAAGAGCAGGCCATCCCCCACGTCATGAAGGGCCGCGACCTCATGGGTCTGGCCCAGACCGGCACCGGCAAGACGGCGGCCTTCGGCCTGCCGCTCTTGCACCGCCTTCTGGACATCGGCCACCCGCCCGGCCCGCGCAACGTCCGCGCCCTGATCCTTGCGCCGACGCGCGAACTCGTCACGCAAATCTCTGATAACCTTACGATTTTCACCAAAGGCACCCCCGTCAAGGTGCTCACCGTCGTCGGCGGCGCCTCCCTCAACCGGCAGGCCATGGCACTGGCGCGCGGGGCCGACGTCCTCGTCGCCACACCGGGCCGCCTGATCGACCTCTTGGAACGCGGCGACGTCTCGCTGCAGAACACCGGCTACCTCGTGCTGGACGAGGCGGACCATATGCTCGACATGGGTTTCATCCATGCCCTGCGGAAAATCGCCAAGCATATCCCCTTGAAAAGACAGACGCTTCTCTTCTCGGCCACGATGCCCAAAGATATCGAGGAAATCGCCTCCACCTACCTCCGCGACCCGGTGAAGGTGCAGGTCGCCCCCCCCGGCAAACCGGCGGAAAAGATCGTGCAGGGTGTCCATTTCATCCCCAACGGGGACAAGGCGAAACTGCTGGAAGACTACCTCAAAAAACACCCCGGCGAACAGGCGCTCGTCTTTGGCCGCACGAAGCATGGCTCTGAAAAGCTTTGCAAATTACTGGCCCAATGGGGCTTCAAGGTCGGCTCCATCCACGGCAACAAAAGCCAAAACCAGCGCGACCGCACGCTGACGGAATTTCGCAACGGCGAGTTGGACGTCCTCGTCGCGACCGATGTCGCCGCACGCGGGATCGACATTCCGGGTGTCCGCCACGTCTACAACTACGACCTGCCCAACGTGCCGGAAAACTATGTCCACCGCATTGGCCGCACCGCCCGCGCGGGGGCCGAAGGCAACGCCGTCGCCTTCTGCGCCCCGGCCGAGATGGGCGAACTGCAAGCCATTGAAAAGCTGCTCAAAAAGATCATCCCCGTGATCGGCGGTGCGCCTTGGGCCGCCGACATCGTCGCCGCCGCCCCCAAGCCCGGCCAGAACCGTGGCCAACGCCCCGGCGGCGGCCGCCCCGCTCAGGGCCGCCCGCAAGGCAAACCGCAGGGCAAACCGCAAGGCCAGCGCCCCGAACACCAATCGCAAGCCCCCAAGCCCCAGCCCAAACAGGGGGCCAAGCCCGCCCGCCCCATGGGCGGCGGCGGCAGCCCCACCCGGTCGGGCAACGCAGGCAAACCCCGCCAGCAGGGCCAAGGCGGCCGCCGCGGCTAAGCCCTTCATTTTCCGTCCCTAAATATCCTCGGGGGGAGGGCGCGGCACGCGCCCGCGGGGGGCAGACAGCCCCCCGTCCCACCGCGGCCACCCCTTCCCACGTCCCGGCCTTTGCGCTAATCCCCGCATATGGCCAAGCTCTATTTCCACTACTCGACCATGAATGCGGGGAAATCGACCCTGCTCCTGCAAGCCTCGCACAACTACCGCGAGGGGGGCATGACCACCTATCTCATCACCGCGCAATTCGACAACCGCGCGGGCGAAGGGCGCATCGCCTCGCGCATCGGGATCGGCGAACAGGCCGACACCTTCGCCTCCGGCGAAGACATGTTCGAAAAGATCAGGAACCGCCTGTCCCAAGGCCCCATTGCCTGCGTTTTCGTGGACGAGGCGCAGTTTTTGTCCAAGGATCAGGTCTGGCAACTCGCCCGCGCGGTGGACGACCTGAAGGTCCCGGTCATGTGCTACGGCCTGCGCGTGGATTTCCAAGGCAACCTCTTCCCCGGCTCTGCCGCCCTCCTCGCCTGGGCCGACGAAATGCGCGAGGTCCGCACGATCTGCCATTGCGGGAAAAAGGCCACCATGGTCATCCGCCGCGGCCCGGACGGGCGGGCGCTGACGGCGGGCGAACAGGTGGTCATCGGCGGGAACGAAACCTATGTCAGCCTCTGCCGCAAACATTGGCGCGAGGCGGTGGGCGACCTGTAACCCCTTGGGACAAAATCAGAACGCCTAGCCCGCTCCCTTGAAGCAACGCAAGGGCGGCGGCCGTCCCGTCGGGGTGGCTGCACGTATACGTGCGGCCGCCCCGGGGGGGCGGGACGGCCGCCGCCCGGGCCTTTGGGGCCCGGGCGAAACCCGACCGTCACGACCCTCCGCTGAATGTCCAGACCGCCGCCCATGACCCCCAGCGCAAGCGACCAGCCCCCAGCCTCACGCCCCCTGCGCCACCCGCCCCTTGAACGCGATCAACGTCCCCGCCGCCACGATCAGCGCCATTCCAACCACTGCCAGCGGCGCAAGCCCCGTCCCCCACAGCACCCATGTCCAAAAGGCCGAGGCCGGCAGGATCACATATTCCAGCACGCTCGCCTTGGCGGCATCGGTGATCTGATAGGCCCGGATCATCATTCCCACCCCCACCAGCGACCCCGCCGCCTGCACAAAGGTCCAGAAATAGAACGTCCCCGACGGCCAGACCGGCCCGCGCTGCAGGAACCCCGCCGTCCCCTCTGGCACCACCAGCGGCGCAAGGGTCAGCACCGCCATCCCCACCGCCCCCAACACCCCCAGCGCCACGAAGAACCCCGCGACCAAGGTCGACGCGCTCTCCTCCGCGCACCATTCCCGCGTGGCGATGTTGCCCATCGCATACATCGCCCCTGCCAGCACCGGCAGCACGGCGGGTAAGGACGCCCCCGCCATCGCCTCAGGCCCCAGCACAAGGATCACCCCGGCAAAACCCAGCACCACCGCCAGCACCTGAACCGGCCCGATCCTGTGCCCATAGACAAAGCGCGAAATCAGCAACACCCAGATCGGCGCCGAAAACAGCCCCGCCGCCACCAAGGCCACATCCAGAAAGGCCAATGCCCCGAAATAGATCAGCATCGCCAACCCATGGATCGTCGACCGTGCCGCCACGCCGCCCCACCGCACTGGCCGCACCCGGAACCCGACCGCATAGGACGCCACCGCCAAAAGGACCATCGCCATGCAGGTGCGTGTGAAGTGGAACTGCCACAGCCCGACCTCCGCCGCGATCACCCGCACGTAATTGTCGGTGAAGCCGATCACCATCGCATAGACGAAGATGAACCCCGCCGCCGCCAGTGTCCTGTCGGAATTGCCCATGAAATTGCCTTTTCGTCCCTCTCGCTTCCTCTGTGAACCCTGCTACCTTCCCCATGCGCGCCCGAAAACGACATGTCTTGGAATTATCAAGGGGAGAGTGGACCATGGGCTGGCTGGCCGACGAGACGGGATTGGAAAAGAACGCGGCGAACTACGTTCCGCTGACCCCCCTCAGCTTCCTCAAGCGTGCCGCCGACATCCATGCGAACCGCACCGCCGTCGTCTGGAAATCCACCCGCCTGACCTATGCCGCCTATGCCGAACAGGTCAGCCGCCTCGCCTCGGCCCTTGCCCGCCGCGGCATCGCGCCGGGGGATGTGGTGGCGACCCTCATCCCCAACATCCCCCCGCAGGCGGTGGCCCATTTCGGCGTCCCCGCTGCTGGCGCGATCCTGAACACGATCAACACCCGCCTCGACGCCGACACCGTCGCCTATATCTTCGGCCATGCCGGCGCCAAGATCGTCCTGTGCGACACCGCCTTCCTGCCACTGGCCGAAGAGTCGATCAAACGCATGGACGGCCCCGCCCCCCAGATCATCGAGGTGGTGGACGAAGGCTTCACCCCCTCTGGCCACTACCTCACCTATGACGCGCTGCTCGCCCAAGGCGACCCGCAAGCCGCGTGGGTCATGCCCGAAGATGAATGGGAATCCATCGCCATCAACTACACCTCCGGCACCACGGGCCGCCCCAAGGGCGTGGTCTACCACCATCGCGGGGCTTACCTTTCGGCCACCGCCAACATCCTCTCGTGGCGCATGGTGCTGCACCCGGTCTATCTGACCATCGTGCCGCTCTTCCACTGCAACGGCTGGACCCACACCTGGATGACGCCCATCCTGGCCGGAACGCTCGTCTGCTGCCGCGACATCACGGCCAAGGCCATCTACGACGCCATCGCCGACGAAGGCGTCACCCATTTCGGCGGCGCGCCCATCGTGCTCAACACGATCATCAACGCCCCCGCCTCCGACCGCCGCCCCTTCAACCACATCGTCGAAGTCTTCACCGCCGGTGCCCCACCCCCCGCCGCCACCCTCGCCGCTTTTGAGCCCTTGGGCTTCAACGTCACCCAAGTCTACGGCCTGACCGAAACCTACGGCCCCGCCACCGAATGCACATGGCGCGGCGAATGGGAGGGCTGCACGAAAGACGAACGCGCCGCCTACAAGGCCCGCACCGGGGTCGCCATGCCCATGCTCGAAGGTGCCGAAGTCCATGACAGCCACGGCACCCCCGTCCCCCGCGACGGTGCCCATCTGGGCGAAATCGCGATGCGCGGCAACATGGTGATGAAAGGCTATTACAAAAACCCCAAAGCCACGGCCGAGGCTTTCAAGGGCGGCTGGTTCCGCTCCGGCGACATCGCCTTCCAGCACCCGGACGGCTACATCAAGATCACCGACCGCGCGAAAGACATCATCATCTCCGGCGGCGAGAACGTCTCTTCGGTGGAAGTCGAAGGCGTCCTCATGCACCACCCCGCCGTCAGCCTCTGCGCCGTGGTGGCCAAACCGGACGACAAATGGGGCGAAGTCCCCTGCGCCTTCGTGGAGTTGAAGCCGGGCCAGAGCGTGACGGAAAAGGACCTCATCGCCTTCTGCCGCGAACGCCTTGCGGGCTTCAAGACGCCCAAGCATGTCGTCTTCTCGGACCTGCCCAAGACCTCGACCGGCAAGATCCAGAAATTCGAACTCCGCGCCGTGGCCAAGCTGATGGAAAAGACCTGACCGCCGCACCTGCGGCCACGGGGGCAGAGGGGGCCAGCCCCCTCGCCCTTCGGGCTCACCCCCGGGGTATTTGGGGCCGAGATGAAGGGGGTTTGGTTTCATCTCGGCCCAAATACCCCTCTTTTGCAGATGCAGGACGCACCGCGTGCCCCCGGCGTGCAAAGGGGGGTGCAAGGGGGATGCAAGGGGGGCGAAAAGCCCCCCTTCGCTTGTGGCGGGCAAGGCGCTGCGGTAACGTTCCCCAAGACAGGACAAGGCGAGCCGAGGCAGACCCCGCGCATGACCGCGCTGAAGAAATACCAGAGGCTGGAAAGCCCCGGCCTCTGGCGTGACGCGCCGGATGCGCAGCGGCGCGAGGTCGTGGTCGCCTTCCGGGACGCCACGCTCGTGCTGTCGGACCCGCGCACGGAACTGCCGCTTTCGCATTGGTCGCTGCCCGCCGTGGAACGGCTGAACCCCGGCATAAGCCCCGCCCTCTACGCCCCCGGCTTCGACACGGACGAGACGCTAGAGGTGGACGATCCCGACATGGTCGCCGCGCTGGAAACCATCCGCGGCGCGCTGAAAAAGGGCACCCCGCGCCCCGGCCGCTTGCGCGGCACGATCCTTGGCGGGCTGACGCTGGGCATCCTTGCCGTCGGCGCGATCTTTGTCCCCGACGCGCTGGTGAAACACACGGCCGCCATGCTGCCCCCGGCAACACGCGCCCAGATCGGACGGGCCGCATTGGCCGACATCGCGCGGCTGACCGGCGCCCCCTGCAGCACCCCCTTGGGCAACCGCGCGCTTGGCATCCTGTCCGAACGGCTGTTCGGCGGGGCGGGGGTCGACGTCGCCATCCTGCGCGAGGGCCTGCCGCAGGCCGCCATCCTGCCCGGCCCCATCGTCCTGATCGGCGCGCCGCTGCTTGATACCGCCGACCTGCCCGAGGTGCCGGCAGGCTTTGCGCTGGCCGAAACCCTGCGCGCCGAAGCCGAAGACCCGATGTTGCCCATCCTGCGCCATGCGGGCCTTGCCGCGACCGTGCGCCTTTTGACCACGGGCAGCCTGCCCGAAGGCGCGTTGGCCGGGTATGGCGAAGGCTTCCTCTCTGCCCCCCGCCCCGTGCTGCCGGACGAGGCGCTGCTGGCCCGCTTCGAAGCGGCGGCCGTCTCCTCGGCCCCTTATGGCTTTGCGCTGGATCCCACAGGGGAAGCCACCCTTGGCCTTATCGAGGCCGACCCCTATCGCGGCGGTTCGCCGCGCGAATTGCTGAACGTGGACGACTGGGCCGCCCTGCGCGCCATCTGCGCGCCGAAATAAAACGGCCCCCCGTTGACCGGGGGGCCTTTTGAACACAACGACTGCCCGACGTTCTTTACCGTATGAACGCGTCACCAAACCCTGCGCGCCGCGCGGCATCCAGTGCCGCCCGCGCCTCGCCCGCCGATCCGAAGGGACCGGCCAGCACCACCTGAACCGACTTGCCGCCGATCCGACCGTTCGACCGCGCCACCGGCAGGCCCAGCGCCGCCAGTCGCGACACCGCCCCCTCGGCATTGGACGGCACGCCGAA
Organism: Pseudomonadota bacterium; assembly: GCA_039798885.1. GTDB lineage: Bacteria > Pseudomonadota > Alphaproteobacteria > Rhodobacterales > Rhodobacteraceae > Paragemmobacter. The sequence goes on along the minus strand of JBDKFE010000078.1, from coordinate 11,351 downwards.
GCTGCCGACCTGCACATAGCTTCGACCGCCCGCGACCGCCGGGGCCAGGGCCGGGGCCGATTTCGTCGACACCCGCACCGGGGTCACTTCTGCGCCCTGCGTGGACAGGACCACCCGCCGCACGTTCACCACGGCCTTGGCCGGCACCTTCCGGGTCCAGACCTGATCCTGCGCCGCCTGTCCGTCCGCCGTACCGACCCCGCGCAGCGGGTTCAGGCGGTCATCCTCCCAAGCCAGCTTGTAGCCTGCCGGAACCTCTAGATCATGCCGCAGGACCTGGGCCGATGTACCGTCGCCGATGCCCGAGGGTTGCCCCAGAGGCACCACAGCACCCGGCGCATCCAGCGACGCGCCAACCCGCGACCCCGCCGGATAGACCGGGGCGCGCAGCCCCTCAAGCGAACCGTCGCCGCGCGTGCACACCACCACCGTCCCGCCATTCGTCAGCTTCAACCGCTGCGGTACCGGGGCGGCGGTCGTGCAGGCGATCTTGCGCCCCGACCCCGCAGGCTCCACCTGCATCACGGGCCGTGGCAAAGCCACCACCTGCGCCGCCACGGGCACCACGGGTTGCGCCACCGTCACACCGCGCACCGGCGCGGGCATATAGGTCTCGGGCGCGGGCTCCCCCGCCATCCGCACGGGTGCAGGCGCGGGCTTCGGCGCGGGGGCCGGGGCTTCGGCCACCTCGACCGGCGCGGGCCGCGTGCCCCCGCCAAAGGTCGGCGGATAGCCACACATGGCGCGCCGATTGGCATCCACGCGCGGCACCCAGTTCACCGCACCGCCCAGCCCGGCACGCAAGAAGACGCAGCCCCGGCTGTCGACGAATTGCTGCCCCGCGAAACTGGCCGGGGGCCGTTCACGCGGCCCTCCCACATCGGCGGCCGATTGCGCAAGCGCGGCACCCGCGCCCAAGGAAAGGGCCAGGACCGCCCCCCCGAAAACCTTCACGAACATGACTACCCCCCAGTAGCGTAGGGGCAGAATGCGCGAGGATTGTTTCCGGGTAAAGGGGTGGAATTACATTATTTTGTGCCGAACATCCGGTCACCCGCATCGCCTAGACCCGGAACGATATAGCCGTTCTCGTTCAGGTGACTGTCGACCGATGCCGTGACAATCGGCACATCCGGATGCGCCGCCTTCATCCGGGCGATGCCTTCGGGCGCGGCCAGAAGGCACAGGAAGCGGATCTGCTTCGCCCCCTTGGCCTTGATCAGGTCCACCGCCGCCGCGCTGGAATTGCCCGTGGCCAGCATCGGATCGACGACGATGGTCACCCGATCCTCCAACTGTTCGGGCAGCTTGCAATAATACTGCACCGGCTGCAGCGTCTCGTGATCGCGATACAGCCCCACGAACCCCACCCGCGCCGCAGGCACAAGCTCCAGAATGCCATCCAGCAGCCCGTTCCCCGCCCGCAGGATCGACACCAGCGCCAGCTTCTTGCCCTCGATCGCCGGGGCGTCCATCTCGCACAGCGGCGTCTCGATCCGCTTTGTCGTCATCGGCAATTCGCGCGTCACCTCATAGGCCAGCAGCAGGCTGATCTCGCGCAAAAGCTGCCGGAAGGACGCGGTCGAGGTGTCCTTCTCGCGCATCAGCGTCAGCTTGTGCTGCACCAGCGGATGGGAAACGACGGTCAGGTGCTCAAGCATCGGCGGCCTCCAGCTTCTTTCGGATTCGATCCCGCGTATCGCCATCGCAGAAGGCCGCGTCAAGCGAGGTGCGCGCGATCCCCTGAAAAACCCCATCATCCCAGTCAAAGGCATCGTGCAGCCGGTCATATTCCCGCGCCATCGTGGTGTGGAAAAAGGGCGGATCGTCCGTCGACACCGTCACCTTCACCCCCCGCCGCCACAATTCGGCAATCGGATGCTTGCGCCATTCGGGATAAATGCCCAAGGCGATGTTCGACCCCGGACAGACCTCTAGCACCACCCCCCGCTCGGCCAATTCATCGACCAGCGCGAGGTCCTCGATGGCCCGCACGCCATGCCCGATCCGCTCTACCCCCAGATCGCGCACCGCATCGCGGACCGAGTCCGGCCCACCCCATTCCCCGGCATGGGCCGTCAGCCGCAGCCCCGCCTCTCGCGCGCAGTCGAAGGACCAAAGGAAGTCCTTGGGCTTGCCGATCTTCTCATCCCCCGCGATGCCGAAACCGACGATCCAATCCCCCGCCGTCTCGGCGGCACAAAGGGCCGTCTCCCGCGCCTTATCGGGGCCGAAATGCCGGATGCAGGTGATGATCCCGCGCAGCGTGATCCCCATGTCACGCTCGGCCTTGTCCGCCGCCTCGCGCATGGCGGCCAGATACTCCCGCCATGCCCCCACATCGCGGCCCCCGCAGAAATCGGGGCTCAGGAACGTCTCGGAATAGACCACCCCGGACGTCGCGCTTTCCTCCAGCACCGCCGTGACCAGCCGCGCATAATCCTCTGGCGTGGTCAAAACCGACGTCGCCGCCTCATAGACCTTCAGAAAATCCCAGAAATCCTTATAGCGGTAATCCCCCCGCTCATCGAAGATGCCGCCGATATCGGCCTTCTTCTCTTGCGCCAGCCCCCGGATGAAGGCAGGCGGCGCCGGCCCTTCCAGATGCAGGTGCAATTCGACCTTCGGCAGCCGTGACACGCTCACAGAAAACTCCTCCCCGGCCCCTGCGCCGCTATCCCCAGATGCGCCGCGACCGACGCCCCCACATCCACAAACCCGCACAGCCCGAAGGACCCCGCCCCCACCCCGTGACAGACCACCGGCACCCGCTCTCGCGTATGTTCGGTCCCATGGTAGGTCGGGTCATTCCCATGATCCGCCGTGAACACCGCCAGATCACCGGGCCGCAACCGCGCCAGAAACGGCCCCACCCGCGCATCGAACCATTCCAACTGCCGCGCATAGCCCGAAACATCGCGGCGGTGCCCGAAATTCGTATCGAACTCCACGAAGTTCGCAAAGGTCAAAGACCCTTCCTCCGCCTCTGCCCCCAGCCGATCCAGATGATCGAAAAGGGCAGCATCATCCTTGCCCTTGTGCAGGTTGGTGATCCCCCGATGACTGAAGATATCCCCGATCTTGCCGATGGCATGCGTCACCCGCCCCGCCCCCTGCACCCAATCCAGCAGCGTCGGCGCAGGCGGCGCAATCGCGAAATCCCGCCGGTTCCCGGTCCGATGAAAATCGCCCGGCCCCCCCACGAAAGGCCGCGCAATCGCCCGCCCCACCTTCATGGCATGCAAACGCGGCGCTAGGTCCCGGCACAGGGTCACCAACCGCTCCAGCCCGAACAGCTCTTCATGCGCCGCAATCTGGAACACGCTATCCGCCGAGGTATAGCAAATCGGCCACCCCGTCCGCAGATGCTCTGCCCCCAACCGGTCGATGATCTCGGTCCCCGAGGCATGGCAATTCCCGAGTATCCCGGAAACCCCCGCCAGCCGACACACCTCTGCCACCAAATCCGCCGGGAAAGCCGGAACCGTATCGGGGAAATAGGTCCAATCCCACGGCACCGGCACCCCCGCCAATTCCCAATGACCCGACGGCGTATCCTTCCCCCGCGACACCTCTGTCGCCGCGCCCCAGCGCCCGACAGGCACCGCCGAAAGCCCCGGCATCCCGGCACCCGAGGCCAGCCGCACCGCCGCCCCCAGCCCCAGCGCATCAAGGTTCGGCACCCGCAGAGCCCCGCTCCGCCCTTCCTCCGCGCGGCCCCCGGCACAGGCCTGCGCGATATGGCCCAGCGTATTCGACCCCGCATCGCCAAAAGCCGCCGCATCCGGCGCCCCGCCACAGCCCACGGAATCCATCACAATCAGAAAGGCCCGCGCCATCACCCCACCCGCTTCAGGATCAAGGGCGGCTCCTCCGGTGCGGATGTCCCCACGCGATAGGCCGCCTGCACCGCGCGCACCGCCCGCTCCGCCGCCGCCTCATCCGCCGCATGCACCATGGCCAAGGGCACACCCCGCGCCACCCCCTCACCCAGCCCCGCAAGATCCGACAACCCGACCGATGGAGTCACGCGATCCCCTTCGCGCAGCCGTCCGCCCCCCAGCTGCACCACCGCCTCGCCCAGCGCCCGCCCGTCTATGGCACAGATGAACCCGTCACTCTCGCAGGGCACCTCCACCATGACCGGCGCGGCGGGCAGCCGATCCGGCCAGCGTTCGACAAAATCCGCAGGCCCCCCCTGCGCGGCGACCATCCGCCCGAACCACTCTGCCGCCTGCCCGTTCTCCAAGGCCTCGATGATCCGCCCCTCGCCATCCTCGGCATCCGCCGCCAGACCGCCCAGCGCCAGCGCCTCCCCGCCCAAAGCCGCCGTCAGGTCCCACAGCGCGACATTGACCGACGTCCCGGTCAGCGTCTCCATCACCTCGATCACCTCCAGCGCATTCCCCGCCGCCGTCGCCAAGGGCTGACTCATGTCGGTGATCAGCGCCCGCGTCATGCACCCCGCCCCCTGCGCCGTGGATACCAGCGCCTGCGCCAAAGCCTCCGCCTTCTCCAAAGTGTCCATGAACGCGCCCGAGCCGCATTTCACATCCAGAACCAGCGCCTCCAACCCCGCCGACAGCTTCTTCGACAGGATCGACGCCGTGATCAGGTCCACACTCTCCACCGTCGCGGTCACATCCCGGATCGCATAAAGCCGCCGATCCGCAGGCGCGATCTCTGCACTCGCCGCCACGATGGCACAGCGCACCTCACCGATCTGGCGGCGCAACTGCTCCTCGCTCAACCCCGTGCGGAACCCCGGGATCGACTCCAGCTTGTCCAGCGTTCCCCCCGTATGCCCCAACCCCCGGCCCGAAATCATCGGCACATAGGCCCCACAAGCCGCCAGCGCAGGTGCCAGCAGAAGCGACACGCAATCCCCGATCCCCCCCGTGGAATGCTTGTCCACCACCGGCCCGTTCAGGTCCCAGTCCAGCACCCGCCCCGAATCCCGCATCGCCTTGGTCAGCGCCACGCGCCCCGCCTCGCCCAAGCCCTTCAACAGCACCGCCATCGCAAAGGCCCCGGCCTGAGCATCGCTGACCGACCCATCCGCCAGCCCCCGCGCGAACCAGCCCAATTCCTCCGCCGAAGGCTGCCCCCCGTCCCGCAGCCGCGCGATGATGGCCCGCGCGTCCACGCTTAGGCCCGGTCCATATGCGCGGCGGTAAAGACCCCCGGCAGCAGGTCGGCCACCGTCATCACCCGGCTCTTGCCGTCCGTGGTGCAAAGCGTCACCCGCACCTCCTGCCCCGCGAATTCCGCGATCTTCTGCCGACACCCGCCACAAGGCGGCACCGGCTCCCGGCTGTCGGCAATCACGCAAACCTCCGCGATCCGCGTCCCGCCCCCTGCAACCATCGCCGCAATCGCCCCCGCCTCGGCACAGGTCCCCTCGGGATAGGCCACGTTCTCTACATTGCAGCCGACGAAGACCGCCCCCTCCACCGTCCGCAACGCGGCCCCCACCTTGAAACGCGAATAGGGCGCATAGGCCCGCTCACGGACCTCCGTCGCGGCGGCAAGAAGGGACATGGGCGCGGCTCCTGCAAAGTCTGACCGAATGGTCACAGTCTGTAAGGCCACGCCCCGAATGGCAAGCCAAGACACTCTGCCCCACCCGCGCAGGGGGACTTTGCGTCCCCCTCTTGGCCTTCGGCCAATTCACCCCCTGCAGGATATTTGAAGACGGAAAATGAGAACACGCCGCCCGGACGACCGAGGCGGCGTGCCATTTCCCGTCACGGCCATCGGCGTCCCCGCCTGTACCGCAGCGACAGAATGCAGCGGAACCCTTAAGAACTCCTGAAGGACTTCGACATTTTCCGTCCCCAAATATCCTCAGGGGGGGCGCCGCGCCCGCGCGGCGACGGGGGCAGAATGCCCCCCCGCGCCTTGGCCCGCGCGCAGGCGCGGGGCAAGGCTCATGGCGCGCGGGCGGAACGCCCGCTCCGCGTCAGAGGGGGGTGGTCACTGGGTTCCCCGGCAGCGTCACCTCCAGCAGTTCCAGATCACCCGTCGGATCGGCATAGCGCGTGGCCATCCCCGGCGGGATCACGAAGGCATCCCCCGGCGACAGGCGATAGGGCTCCTTCCCTTCGCCCTCCAGCGTGAAGCTTCCCGCGATGACGAAGGTAAAGAGGATATCCCCCCCGTGCCGCGTCCAGACCGTCCCCCCGCCATCCGGCCGCGCCACCATCACCGACGCCACCCCCTTCGTCGCGTCATGGATGCCCGTATCCCGCGCCACGAATCCCGGCAGGCGGAAGGGCCGGAACACCCCCTTCGCCCCTTGGTCATAGACGAAGCGCTGCCCCTGCCATTCCCGCTCGGGCCGCAGATGGGGGGTCGGCAAGTCCATCACATGGTCGATCTCGGTGATATGTTCCGCCGGAACCCCGATCTCGATCACCTCGATCCCGTCGCTGGCATGCAGCACGCGGTGCCGGATTTCCGGCGGCTGGATGAAACAATCCCCGGCGGTCAGCCGGATGGGCGGCCCCTGATCCTCGTAGACCACATCCACCCAGCCGTTGATGCAGAAAATCAGCTGGAACCCCACCTTGTGGAAATGCACCATGTCCGGCACGGGCCCGCCATCCGGGATGCGGATATGGCTTGCGATCATCGCGCCGCCCAGCCGCGACGGCACCAGATCGCGATACTGCATCCCCGCCCGCCCGATGATCCACGGCGCCTGCTCGGCCAGACGCCGCACCACAAAGGCATGTTCCGTCGGCGGCAGCACCAGCGGCGGGTTGGCCTGATCAATCTCTACCCGCGTCCCGTTCGGCGCGATCAGCAGCCGCTCGCCCCCCGCGAAGCCGTCCTCATCCGTCAGGATGCGCACCGTCCCCGGCGCCTCTGCCGCGCCCTTCTGGATGCGCAGCCGCAGCCCGTGCCCCGACAGCACCGCCACCTCGGGATTGTCTGCCGGATAGATCATGTCCAGCCGGAACCCCAGCGTCTTGGTCCAGAAGGGCAGGTCGTCCCGCAATTCCTGCGTCGGCAACCGCACCTCGGCCCGCGTCTCGCCTTTGACTTCGAACATCCCGCCCTCCGATCTTGTGCTGCGAAGAATGGCCGCGCCTTCCGGGGATTTGCAAGCGCGGCCGAAAACGCCTATTGGAAAGGACAGGGAATTGCGCTCCAGAAAATAGTTTAACGTTGAACAAACGGACGGAGGGGATCATGGACGAACAGGCCAAGGGCGACGGGCGGCAGGAAAACGCGCGTCAAGCGGCGCTCGACTACCATGAATTCCCCAAGCCCGGAAAACTGGAAATCCGTGCCACCAAGCCGCTTGCCAATGGCCGCGACCTCAGCCGCGCCTATTCCCCCGGCGTCGCCGAAGCCTGTCTAGAGATCAAGGCCGACCCCGCCACCGCCAGCCGCTACACCGCACGCGGCAACCTCGTCGCGGTCGTGTCCAATGGCACCGCCGTCTTGGGCTTGGGCAATATCGGCGCGCTTGCGTCAAAGCCCGTGATGGAAGGCAAGGCCGTCCTCTTCAAGAAATTCGCCAGCATCGACTGCTTTGACATCGAATTGAACGAACCCGACCCGGTGAAACTGGCCGATATCGTCTGCGCGCTGGAACCCACCTTCGGGGCGATCAACCTTGAAGACATCAAGGCCCCCGACTGTTTCATCGTCGAAAAGCTGTGCCGCGAGCGGATGAACATCCCCGTCTTCCACGACGACCAGCACGGCACCGCCATCGTCGTGGGGGCCGCCGCCACCAACGCCCTCCTCGTCGCGGGCAAACGGTTCGAGGAGATCAAGGTCGTCTCCACCGGGGGCGGGGCGGCGGGCATCGCTTGCCTCAACATGCTCCTCAACCTTGGCGTCAAGCGCGAGAATGTCTGGCTCTGCGATCTGGCCGGTCTGGTCTATAACGGTCGCCACGACCAGATGACCGCCCAGAAAGAGGAATATGCCCAAGGCACCACCCCCGCCACGCTGGCGGATGTGATCGAAGGCGCGGACCTTTTCCTTGGCCTGTCCGGCCCCGGCGTTCTGACGCCTGACATGGTGGCCAAGATGGCCCCCCGCCCGATCATCTTTGCCCTCGCCAACCCCACGCCGGAAATCCTGCCCGACCAAGTCCGCGCCGTGGCCCCCGATGCGATCATCGCGACCGGGCGGTCGGATTTCCCCAATCAGGTCAACAACGTCCTCTGCTTCCCCTTCATCTTCCGCGGTGCGCTGGATGTGGGCGCGACCGTCATCAACAAGCGGATGGAACTGGCCTGCATCGAAGGCATCGCCGCGCTGGCCCGCGCCACCACCAGTGCCGAGGCGGCAGCCGCCTATTCCGGCGAGAAGCTTTCCTTCGGCCCCGACTACCTGATCCCCAAACCCTTTGACCCGCGCCTGATCGGCGTCGTCGCCACCGCCGTCGCCCGCGCCGCGATGGAGTCGGGCGTCGCCACCCGCCCCATCGACGACCTTGATGCCTACAAGCGCAAGCTGGACGGGTCCGTCTTCAAATCCGCCCTCATCATGCGCCCCGTGTTCGAGGCATCGAAGGCCGCCTCGCGCACCATCGTCTTTGCCGAAGGCGAAGATGAACGCGTCCTGCGCGCCGCCCATGCGATGATGGAGGAAACGAACGACATCCCCATCCTGATCGGCCGCCCCGACGTGGTCGAGATGCGCTGCGAACGCGCGGGCCTGCCCATCCGCCCCGGCCGCGACGTGCATCTGGTGAACCCGGAAAACGACCCCCGCTACCGCGATTACTGGGGGACCTATCACGACCTCATGGCGCGGCGCGGCGTGTCGCCCGACATCGCGCGGGCGGTGATGCGTACCAACACCACCGCCATCGGCGCGGTCATGGTCCATCGCGGCGAAGCCGACAGCCTGATCTGCGGCACTTTCGGGCAGTATCACTGGCACCTGAACTACATCCGGCAGGTTCTGGCGCGGGGCGGGCTGCACCCGGTCGGCGCGCTCTCGCTGATGATCCTCGAGGATGGCCCCCTCTTCATCGCCGACACGCAGGTGAACCCGGAACCCACGCCGCAGCAGATCATGGAAAGCGTCCTTGGCGCGGCCCGCCACGTCCGCCGCTTCGGCCTTGTGCCGAAGATCGCGCTCTGTACGCAGAGCCAATTCGGCAACATGGACAATTCCGCCGCCCAGCGGATGCGCGCCGCGCTGGAACTGCTCGACGCCCGCGAACCCGACTTCTGCTATGAGGGCGAGATGAACGTGGACTCGGCGCTTGACCAGTCGCTGCGCGACCGCCTCTTGCCGGGGTCGCGGATGGAAGGCGCGGCCAACGTGCTTGTCTTCGCCTCCACCGACGCTGCCGCCGCCACGCGGAACATCCTGAAGATGAAGGCGAACGGGCTAGAGGTCGGGCCGATCCTGATGGGCATGGGCAACAAGGCCCATATCGTGACGAACTCCATCACCGCGCGGGGGCTGCTGAACATCTCGGCACTCGCCGGGACGCCGGTCACGCAGTACGGCTGATCCCCAATCTCCCCGCCACGGGCTTGACCCGGGGCCTCGGGGGCGACCAAGGCCCCCCTCGGTCAGCAGCCTGACGGTCGGAATGTAAGGGGGACGGTCACCCGCCGCTCTTGCCCCCAAAAGCGCAACGCAAGGGTGGCGGCCGTCACGCCGGGGTGGTCGCACGTATACGTGCGGCCGCCCCGGGGGGGCGGGACGGCCGCCACCCGGGCCTTTGGGGCCCGGGTGATCCCAACCGTTGCGCCCTTGCTCTGCATCTCCACGGCCACCCCCCTGCAAACCGAGTCGCCCCAAACTTTGCAAACCCCGCCCCATTTCGCTCTCCCGCGCGAAATCCCCAACGATTTGCAAAAATTTGCAGCCCCGCCGCGCCAAATATGCAAAACAATTTGCCGCACCCGCCCCCCGTTTCCGGTAACACCGTTGCGCGCACGCCCCCCCGTCGCGTAACAAACCGCAACTCGTGGAGGAGGGCATACGATGGCATACCGTGAAATCCATGCGAAATGGAAAGCCGACCCCGAAGGCTTCTGGCTCGACGCCGCCGGAGCCATCGACTGGGTGTCGAAACCGACCCACGCCCTCAACGCCTCGCGCGCGCCGCTTTACGAATGGTTCACCGACGCAAGCGTGAACACCTGCTGGAACGCCGTGGACCGCCACGTCCTTGCGGGACGCGGCAAACAACCCGCCATCATCCATGACAGCCCCGTCACCGGCACCAAACACACCATCACCTATGCCGAACTCCAAGACCGCGTGGCGCGACTTGCGGGCGCGCTCAAGGCCAAGGGCGTGACGAAAGGCGACCGCGTCATCATCTACATGCCCATGGTGCCAGAGGCGCTGGAAGCCATGCTCGCCTGCGGCCGCATCGGCGCGATCCATTCCGTGGTCTTCGGCGGCTTTGCCGCCAACGAACTCGCAGTCCGCATCGACGACTGCACGCCCAAGGCCATCATCGCCGCAAGTTGCGGCATCGAACCCACCCGCGTCGTCCATTACAAACCGCTGCTCGATGCCGCCATCGACATGGCCACCCACAAGCCCGACTTCTGCGTGATCCTGCAACGCGAACAGGAAGTGGCCAAACTGATCGAAGGCCGCGACGTCGCATGGCACAGCTTCCAATACGGCGTCGAACCCGCCGAGTGCGTCCCGGTAGAGGGCAACCACCCCGCCTATATCCTCTACACCTCGGGCACGACCGGGGCCCCCAAGGGTGTCGTCCGCCCCACCGCAGGCCACCTTGTGGCGCTGGCTTGGACCATGCGCGCCATCTACAATTGCGGCGTGGGCGATGTGTTCTGGGCCGCCTCTGACGTGGGCTGGGTCGTGGGCCACAGCTACATCTGCTACGCCCCCCTCATCGCGGGCTGCACGACCATCGTCTATGAGGGCAAACCCGTCGGCACCCCCGATGCAGGTGCCTTCTGGCGCGTCATTTCCGAACACAAGGTCCGCGCCTTCTTCACCGCGCCCACCGCACTCCGCGCCATCAAGCGCGACGATCCCGAAGGGCATCTGGTCAAGGATTACGACCTCAAGAACCTCCAAGCCCTCTATCTCGCAGGCGAACGCGCCGACCCCGATACCGTCAACTGGGCGGGCCGTCACCTGAACGTCCCCGTGGTGGACCACTGGTGGCAGACCGAAACCGGCTACGCCATCGCCGCCAATCCCCTTGGCATCGAACAGCTGCCCATCAAGGTCGGCTCCCCCTCCGTCGCCATGCCGGGCTTTGACGTGCAGGTGCTGGACGAAGGCGGCCACCCCGTGGCAGCAGGCCAACTCGGCGCCATCGCGATCAAGCTGCCGCTCCCCCCCGGCACCCTGCCCACCCTGTGGAACGCCGAAGA
>JBDKFE010000077.1:0-14300 GCA_039798885.1 Pseudomonadota bacterium | reverse complement strand
GAGTGGTGCGGGGGTGAGGCGCTGGATGTGACGGCGACCTATCTGTGCGTCGGAGGGGGCGCAGCTGGCGAGGCGGTGCGGGCCTTCACCTTTGCCGACAGTCTGCGGCCCGGCGCGGCGGAGGCGGTGGCCTCGTTGCGTGGGCAGGGGCTGGATGTGGTCTTGCTGTCGGGCGATGCGGTGGGCGCGGTTTGGGAGATGGCGTCGCGGCTGGGCATCGCGGATTGGAAGGCCGGGGTGCTGCCAGCCGAGAAGGCGGCGGAGGTGGCGGCGCTGACGCAGGCGGGGCGGCGGGTGCTGATGGTGGGCGACGGGTTGAACGATACGGCGGCGCTGGCGGGGGCGCATGTGTCCATCTCGCCCGCGAGTGCGCTGGATGCGGCGCGGGTGGCATCCGATATCGTGCTGCTGGGGCAGGATATGGCGGCGATTGGCGATGCGCTGCGGATCGCGCGGCAGGCGTCGCGCCGGATCGTTGAAAATTTCTGGATATCGGCGGCCTATAACGTGGTGGCGGTGCCGCTGGCGTTGATGGGGATGGCCACGCCCTTGGCGGCGGCGGCGGCGATGTCGCTGTCGTCGATCACGGTTTCGCTGAACGCGCTGCGGTTGAGGTAGGGTAATGGGGATTTTGGGCTTTCTGATCCCGGTGTCGCTGTTCCTTGGCGGGGTGGGGCTGGCGGCGTTCTTTTGGGCGATGCGGAACCGTCAGTTCGAGGACCCGGAGGGGGATGCGAACCGGATCCTGACGAAGGATTGGGATGATCGGCCGAAGCCCTGAGGGTGGGGTGAGCAAAAATCTTTGAAGATTTTTGCGAATTTCTTCGAAGAAACTTTTGGCGGTGGGGTGCAAGGTTTGGGCAATCTTGGGCTCTTGCGCGAGACGGTGGGTTTCGGACCGTGGCCCAAAGCCACGGTCCGCGCACGTCCCGCCCCACCGGGACGTGCGCCCGAGGCGCCCGCCCCGGCGGGACGTGCGCGGACCTACCGGCAGAGCGCGGAAACGCCCCACCGGGGCCTTTCCGCGCTCCTTGCTCTGCTGATCGGGTCTGGTGCTATCTGGGCCGCGGCGGAGTGAATCGCGCCCTCACGGGCTCATCGTGAAGCACTGGATCGCGCGGGCGTTGAAGCGGCGGCAGGCGAGATCGGCCTGTTCCTGCGTCAGCCCGACGAAGGCCGCGTCGAAGCCGCCGCCGGAGGGGATGACCTTGCGCAGCGACCCGCCAAGCGTGGCGCTTTCCACAAGTTGCAGCTTCAGCAGCGCGCGTTCGGCATCGTAGCTGCTGGGATAGCGGCCAAGGTTCACACCGAAATGGCGGTCGCCAGACGTGGAGACGGAGATGACGACTTCCGGCTGGGCTGCGGGTCCGGTGGGGGCGGCGGCCTCGTCATAGATCGGGGCGTTGCGCTTGTGCGGGCGGGGCGCGGCGGTTGTGGCCGACACGACCTGAAAGGGGATGATCTCGGGTCCTGTGCGGGCGGGCGCGGGATTGGTCCCGGCCTCGATCGCGGCGGCGAGGGTTTCGGCGTCGGGTAGGGTATTCGACGACGGCGTTGTGGCGGCGGCCAGTTCCACATCGTTCACGGCGAGTGTGGCGGCGGGCGCGGCAGCGGCTGCAAGGTCCTGTGCCTGTGCTTCTAGGCTGTCTTCGGGGACGAGGGCGGCGGCAAGCGCGCCTTCGATGCCGTCCTGCATCGCAGCGACCGCCTCGGCGGTGGCGACGACGGTTTCGGCGGGCGCGGTGGCCCTGCCCGGACGGGCGGTCGGGCGCGGCGAGGTGGACATCTCCATCGACACGCGGACGGTCTTGCCCGCGCCATCGGCGACTTCGGGCAGGTCGGCATCGGCCATCAGCATTTCGTCCCCGCCCTGATAGGCCGGGGGCTGCGGCGGGTTGACCGGCGCGTTGCGCGGGGCCTTGCCGAAGCCGAGGTCCAGAAGCTTCATCATCTTGGCATTGCGGTCGGCGGTGGATTTGCCGCCGAAGATCGTGGCGATGAGGCGCTTGCCGCCGCGTTCGGCCGAGGCGGTGAGGTTAAAGCCCGCCGGGACGGTGTAGCCGGTCTTGATGCCGTCGGCGCCTTCGTAGGCGTCAAGGAAGCGGCGGTTGGTGTTGTTCACGGTCGCCATGCCCGCATCGACAGAGCGGCGGGAGAAGAGGTTGTAGTATTCGGGGAAGTCATAAAACAGGTGCCGCCCAAGGATCGTCATGTCGCGGGCGGTGGAAAGGTGCCCTTGTGCGGTCAGGCCGTTGGCGTTCTTGAAGGTCGTGTCGTTCATCCCCAGCGCCTTGGCGGTGCGGGTCATGCGTTTCGCAAAGGACGGTTCGTCGCCCGCGATGAATTCGCCGATGGCGGTGGCGGCGTCGTTGGCCGACTTGATGGCGGCGGCGCGGATCAGGTAGCGCAGCTGGATCTTTTGCCCCGCGCGCAGACCGAGGCGCGAGGGGGGCTGCGCGGCGGCGTGCTTGGTGATGGTCACCATGGAGTCGAGCGAGACATTGCCGCGTTCGATTTCCTCGAACGCGATGTAGAGCGTCATCATCTTGGTGAGAGACGCGGGATGCAGGCGGGTTTCGGCGTTTTCGGAATAGAGCACCTCGCCAGAGCGGGCGTCGATCACGATGCTGGCATAGGGGGCCGCGAAAATCGGGGATGCGGCGAGAAGGGCGGTGATTGCCGCGACCAGCCATACTGAAAGAAGGCGGGCGAAATGCCCCATGAGCGATGCCACGTCGCCGGTTCCTTGTTCCTGCCTCAAGTCGCCCCGGTTTTTTGTGGGGCTTATCTGCTTGAGGAAAGACTAACACAGGGGTTGCGACCGGAAAACCCCTGAATTTCAATGGGTTTCGGGGTGTTGCTGCGATGATGCTTTGGTATGTATCGCGGTCAGGCCCGCACTATCCATAGTGTGTCAGGACAGCCGCGACACAAGATCGGGGAGCTGTCCGAGGTGATCCAGCGCCGAGAAACGGGGGTGGCCTGCGGGTGCGTCGGCCTGTTCCAGCGCCCATGTCAGGCCGTGGGGGATATGGACGCCGAAGCCGCCTGCTTCGATCACGGGGATGACATCGGATTTGAGCGAGTTGCCGACCATCAGCGCACGGTCGGGGCCGTCGCCGTGGCGGGTGAAGATGCGGGCATAGGCGGCGGCGGTCTTGTCTGAGACGATCTCGACCCCGTGGAAGAGGTCGCCAAGGCCGGACTGGGCGAGTTTGCGTTCTTGATCCAGAAGGTCGCCCTTGGTGATCAGAAGGACGCGGTGGCTGGCGGCGAGGGTTTCGACGGCGGCCTGCGCGTGGGGCAAAAGTTCGATGGGATGTTCCAGCATCTCGCGTCCCGCCGCGATGATTTCGGCGATGACGGTGGCGGGGACGCGGCCTTCGGTCACGTCGATGGCGGTTTCGATCATGGACAGGGTGAAGCCCTTCACGCCAAAGCCGTAATGGCCAAGGTTGCGGCGTTCGGCGGCGAGGAGGCGGTCGTGCAGGTGGTCGGGTGCGGCATGGTCGGCGAGGAGCGCGGTGAAGCGGTCCTGTGTCAGGCGGAAGAAGGTTTCGTTCTGCCAGAGCGTGTCGTCGGCGTCGAAGCCGATGGTGGTGATGGTCATTGCCGCGATTCCTCCGCGCCGGGATGGTTGCCCGGCGCGGGCGGGCCGCGCAAGCCCATGCGGGATCGCCCCTTTTCGTTGAGGCGGATTGGATTATATTCTTGCGCGAGGCCTGAGGGCCGAATCCCCACACTCCATCGGAGCCTGCACGCCGTGAGCCTGACGCCCTTCATGATGAGCGAACCGCCCCAGGGGCCGGGGAACGAGTCGGGCGTGCTGACCAAGACCAAGGCCAAGACGCAGCGGCCGCCGATGTATAAGGTGCTGCTGCTGAACGACGATTACACGCCGATGGAATTCGTCGTGCATGTGCTGGAGCGGTTTTTCGGGCTGAGCCATGCGCAGGCCTTCGACATCATGCTGACGGTCCATAAGAAGGGGCTGGCCGTGGTGGGGGTGTTTTCCTTCGAGGTGGCCGAGACGAAGGTGGCGCAGGTGATGGATTTCTCGCGCCGGCATCAGCATCCGTTGCAATGCACGATGGAGAAGGAGTGACGGGGTCACTTCGGCGCGCTGGCGAATTCTGACGCAGAATTCGCGGCGGAATTTGACGCAAATTCCGGCTTGAGACCGATTTCTGCGCGAGATTTCGCTGCCTTGGCTTGGCTGCCCGCGCCGCTTATGGTGCGCGGCGGTTTGCGAAGGGATGAAGCGATGCGGTCTGCCCGGTTGGAGATGGCGCTGGAGGGGGGATTGTTCCCGGTTCCGGCGGAGGGGCGGGTGGCGGTGATCCGGCCGAGGGTCGGGGATGATCTGGCCGGTCTGCCGAAGGACCGGGTGGAGGTGGTGACGGGGTTCCGTCCGGATTACGACTGGTTCGCGGGCCGTGGGTACAAGGTCGCGGAGCGGGCGGAGGCGCCCTATGCGGCGGCGGTGGTCTGCGTCCCGCGGGCGCGGGCGCAGGCGCGGGCCTTGATTGCGATGGCCGCGTCGCTGGTGGTGCCCGGTGGGCCTGTGGCGGTGGATGGGCAAAAGACGGATGGCGTCGATGCGGCCCTGAAGGAGTTGCGGGGGCGGGTCGCGCTGTCGGAGGTTCTGTCCAAGGCGCATGGGAAGATCGCGGTCTTTCCGGCCGGGCCGGGGCTGGAGGATTGGGCCTGTGCGCCTGCCGAGGTGGACGGGTTCCGCACGGTGGCAGGCGTGTTCAGCGCGGATGGGATCGACCGGGGGTCGGCGCTGCTGGCCGCCGCGCTGCCTGCCGAGATGAAGGGGAAGGTGGCGGATTTCGGGGCGGGCTGGGGCTATCTGTCGCGTGCGGTGCTGGCGCGGGCAGGCGTGAAGGAATGCCATCTGGTCGAGGCAGAGGCGGATGCGCTGGACTGCGCGCGGGTGAATGTGGTGGATGCGCGGGCGGAGTTTCACTGGGCGGATGCGACGACGGTGCGGCTGCCGAAGCTGATGGAGCATGTGGTGATGAACCCGCCCTTCCATGCGGGGCGGGATGCCGACCCGGCGCTGGGTCTGGCCTTTATCGCGGCGGCGGCGCGCGCCTTGGCGCCGGATGGGGTGCTGTGGCTGGTCGCGAACCGTCACCTGCCCTATGATCGTGCCTTGGGGAGCCTGTTCCGCGAGGTGCAGGAGATCGGGGGCGACAGCGCCTTTCGTGTGACGCGAGCCGCCCATCCTGTGCGGACGCGCTGAGGGGAAACGATGAGTTTTTCGATTTCGGGCAAGACGGCCATCGTGACCGGGGCGGCGAATGGCATCGGTCTGGCGATTGCGCGGCACTTCCTCGACAAGGGGGCGAATGTGATGTTCGCCGACATGGACGAGGCGCGGCTGGAGGATGAGGTGGGCGAAGAGGCGCGGGCCGAGGGGCCGGTGCGGATGTTCGCGGGCGATCTGCGGCAGCGGCTGACCATCGCGAACCTGCTGTCGGCGACGGTGGATGCCTTTGACCGGATCGACATCGTGGTGAATGCAAGCCGTCAATGCGGGCTGTCGGATGCGCTGGACCCGGAAAAGGACGGGGTGGAGGAGTTGCTGGAGCAGAACCTGCTGACCAGCCTGCGGCTAAGCCAGATGGCGGCGAAGCGGATGATCCAGAAGGCGGAAAAGACCGGGGCAGAGGGGATGATCGGGTCGATCGTAAATCTGTCGTCGCTGGCCGCCGTGCGGACGCAGCCGCAGCTTCTGGGCTATTCCATCAGTTCGGCGGCGGTGGAACAGATGACGCGGTCGCTGGCCGTGGCCTTGGCGCCCAAGGGGATACGGGTGAATGCCGTGTCCTTTGCCAGTGTGATGAGCGCGTCCCTGCAGGGGGCCCTGCGCGAGAACCCGGATTGGCGCGAGGTGGTGGAGGCGGGCACGCCCTTGGGCCGCATCGCGAGTGCCGATGAGGTGGCCGAGGCGGCGCATTTCCTGGCTTCGGACGCGTCGGGGTTCATGACGGGGCAGGTGCTGACGCTGGATGGCGGGCGGGGCCTGCTGGACGTGGTGGCGGCACCGACGTTCTGAGTCGGGGGGCCGGGGTCAGACCGGGTGCCGCGTCATTCCGGGTACTGCGCCTTGCACTGGGCGATCACCGTTTCCGCCGCGCGGGCGAGTTGGTCGCGGCGTTCGAGCAGGCTGTCAAGCTTGGCCCCTTCGGCGCGCAGGTCGATGGCCTTTGGGCGGGTGCGGGTCTGGGGTTCATTCTCGAAGCAGTAGCGCGGCGGCGGCGGGGGCTGGTTCGGATCGGTCTGGGCGGGGACTTCGCAAAGCTGCCAGACGGGGATGTAGACCGTATACTCTTCGATGGCGTAGCCGCGGGCGATGTTGGCCTGCGTTTCGTCCACCAGCTTTTGGATCGTGCGCAGGTCGCGGGTGTTGCGGTTGACGCATTGTTCCTGCGGGGTGCCGCAGGCGGTCAGGATCAGAAGCGGGGCGAGGAGAAGGCGGCGCATGGGAAACTCCGTGTTCGGGCCCTGATAGCGCGGGCTGCGGCTGATGCCAAATGGCATGTTGGCGAGCGGGGTGTCATGGTGCTAGGCATTAAAGTGTCAACTTGGAGAGACAGATGACTGACCTGTTCGATGTCCGTAAGGCCCGCGCCGCCGCTTGGTTCCGTGAATTGCGCGACAGCATCGTCGCGGCGTTTGAGGGGTTGGAGGATCGATACGGGCAGGGCACGCCGGGGCGGTTCGAGGTGACGCCGACGGTGCGCGCGGATGGCGGCGGCGGGTTGATGAGCGTGATGCGGGGCGGCCGGGTGTTCGAGAAGGTGGGCGTCAACGTGTCCGAGGTGCATGGCACTTTGGGCGAGCGGGCGCAGCGGGCGATGGCGGCGCGGGGCGTGCCGGGGATGGACAAGGACCCGCGCTTCTGGGCGTCGGGGATTTCGCTGGTGGCGCATATGGTCAACCCGCATGCGCCTGCGGTGCATATGAACACGCGGATGTTCTGGACGCCCCATGCGTGGTGGTTCGGCGGCGGGTCCGACCTGAACCCGGCGATCGAATATGCCGAGGATACGGCGCATTTCCACGGCCAGATGCAGGCGGCCTGTGACCTGCACGACGCGGGCTATTACCCGAAGTTCAAGGCTTGGGCGGATGAGTATTTCTTTGTCCCGCACCGGGGGCGGGCGCGGGGTGTGGGTGGCATCTTTTATGACGATCTGAACACCGGGGGCGCGGCGCAGGATAGTTGGGAGGCGGATTTCGCCTTTACGCAAGAGGTGGGGCGGCATTTCCTGCCGGCCTTCGTTCCGGTGACCGAGCGGCGGGTGGGAACGGCGTGGACCGAGGCCGACCGAGAGGCGCAGTTGATCCATCGCGGGCTTTATGCGGAATACAATCTTGTCTACGACCGGGGCACCAAGTTCGGGCTGGAGACGGGGCATGACGCCAATGCCGTGCTGATGAGCCTGCCGCCGATTGCCAAGTGGACTTGACCCGCGCGCGCCTGTAGAGGGGCGCTGATTTCTGGGGGGGCGCGGGACATGGCGGCGGATATCGAGATCAGGGCGCGGGCCTTCTGGACCGACACCGAGGGGGACGAACAGGCCGTGGGCTTTGCCGCAAGCGAGGACCCGGAGGATGGCTATGTCATCTTTGAGGGCAAGCCGGGGGACCGGAAGGGGCTGTATCTGGAGGTGAGCGACGACATCTTTGCCGCAAAAGATGCGGTGGAGGCGGTGGAGTTCACGGCGGAGGGATTCGTCCTGACGATCCGGCCCGCGATGCAGGCGAAGCTGGGCATGGTGGGCAGTGTGGCCGTCTTTGTCGGGGCCGAGGATGCGGACGGGCAGGCGGCGCTGGCGGTGCTGCGCGGGATGCTTTGACCTTTGGCCTTATGGCGCGTGCGGCGCAGGATAGGGGCGGGGCGGCGGGATTTCCTTGGTTGCGGGTGTGTCCTGTAAGGGCGGCGCAGCGGGGGGAGGTGGCCGAGGCGCTGTCGGACCTCGTGGCGACGCTAGAGGCGGAACCGATGGCGCAAAAGGCGCTGAGTGCCCGGATCATGGAAGGCTGACCCGCGTGGTCTAGGCCTGCTGCCACAGCAGCGCTGCGACACCGAGGAGGATCGTCGCCATGCCGAGATATTGGCGCGCTGTGGTCCTTTGGCGGAAGTGCAGGCGCGCAACCAATTGCGCGAGGGGGATTTCAACCAGCGCAAGCGTGCGGACATTCGCGGCAGAGGTGAGCGAGAAGCCCGTGAACCAGCAGGCCGACGCGAAGGCGCCGAGGAAGCCTGCGGCGAGGGAGTGTCGCCAGACGCGGAAGGAGCCTTTCAGCGCGGCGCGGTCGAAGAGTGACAGCCAGAGGATCAGCGTGGCGGTCTGGATGGCAAGCGCGAGGGTGAGGGTGGTCAGCGCGCGGGTGAGGAAGCTGCCGTCGGGCAAATGCGTGATGCCGCCGCGAAAGCCGATGGCGGCAAGGCCGTAGCCCGCCCCTGCAAGCAGGCCAAGCGCGGCGGGGCGGGTTTGAAAGAGGCTGTGCAGGGGGCCGGGTTTGAGGGAGAGGATCAGGACCCCCGTCGTGGCGATGCCGATGGCGGCAAGGGTGCCGGGGGTCAGGTGATCCCCAAGAAGCAGGAGGCCCAGCAGGGCGACGAGGACGGGTTCGGTCTTGAGCCACGCGGTGGCCACGCCGAAGGATTGGTCCTTCATCAGCAGAAGCATGAGCGCGGTTCCGGCGATCTGGGCCCAAGCGCCGAGCGCTGTCCATGCAAGGGTTTCGGGGCCGGGGCGGGGGATCGGTGCCCCGGTCCATGCGGTCTGCGCCAGAAGGAAGAGCACGGCGAAGGGCAGGCCGAAGAGAAAGCGGACCTGAGTCGCGCCGACTGTGCCCAAGGCCGTGGTCAGGCCCGCCTGCGTGGCGTTGCGCCCGGTCTGGGCCAGTGCCCCCATGAGGGCGGCCCAGACCCAGAGCGGCAGCGTCATCCTAGGCCCCGCGCACCGTGTCGATCATGAGTTGGACGTTGTCGGGGTTCGCCTCGGGCGTGATGCCGTGGCCGAGGTTGAAGATATGCGGGCCCTTGCGGAAGGCATCGACGACGCGGCGGGTTTCGCGGATCAGCGCGTCGCCCCCTGTGACCATGTGTTCGGGGGCGAGGTTGCCTTGGACGCAGCCGCCCGGCTGCACATGGGCGGCGGCCCATTCCGGGGTGACGGAGTTGTCGATGGCCACGCAATCCGCCCCGGTTTTCTGCGCGAAACCGATATAGCCATCGCCCGCCTCACGCGGGAAGGCGATGATGGGCAGGCCGGGGTGGCGGGCCTTCATCGCGGCGATGATCTTGGCGGCGGGGGCGACGGCGAAATCTTCGAAATCCTGACCCTTTAGCGATCCGGCCCAGGAATCGAAGAGTTTGACGACTTCGGCCCCGGCATCGACCTGCGCGGAGAGGTATTCGACGGTGGCTTCGGTGATGCGGTCGATGAGGGCGGCGAAGGTGGCGCGGTCGGTGTTTTTCAGCGCGTGGGCGGCGCCTTGGTCTTTGGAGCCGCGGCCTGCGATCATGTAGGTGGCGACGGTCCAAGGCGCACCGGCAAAGCCGATGAGGGTGGTTTCCTTTGGCAGTTCGCGGGCAAGGATGCGGACGGTTTCATAGACGGGGGAAAGGGTGTCGTGGATGGCCGAGGTCGGCTTGAGCGCCTTGACCTGATCCATGGTGGTGGTGGTTTCCATGCGTGGGCCTTCGCCCGTTTCAAACCAGAGTTTCGGGCCAAGGGCCTGTGGCAGCAGCAGGATGTCGGCAAAAAGGATTGCCGCGTCAAAGCCGTAGCGGCGGATCGGTTGCAGGGTGACTTCTGCCGCAAGATCAGGGGTATAGCAGAGCGACAGGAAGTCCCCCGCCTGCGCGCGGGTGGCGCGGTATTCGGGCAGGTAGCGGCCCGCCTGACGCATCATCCAGATCGGCGGGGTGGGTAGGGTTTCGCCTGCGAGGGCGCGCAGGATGGTCTTGGCGGGCTGGGTCATGGGAAGGGTTCCGTGCTGTCGCCCGGGAAGAGCGCGATGGGTGTCGGGGTGCGGCGCAGGGCGCTGTCTCCGCCCGGACAGGGACGGAGGGCAGGGGAAGGGGCCGAAGCCGGGGCGCGAAGCGGCGTCATGATCCATGCGTCTGACGGCGGCGGTGTCTTGTCAAGAGTTGTCAGGCAAAGATGACAGTTGTATGCCTTGGAGCATGACAAATCCGCTCCCCTCCCCCGCCCAGCCCTTGAAGATCGGTACCCGTGGATCGCCCCTTGCGCTGTGGCAGGCGCATGAGGTGCGGCGCTGTCTTATGGCGGCGTTCAGTCTGCCGGAGACGGCCTTCGAGATTGTCGTAATCAAGGTGACGGGGGACCAGATCCTTGACAAGCCGCTCAAGGAGATCGGCGGCAAGGGGCTGTTCACACGCGAGATCGAGGAGGCGTTGATCGCGGGGGCCATAGATATTGCGGTCCATTCGATGAAGGACATGCCGACGGTGCAGCCCGAGGGGTTGGTGCTGGACTGCTATTTGCCGCGCGAGGATGTGCGGGATGGGTTCGTGTCGCCGGGGGTGGGGTCCTTGGCGGAGTTGCCGCAGGGGGCGGTGGTTGGGTCGTCGTCGCTGCGGCGGCGGGCGCAACTGGCGCTGCGGCGGCCCGATTTGCGGCTGGTCGAGTTCCGGGGGAATGTGCAGACGCGGATGCGCAAGCTGGAGGAAGGGGTGGCGGTGGCCACGTTCCTTGCCATGGCGGGGCTGAACCGGTTGGGGATGGCGCATGTCGCGCGGTCGGCGATTGCGCCGGAGGAGATGCTGCCTGCGGTCGCGCAAGGGGCGATCGGTGTGGAAAGACGCATTGCGGATCAACGGGTTGCGGGGATGCTGGCGGCCATTCACGATGGGCCGACGGGTATCCGTCTGGCGGCAGAGCGCGGGATGCTGGCGCGGCTGGACGGGTCTTGCGAGACGCCGATTGCGGGGCTGGCGGTGATCGAGGGCGACGGGCTTTGGCTGCGTGGCGAGATTCTGCGGCCCGATGGCAGCGAGTCGATTACGGGCGAGCGTCGGGGGGCCGTCGGGGATGCGGCGGCGCTGGGGCGTGATCTGGCGGACGAGTTGCTGGGCCGGGCACCGGCTGGGTTCTTCAGCTGGCGCTAAGGGTTTGCGGGCGCTGGGTTAAATCGGCGGATCGGGGGGTGGCGGTTGTACCGAAATCCGTACCGGACTCTGTGCCGCAACCTGTGCAGACGCGCGGTGGGTTTAGCGTGAGTTAACCATTGGGTGAGTCGGGGTTGGGAGCCCCCGGTTCAGGGATGGTTCTTCGTGCATTGCGCGACGGTTGGGCATCGCCCGGGCCCCAAAGGCCTGGGCGGCGGCCGTCCCGCCCCCCCGGGGCGGCCGCCACCCTTGCGTTGCGCTTGCGGCAGGACTTGATCAGCAGCGGTTGCGGTCGATCCAGAGGAGGGCCCCTGCGCCCGTCAGCGCGACGGTGCTGCCCAGCAGCGCGATGGTGCCATAGCTGCCGCCCAAGACGCTGCCCATGGCAAAGGCGAAAGCGGCCAGCAGTTCCGACACCAGCCTTTGCAGCGCGAGCATCGCCCCTGCCGTGCCGGGGCGACCGGCGAGCAGGTCCTGATAATAGGCGATGGGCAGGGTAAGGATCGCCGTCCCGCCGAGTCCCGCCAGAAGCGGCAGCACCCAGAGCCACGCGCTTTCGGTCAGCATGGGCATCAGGGCGAGGTGGGTGACGTAAAGAAGCGTGCCGCCCGCGATGAGGGTGGAGCGGCGGAAGCGGTGGGTGATGAGGGGCAGAAGCAGCATGAAGGGCACTTCCCACCCCGCCACGAGACCGATGTACAGCGCGGTGGTGCCTGCGTCGCGGGTGGGCGAGGCCTCGAACACCAGCGAGGTGAGGATCATGTAGAGGTTCCCCGCCGAGGCGATGGCACCGAGCAGGAGGAGGCGGGCGAGGATCGGGGGAGAGGCGATTTCGGCCATGGCGGCGCGGAAGTTGAGGCCGGAGGGGCGGTCTTCCCACTCTGTCTCGCCATCGCGGGGCCAGTTCAGGTGCAGCATGACGGTCAGCGTCACGGCGGCGGCGGTGGCCGAGAGGTAGACGGCCATGACACCCGCGCCCCAGCCGAAGGCAATGGTCCAGAAGACGAGCATCCCAAGAAAGCTGAGCGACATGGCCGAGCGGATGGTGGAGAGGATCGCATCGCGCGCCGCGCCGTCGTCGGAGCGGGCGAGGCGGGCCAGCGCAAAGACCTGTCCGTAAAGCGAGGAATAGACCGGGAAGAGCAGGCCGTGGCAGAGGGCGAAGGTCAGCGGCGTGGGGGCAAGCAGCATGAGCCCCACCCCCAGCGTGCCGCAGGCGGCGGTCAAGAGCGCGATGCGGCGGCGGTTGGCCTTTTGGTCCGCGAGGATGCCAAGGAGGACGGCAGAGGACACCGACACGATGGAGGCCGCGACGAGGGTCAGCGCGAAGGCGGATTCGGACAGGCCGATGCGTTCGATGCCCACCAGCGACTGGTAAGGATAGACCGAGGCGTTGAGCGCCCCCATGAAAAGAAGCGCCCAAGCGATCAGCCGCAGCGTCGGGTCGCGCAGGACGGCGAAGGTGGTCATACCTTCGGGTCTTTCGGCGGGATCACCTTGCCGGGGTTCATGAGGTTCGCCGGGTCGATGGCGGCTTTGAGCGTGCGCATCAGGTCGAGGGCGACGGGGTTCTTGCGGCGGGCCATGGAGTTGAGTTTGGACAGGCCCACGCCGTGTTCGGCAGAGAAGGTGCCGCCGAGGTCCTGCACGATATCCTCGATGGCTTCGATCACGCGGTCATACATGTCGTCCGACGGATCACCGGGATAGACGGAGTAATGCAGGTTCCCATCGCCCAGATGCGCGACGGTCAGGGTTTCCGCGCCGGGGGCTATGGCCTGCACGCGGGGGGCGATGCGGGTGAGGAAGGCTTCGACCTTGTCGAGGGGGAGGGCGATGTCGCTGTCCACCATTGGGTGGACGGCGGCGCCGAGTTCCGCCGCCGCCTCGCGCCGGGCCCACATCGCGGCGCGCTGGGTGGTGGAGCGGGCGATCGTGGCGTCGAGGATGAGGCCTTCGTCCATGAGTTGGGCGAGCGTCTGTTCCAGCAGGTCGGTGAGGGGGATGGTCCCGTCCGGCGTTTCGGTGGTGAGCGCCGGGGCGGTGGCGGCGAGTTCGACGAGGATGGTGCAGTCGCGATGCGCCGGGAAGGGGATGCCGAGGTCGGGGCGCACGCGGTCCAGCCGGGTCATGTAGTCGGCGGGCATGTATTCGAACGCCTCCACCAGCCCGCCAGAGGCGGCTTGCAGGCGGTTGAGGAGAAGGAGCGCGTCGGGCAGCGAGCGGGCGGCGAGGGTGGCGGTGGCGTGGGCCTTGGGGGCGGGGACGAGTTTCATCACGGCGGCGGTGATGATGCCGAGCGTGCCTTCGGCCCCGATGAAGAGGTCTTTCAGGTCGTAGCCCGCGTTGTCCTTGTGGAGCTGGGACATGATGTCGAGGATGCGGCCATCGGGAAGGACGACTTCCAGCCCGAGGCAGAGCGCGCGGGTGGACCCGTAGCGCAGGACGTTGGAGCCACCCGCATTGGTGGAGAGGACGCCGCCGATCATGGCCGAGCCGCGCGCGCCGAACCAGAGCGGGAAGTAGAGGCCTTGGTCGGCGGCGGCGTCGTGAAGGCGCGACAGGATCACGCCCGATTCGACGATGGCGATGCGGGAGGCGGGGCGGATGTCGCGGATGCGGTTGAGGCGTTCGGTGGAGAGGAGGAGGCCGCCTTCGGTGTAGGTGGCGCCGGTGAGGCCGGTATTGCCAGAGATCGGGGTGACGGGGGTGTTGTGCCGGGCCGCGAGTTTGACGGTTTCCGCGACTTCGGCGGTGGAGCCGGGGCGGACGACGGCGAGGGGGGTGCCTTCGTAATTGGCCATCCAGTCGCGGGCATAGCGCGTGGTGTCCGGGCCGGTGAGGACATGCGCGTCACCGAGCAGGGATTTGAGGGCGGGGATGAGGGACATGGGACGCTCCGGTCTGCGGGGGAGTCATCGGACGGGGGCGGGGGAGTTGCAAGGGGGTTCTGTGTGGCAGCCGCCCCGGGGGTGGGGCGGGATGGAAGGGGGCGTTCCGTTTGGGTTGAGCGTGGGACGGTGGGTATTTGGGCCGAGATGAAGGGGGGAGGGTTGGGGGAGGGGGAGGTCCGGGCGGGGCGCTTGGGGTGGGTGTGGGACGGTGGGTATTTGGGCCGAGATGAAGGGCGGAGGGTTGG
>JBDKFE010000076.1:0-17851 GCA_039798885.1 Pseudomonadota bacterium | reverse complement strand
CGCGGCGGGGGCCGAAGAGGGCGGCGAGGGCGAGGAGGAGGCCTGCGACGGTGGCGATGGCCCCGGCGGCGGAGACGGTGAAGGAGAGGCCAAGCAGGCCGGGGAGGTAGCCCGCAGCCAGCGTGCCGAGGATGGCGGCGGTGGCGGCGGCGGCGAGGGAGAGGGCAATCTGGCGGGGCAGGCTGTCTGTCAGCAGGCGCGCGGTGGCGGGCGGGCAGGTGAGCATGGCGATGGTCAGGATGGAGCCCACAGCAGAGAAGGCGGCGACGGCGGCGAGTGCGGTGAGGCCCGTCAGCGCGGCAGAGAGGGTGCGGGTGGGGATGCCGATGGTGGCGGCGAAGCCTTCGTCAAAGGTCGCGATGGTCAGGGGGCGCCAGAGAAGCGCGAGGGCGGCGAGGATCGCCGTGGCGATGGCGGCGAGGAGGAAAAGCTCGGTCGGGAGGGTGGCGAGGGCTGCGGGGTCGAGGAGGGAGGACCAGCCCGTCGCGTCGATCCAGATGAGGCTTTCGAGGGTGCCGTAGAGTGCGTGTTCCACGTCGAGATGCACGGCGGCGGCCCCGGAGGTTTCGAGCAGCAGGACGCCGGCGGCGAACATGGCGGTGAAGGTGACGCCCATGGCGGCCCCGGGATCGGCACCGGTGGCGCGGCGGATCGACTCGATCAAGGCGGCGGAGAAGGCGGCGGCGGCAAGGGCGCCGAGCAGCATGACGCTGGGGGAGGCAGAGCCGGTGAGCAGGAAGGCCGCGACGATGCCGGGCAGGACGACATGGGACATGGCGTCGCCCAGCATGGATTGGCGGCGCAGGAGGAGGAAGTTGCCGGGGGCGGCGCAGGCCAGCGCGGCCAGCGTGGCGATGACGAGGGGGGGGAGGGTGAAGGGGACGAATTCGCTGCCCATCAGACGGGGTCCCCTTTGGCGAGGCGGGCGCGGAGGCGGGCGCGGGCGAGGGAGCGGGCGATGAGGCCCCGGTCCGGGGCGAGGAGGGCGGAGGCGGTGAAGGCGGCGAAGGCTGTCAGCACGATGGCGGGGCCTGTGGGCAGGTGCGGCAGGGCCACGGAGAGCGACGCGCCAAGATGGCCGGAGGCGGCCCCGATCCCGCCTGCGAGCAGGGCGGTGGTGCCCATGCGGTGGGTCCAGAGGCGGGCGGTCAGGGCGGGGGTGATGAGGAGCGCCACGATCAGGATCAGGCCCACCACGCGCAGGCCAAGGAGGACGCAGGCCAGCGTCAGCAGGAGCAGGGCCGCGTCAGTGGCGCGCGTGTTCACGCCCATGAGGCGGGCATGTGCCGGGTCGAAGGCCGTCATGGCGAGGGGGCGGCGGAGGAGGAACAGAAGGGCCAGCGTGACGGCACCGCCGCCTGCGATCAGGAGCGCTTCGGAGCGGAGCATCCCGGCGGTGGAGCCGAGGAGGAAGCCTTCAAGCCCTGCGGGGCGGCCAAGGGAGAGGTTCTGGATGACGGTGAGCAGGACGATCCCCGCGCCATAGGTGACAGAGAGGGTGGCGGCGATGGCCGCATCTTCGGGCAGTCGGGTGCGGGTGAGGTGCTGAAGCCAGATGAGGCCAAGCGTGGCGGAGAGGGCGGCCCCGATCAGGAGGCCCGCGAGGTTGCGCCCGTCGCCGCCGAGCGCGGCCATGAGGAGGAAAGCCAGTGCAATGCCGGGAAGGGTGGCATGGGCCATGGCGTCAGAGACGAGGGCGCGGCGGCGCAGCGTGGTGAAGGCCCCGGTGCAGCCTGCGGCAAAGCCGAGCAGCGCCGCGCCGATGGAGACGAGGGCGGCATTGTAGCCGGATTGGAGGAGGAGGGCGTCGAGGAAGGGGGTCATGGCCCGGAGCCCGCGTTCGGTTTTTGTTGCGGTTTACGGTCCGGTTTCTGTGCGGAGCCGCTGGCGCGGCGGGCCTGTTCCCCCCATGTGCGGCTTGCGCCGCGCATGGGGCCCCGGGGGGGCCGTCTGCCCCCCCTCGCCCGCGGGGCGCGGGCGAGTCCCCCCGAGGGTATTTGGGCCGAGATGAAGGAGGCGGGGCGGGACATTCGGAAGTGGCCGGTCAGGCCGGGATCGCGGTGAGCAGTTGGTTGCCGTAGGCGGCAGCGACGGTCTCGCGGCGGAAGGTCGTGGCGGTCGGGCCTTCGGCGATGAGGCTGCGGTTCAGCAGCAGGACGCGGTCGAAATAGGCCGGAACCGTGGTAAGGTCGTGATGCACGGCGATGACGGTGCGGCCTTCGCCGCGCAGGCCGTGCAGGACGGCGATGATCGCGGCTTCGGTCGCGGCATCGACCCCGGCGAAGGGTTCGTCGAGGATGACGAGGTCGGCGTTCTGGGCAAGCGCGCGGGCGAGGAAGACGCGCTGCTGCTGGCCGCCGGAGAGGGCGCCGATCTG
Source organism: Pseudomonadota bacterium (assembly GCA_039798885.1). Lineage (GTDB taxonomy): Bacteria > Pseudomonadota > Alphaproteobacteria > Rhodobacterales > Rhodobacteraceae > Paragemmobacter. The sequence continues at coordinate 15,474 of JBDKFE010000076.1, read as the reverse complement.
GCGGGTGGCGAGTTCGGACAGGCCGAGACGGGCGAGGCAGTCTTCTGCCTTGGCCCTGAGGTCGGGCGTCAGGCGGCCGAGCAGGCCCGTGTGGCGGTAAAGGCCCATGCGGACCACGTCGATGACGCGGGCGGGGAAGTCCCAGTCCACCGCCGCGCGTTGGGGCACATAGGCGATGCGGGGCATGGCGGCGGCGACGGGCTGGCCGAAGGCGCGCACCTCGCCCGTGACGGTGGGGATGAGGCCGAGCGCGGCCTTGAGCAGCGTGGATTTGCCCGCGCCGTTGGGGCCGATGATCGCGGTCATGGTGCCCCGGGGAAAGCGGGTGCTGACCGTGGCGACTACGGGGACTGAACCGTAGGCCACGGTCAGGCCCGTGATGGCGAGTGCCGTTTCCGGCATGGGGATTGGGGTGGGGCTCGCCATCAGGTTCCTGCGTTCAGTTTGCCCTGCATGCCGCGTTCGGGGGCCGTTCCGCCGAGCGCGCGGGCAATGGTCGTGATGTTGTGGTCGATCATGCCGGGCCAAGTGCCCTCATAGGTGGTGTCGGGGCCCATGGCGTCGGAGAACAACTCGCCCCCGATGGCGACGTAATGGTCACGGGCGGCGGCACCTTCGATGAGGGCCTGCATGGCGCGGTCGGAGACGGAGCTTTCGACGAAGACCGCCTGTATGTCGCGCGTGACGAGGAGGTCGACCAGTTCGGCGATGCGGGCGAGGCCTGCTTCGCTGTCGGTGGAGATGCCTTGGATGCCTTCGACCTGCCAGCCATAGGCGCGGCCGAAATATTCGAAGGCGTCATGGGCGGTCACGAGGACGCGCGCCTGTTCGGGGACGGTGGCGAGGGTGTCGCGGGCATAGGCGTCCAGCGCGGTCGCGGTGGCGGCGAAGCCTTCGGACGTGGCCGCGGTGTCGAAACCCGCTTGCGTGAGCGTGGCGGCGACGGCCTTGCCCGAGTGCTGCCACAGCGTCGGGTCGAACCAGACATGGGGATCGGGGCGGTCCGTGTAGGCCGGGTCGGAGAGCAGCAGGTCCTTGGGGATCGACTCGGCCACGGCAAGGACGGTTTTCTTGGGCGCGAGTTCGGCGAGGATGTCGGTGAACTGCGCTTCGAGGTGGAGGCCGTGGTGGAGGAGGATATCTGCGCGCGAGAGGGCGAGGATGTCGCTGCGCGTCGGGCGGTAGCTGTGCGGGTCCATGCCGGGGCCCATGAGGGCCTGCACCGGGCCGCCGGTCAGGGTGCGGGCGAGGTCGGCGATCATGCCGGTCGTCGCGACGATCACGGGTGCCGCACCGGAGGCGGTGGCCGCGCGGGCCGCGAAGGGGAGGGCCGCGAGGCCGCCGAGGAGCGCGCGGCGGCTGAGGCCGGAGGAGAGGAAGTGCCGGGGTGGGGTGCGTTCTCTCTGCATGGGTGCAGGATGCTGAGAATCGTTCGCAAAGTCAAGGCTGTTGCGAATTATTCGCAAAAGGCCGCACGGAACGGCGGCGTGTTGCCGGTGGCCATTCGTCTGTGCCGCGCTGCATGCGGGCCCAGTCGAGGGCTTCGGTTGGGGTGTTGGTTGGGGTGTCGGGACAGGCCTGATGGAAGGGCCGGGTGTCGCAGCGGGCGGCCAGAAACGCGAAACGCGCCCGTTGGGCGCGTTCGGCTGGTGCCTTTCGGCTATTGGAGCGGGCGATGAGATTCGAACTCACGACCCTAACCTTGGCAAGGTTATGCTCTACCCCTGAGCTACGCCCGCACTCCGTGGGGGGCGTGATAGTGCGGGGCGGGCGGGGGTGCAAGGGGAAAATTGGGCGCGGGCGGTGGGTTGCCCGTTCGCCGTGGGGATCAGAACGGCACCTCGTCCGCGTCGTCGGCATCGACGACGAAGCCTGCGACGACCTTCTTGATGCCGGCTTTGGAGAAGTCGATCTCCAGCTTGTCGCCTTCGATGCCGATGACGATGCCGTAGCCGAATTTGCGGTGGAAGACGCGGTCGCCTTCGGTGAAGGCCGAGACGGCTGTGGCGTCGATCACCACGCCGCGCGCCTCGCGTGGGGGGGCGACGGGGCGGGATTGGCTGCGGTCCTGCATCCGCTTCCAGCCGGGGGAGTTGTAGACATCGGCCTTGGAGATGCGGTCTTCCATTGCAGAGGAGACGGCATAGGGGGCCGCCGCGCCGTAGCCGCCGCCATAGAGGCCGGGCGGGGTAAGCACGTCGACATGGGCGGAGGGCAGTTCGTCGATGAAGCGGCTGGGAAGCTGGCTTTGCCACTGGCCATAGACGCGGCGGTTGGAGGCGAAGGAGATGGTGCACAGCTCTTCGGCGCGGGTGATGCCGACATAGGCGAGGCGGCGTTCCTCTTCTAGCCCTTTGAGGCCGCTTTCATCCATGCTGCGCTGGCTGGGGAAGAGGCCGTCTTCCCAGCCGGGCAGGAAGACGACCGGAAACTCCAGCCCCTTGGCGGCGTGTAGGGTCATGATCGACACCTTTTCGCCCGACTCTTCGGTTTCGTTGTCCATGATGAGGGCGACGTGTTCGAGGAAGCCTTGCAGGTTGTCGAACTGTTCCAGCGCCTTGACGAGTTCCTTGAGGTTTTCCAGCCGCCCCGGTGCCTCGGGCGTCTTGTCGGACTGCCACATCGCGGTGTAGCCCGATTCTTCGAGGATCATTTCGGCGAGGCGGACATGGTCGAGCGCCGGGGCGACCGCGCCGATGGGTTCGATCAGGTCGTCGTCGGACGCCACGCGCGCGGTGTCCAGCGTGAGCGCGTGCCAGCGGTCGATGCCTTCGACGAAGGCGCGCAGTTGCCCCGCGCCCTTGCCGCCGATGCCGCCATGGGCGATCAGTTCGCGCGCGCCTTCGTGCAGCGACAGGCCGGACAGGCGGGCGGCGCGCTGGATGTCGGCCTGCGCCTTGTCGCCCAGCCCGCGCTTGGGCAGGTTGACCACGCGTTCGAAGGCCAGATCGTCGTCGGGGCTGACGGCGAGGCGGAAATAGGCCATGGCATCGCGGATTTCCTGCCGTTCGTAGAAGCGGGGGCCGCCGATGACGCGATAGGGCAGGCCGATGGTGAGGAAGCGGTCCTCGAAAGCGCGCATCTGGTGGCTGGCGCGGACGAGGATGGCTTGGCTGTCCAGTCCGACCGGGTCCATCCCGCGCGTGCCGCGCAGGAGCGACTCGATCTCTTCGCCGATCCAGCGGGCCTCTTCCTCGCCGTCCCAGTGGCCGATGAGGCGGACCTTGTGGCCGTCCTTCACATCGGTCCACAGCGTCTTGCCAAGTCGGCCCGCATTGCCCGCGATCACGCCGGAGGCGGCGGCGAGGATGTGGGGGGTGGAGCGGTAGTTCTGTTCCAGACGCACGACCTTGGCGCCGGGGAAATCCTTTTCGAAGCGCAGGATGTTGCCGACCTCGGCCCCGCGCCAGCCGTAGATGGACTGGTCGTCATCGCCCACGCAGCAGATGTTGCGGTGGTCCTGTGCAAGCAGGCGCAGCCAGAGGTACTGGCAGATGTTGGTGTCTTGGTATTCGTCGACGAGGATGTATTTGAACCAGCGTTGATACTGGGCAAGTACGTCCCCATGCGTCTGGAAGATCGTCACGCAATGCAGCAGCAGGTCGCCGAAGTCGCAGGCGTTCAGGGTGCGAAGGCGGTCTTGGTATTGGGCATAAAGTTCTGTGCCGCGATTGGCGTAGCCGCCCGCCTCGGACGACGGCACGCGTTCGGGGACGAGGGCGCGGTTCTTCCAGCCGTCGATCATCCCGGCGAGCATCCGCGCGGGCCAGCGCTTTTCGTCGATATTCGCGGCGACGATCAACTGCTTGAGCAGGCGGATCTGGTCATCCGTATCCAGAATGGTGAAGTTCGACTTCAGCCCCACCAGTTCAGCATGCCGCCGCAGGATCTTGACCGAGAGCGAGTGGAAGGTGCCCATCCACGGCATGCCTTCTGCCACCTCGCCCAGCATGCGGCCGACGCGCAGCTTCATTTCGCGCGCGGCCTTGTTGGTGAAGGTGACGGCCAGAACCTCGTTCGGGCGGGCCTTGCCCATGCGGAGCAGGTGGACGATCCGGGCCGTCAGCGCCTTGGTCTTGCCGGTGCCTGCACCTGCGAGCATCAGGACGGGACCATCCAGAGCCTCGACCGCCGCGCGCTGGGCGGGGTTCAGGTCGTCAAGGTAGGGCGCCGGGCGCGCAGCCATCATCGCCCGTTGCGACAGGGGCACGGGGGCCGTGTCAGGGGTGTCTTTTTCGTCCCATATCGTCATGGGCGAAACCCTAGCGCCATTGCCGGGCAAGATAAAGGGTTCCCGAAATGTTCGCGCCGCAGCGCAGCCAACCCAGACCAAAGCATTTTGCAGCTGCAAAATAGCCACTGCATATTTCGCAAAATTTGCAGATTAAGCCGGTTCCCGCCCTTGCGCTGCATCGCAGCGCCCCTAGAGTGACGCGCTGTTCGCGCCCGAACGCAAGAGTCAAAAGCCCGCACTGACCCCGGCCTGACCAGCCGACACCGGAGAGACCGATGCCAGAGTTCCGCAAGATCCTCGTTGCCAACCGGGGCGAGATCGCAATCCGCGTCATGCGCGCCGCCAATGAAATGGGCAAGAAGACCGTCGCCGTCTTTGCGGAAGAGGACAAGCTGTCCCTGCACCGCTTCAAGGCTGACGAGGCCTATCGCATTGGCGAAGGGATGTCGCCCGTGGGCGCCTATCTGTCGATCCCGGAAATCATCCGCGTGGCCAAGATGTCGGGCGCGGATGCCATCCATCCCGGCTATGGCCTGCTGTCGGAGAACCCCGATTTCGTGGAAGCCTGCGATCAGGCGGGCATCACCTTCATCGGCCCCCGCGCCGAAACCATGCGCGCCTTGGGTGACAAGGCGTCGGCCCGCCGTGTGGCGATCGAGGCGGGCGTCCCCGTCATCCCGGCGACCGAGGTGCTGGGCGAGGACATGGCGCTGATCAAGAAGCAGGCCAAGGAGATCGGCTATCCCCTGATGCTCAAGGCGTCTTGGGGCGGCGGCGGGCGTGGCATGCGGCCAATCCTTGGCGAGGATGAGGTGGAGGCCAAGGTCCGCGAAGGCCGCCGCGAGGCCGAGGCTGCCTTTGGCAATGGCGAGGGTTATCTGGAAAAGATGATCCAGCGCGCCCGCCATGTGGAGGTGCAGATCCTTGGCGACAAGCAGGGCAATGTCTGGCACCTGTGGGAGCGCGACTGCACCGTGCAGCGCCGCAATCAGAAGGTCGTCGAACGCGCGCCTGCCCCCTACCTGACGCAAGCCCAGCGTGAGGAAGTCTGCGAGATGGCGCGCAAGATCACCGCGCATGTGGATTACGAATGCGCGGGCACCGTCGAATTCCTGATGGATATGGACGAGGGCAAGTTCTACTTCATCGAAGTGAACCCCCGCGTGCAGGTCGAACATACCGTGACCGAAGAGGTCACGGGCATCGACATCGTGCAGGCCCAGATCCTGATCGAGGAAGGCAAGTCCCTGCCCGAAGCGACCGGCGTCGCCTCGCAGGCCGAGGTCCGGCTGAACGGCCACGCGTTGCAGTGCCGCGTCACGACCGAAGACCCGCTGAACAACTTCATCCCGGACTATGGCCGCCTGACCGCCTATCGCTCGGCCACCGGGAATGGCATCCGTCTGGATGGCGGCACGGCCTATGCGGGCGGCGTGATCACGCGCTATTACGACTCGCTTCTGGTCAAGGTCACGGCCCATGCCCAGACGCCGGAAAAGGCCATTGCGCGGATGGACCGCGCGCTGCGCGAATTCCGCATCCGGGGGGTGGCGACGAATATCGAATTCGTCATCAACCTGCTGAAGCACCCGACCTTCCTGAACGACACCTACACCACCAAGTTCATCGACACGACGCCCGAACTCTTTGCCTTCAAAAAGCGCCGCGACCGGGCGACGAAGATCCTGACCTATATCGCCGACATCACGGTGAACGAGCACCCCGAAACGGCGGGGCGGCCCAAGCCCCCGGCCGAGGCGAAGATGCCGAAGCCGCCGAAGCTTTTGACGGAAACCCCGGCGACGGGGACGCGGAACCTGCTGGAACAGAAGGGCCCGCAGGCCGTGGCCGACTGGATGAAGGCGCAGAAGAAGGTGCTTGTCACCGACACGACCATGCGCGACGGCCACCAGTCGCTGCTGGCGACGCGGATGCGGTCCATCGACATGGTCCGCGTGGCCCCGGCCTATGCCGCCAACCTGCCGCAGCTCTTTTCGGTTGAATGCTGGGGGGGGGCCACCTTCGACGTGGCCTACCGCTTCTTGCAGGAATGCCCGTGGCAGCGCCTGCGCGATCTGCGCGCGGCCATGCCCAACCTGATGACGCAGATGCTGCTGCGCGCGTCGAACGGCGTGGGCTATACCAACTATCCCGACAATGTGGTCCGCGCCTTTGTCTTGCAGGCGGCCGAGACGGGCGTGGACGTGTTCCGCGTCTTCGACAGCCTTAACTGGGTCGAAAACATGCGCGTCGCCATGGATGCCGTGCTTGAGTCGAACAAGCTTTGCGAAGGCACGATCTGCTATACGGGCGACATCCTTGATCCGAACCGCGCCAAGTATGACGTGAAGTACTATGTCGACCGCGCGAAGGAGTTGAAGGCGGCGGGGGCGCATGTCCTTGGCCTGAAGGATATGGCGGGGCTGATGAAGCCTGCCGCCGCGCGCGTGCTGATCAAGACGCTGAAGCAGGAGATCGGCCTGCCCATCCATTTCCACACCCATGACACCGCAGGCGGGGGCGTGGCCACGATCATGGCGGCCTGCGATGCGGGCGTGGATGCCATCGATTCGGCCATGGACGCCTTTTCGGGGGGGACGTCGCAGCCCTGCCTTGGCGCCATCGTCGAAGCGCTGCGGCATACCGAGCGGGATACCGGGCTGGACATCAAGGCGATCCGCGAGATTTCCAACTACTGGGAACATGTCCGCACCCAATATGCGGCCTTTGAATCCGGCCTGCCCGCACCCGCCTCGGAGGTTTACCTGCACGAGATGCCGGGGGGCCAGTTCACCAACCTGAAGGCGCAGGCGCGGTCGCTGGGGCTGGAGGAACGCTGGCCCGAGGTGGCGCAGGCCTATGCCGATGCCAACCAGATGTTCGGCGACATCGTGAAGGTCACGCCGTCGTCCAAGGTCGTGGGCGACATGGCGCTGATGATGGTGGCCCAAGGCCTGACCCGCGCGCAGGTCGAGGACCCGAGCGTGGACGTGGCCTTCCCCGAGTCGGTCGTGGACATGCTGAAGGGCAATCTGGGTCAGCCCCATGGTGGCTGGCCTGAGGGCATCCTGAAGAAGGTGCTGAAGGGCGAGCAGCCGCTGACCGAACGCCCCGGCAAGACCCTGCCCCCGGTCGACCTTGAGGAGACGCGGGCGAAGCTGGAAAAGGAGTTGAACGGCTACAAGGTCGATGGCGAGGATCTGAACGGGTATCTGATGTATCCGAAGGTCTTTCTCGACTACATGGGCCGTCACCGGGTCTATGGCCCGGTGCGGGCGCTGCCGACCAAGACCTTCTTCTATGGCATGGAACCGGGCGAAGAGATCACGGCGGAAATCGACCCCGGCAAGCAGTTGGAAATCCGTCTGCAGGCCGTGGGCGAGACGACCGAGGATGGCGACGTTCGGGTGTTCTTTGAACTGAACGGCCAGCCGCGTGTGATCCGCGTGCCGAACCGGGCCGTGAAGGCCAAGACGGCGGCGCGGCCGAAGGCGGCCGAGGGCAACCCCGCCCATATCGGTGCGCCGATGCCCGGCTCTATCGCGTCGATTGCGGTGACGGTTGGTCAAAAGGTGCGCGCGGGCGACCTGCTGTTGACGATCGAGGCGATGAAGATGGAGACGGGTCTGCATGCCGACCGCGAGGCGACGGTGAAGGCCGTCCATGTGCAGGCGGGCAGCCAGATCGAGGCGAAGGACCTGCTGGTCGAGTTGGAGTGATCCGGCGCTGACCCGTCGCGCGGCCAACGCCGCGCGACGCCGTGCCACATCTGCACCCGTCCCGCCCCTGCGCCCGCGCACGGGCCGCCGCCGCCGGGGCGGGGCCGTTCCGTGCCCCTAGCCTTCGCCAAAGCTGAAACCCCGTGCGGCTTCGTTGCCTCGGCCGCAATCGGACCGGCGAACAGGTCCACTGGACCTTTTCGCGTCGGTCCTCTGGCCGCGCATATTGCCGTCACTGACCCTTCCCCAGATTTTCCACCCACCCCCGCACTTTCCCCCTTGAACCCCCCGCGCGGCTTTTATACATCCCGCTCGTCCAACCGGCGCGGGCGTAGCTCAGGGGTAGAGCATAACCTTGCCAAGGTTAGGGTCGTGAGTTCGAATCTCATCGCCCGCTCCAGTCGGACCAGCCAGACGGCCGCCCCACGGGCGGCCGTTTGCTTTTGTGGCCCAGACCCGCGTCAGCGGCGTGCCAGACGGTCCATCCCCCAGATCGCCAGCCCCGCCAGAAGCCCCCAGAAGGCCGCGCCGATCCCGGCGAAGGCGACGCCTGCGCCGGTGACGGCCAAAGTGATCGTGGCGGGGAAGCGCTGGTCGGGTGCGGCGAAGGCCCCCGTCAACGCCCCCATGAGCGGGCCGAGCAGGGCAAGCGCCACCAAGGCGGTCATCAGCGCGGGCGGCAGGGCGTTCAGGATAGCGATGACGACGGGCCCGGTAAGGCCGAGGGCGACCCAGACGGCGGCATAGGCCAGCCCCACCTTCCAGCGTTGGGACCGGTCGGGGTGGACGTCGTCGCCCATGCAGATCGCGGCGGTGATCGCGGCCATGTTGACCGTATGCGCCCCGAACAGGGCGGCGAGGGCAGAGATGCCCCCGGTCACAGTCAGGGCGGGGGCGACGGGCGGTTCGAACCCTGCGGCGCGCATCGTGGCGAAGCCGGGCAGGTTCTGCGAGGCCATGGTCACGAGGTAGAGCGGCAAGCCGAGGCCGATGAGGGCCGCCCAGTGGATGTCCGGCGCGATGACGGTGGGGGTTGGCGGGATCGGTGGCAGGTCGGGCAGGACGGCCGCCCCGGATGCAAAGGCGGTGGCGAGGCCTGCCGCTAGGGCGGCGAGGACGGCCATGGCGGGGTTCCTAAGGCGCACGAGGGCGAAGAGGCCGACCATGGGCGCGACAAGGACGGGGGCGGTCTGCAAGGCGCCAGCGCCTTTCAGCACGAAGGGCAGCAGAACGCCCGCGAGCATGGCAGCGGCGATGCCGTCGGGGATTTTCGCGACCAGCGTGCCGAGGGGCCGGATCAGCCCCGTCGCCGCGATGAGAAGGCCTGCAAGGATAAAGGCCGCCACGCCTTCGGCCATGCCATAGCCCGAGGAGGCCGCGATCAGCGCCGCGCCGGGGGTGGACCAGGCAAGGACGACGGGGACGCGGTGCCATGTGGACAGGATCGCGCTGCCGATCGCCTTGGCAAAGCAGACGGCCATGACCCAGCTTGCCGTCTGGGCGGGCGTCGCGCCGAGGGCTGTGGCAGCAGCAAGGACGAGGGCGATGGTGGAGCCGTAGCCCACAAGGGCCGCGACGAGCGCGGCAGAGATCAAGGAGGGGCGCATCGGTCCTGCCGGTTCAGGGTCGCATGGGCGCGGACTATCGGCGGGCGGCGGCGGGGATGCAAGCGGGGCCGGAAAAGCAGAACGGCGGCGCCTGAGGGAGGAGGGGCGCCGCCGTCGCTTGGCGTCCCGGCCATGAGGGAGGAGTGGCCGGTCGCATCTTCGTCCCGGCCGGGGGAGGAGGCGTGGCCGGGCCCGAATGGGTTTGCGGCGACCCCAGGGAGGAGGAGGGGGTCGCCGCCGGTCCGATGGCCCTCAGGGAGGAGGAGGAGGGCCTGTCGCACACCGTTGGGGCCGTCTGGCCCCGGAAAGAGAGCGCGGCGATCCCAGGGAGGAGGAGGGGACCGCCGCTTTTCCGTGTCCCCAGGGAGGAGGAGGGGGACTTCGGATCGACTGTGAAAGCGACGCATGCGCGGCTTTCGGATCAAAGTGCGGCGGTGCCAGGGAGGAGGAGAAGCACCGCCGCTTTTGCTATGAACCCCGGGAGGAGGTGGGGTTCAGCAAGAAACCTTATTTGCCGTAGGCCGCTTCGTAGGCGACGGCGGGGATGTCGTGGCGCGAGATGCCCAGATCCGCCAGTTCGCGGTCGGTCAGGATCATCAGTTCACGAACGGTCTGGTTGTAGACGGCGCGGCGGGCGAGGGACGCTTTGGTCTGGGCGATGTAGCCCGAAACGCGGTCAGCCAGCGAGAAGGACGCGGCGCGGGAGGAAGAGTTCACATAAGCCATTTCGATCAGCCTCAGTTTGTTACACCATGTTCAGCGACGTTCTGTTGCGCCGTTGAGGGAAAGATGGGGCATATGCTGCACCTGCACAATAGCCACCCTCCGCAATGCTGCCTTGCAGCAAATGCATGGCTTGTCGTTACAAAATCGTCATTGATTTCATTGGTTTCGCTGAAAACCTGAGCAAATGGTCAACTCGGCCTTGCCGAGTGCTGCAAAGATGACGAGGTTTGCCGGAAAGATGGGCAGGAGAAGAACGGATGACGGTCACGCGTGAAGAGATCATGTCGGCCTTGGCGGGGGTCGGGCTGCCCGGTGGGGGCGATCTGGTGTCGCGCGATCTGATTCGCGCGCTGGTGGTGGACGGCGGCACGGTGCGCTTTGTGATCGAGGCAGAGAGCCCCGAGGCAGCGCGGGCGCTGGGGCCGGTGCAGGCGGCGGCAGAGGCGGCGGTGCGGCGGCTGGCCGGGGTTGCGGCGGTGCAGGTGGTGATGACGGCGCATGGGCCGGCGGCGAAGGCGCAGGCGCCGGGCGGGGCGCCGCCTGCGTTGAAGATCGGGCAGCATCCGACGCCGCAGCAGGGCGGGCCGCAGAAGGTGTCGGGGATCGACCGGATCATCGCGGTGGCCTCTGGCAAGGGCGGCGTGGGGAAGTCGACGGTGTCGTCGAACCTCGCCGTGGCGTTGGCGCGGCAGGGGCGACGGGTGGGGCTGCTGGATGCCGATATCTACGGGCCGAGCCAGCCGCGGATGATGGGTGTATCGAAGCGTCCGGCCAGTCCGGATGGCAAGATTATCGAGCCATTGCAGGCACATGGCGTGACGATGATGTCCATCGGGCTGATGCTGAAAGAGGATGAGGCGGTGATCTGGCGGGGGCCGATGATCATGGGGGCCTTGCAGCAGTTGCTGGGGCAAGTGGCTTGGGGAAAGCTGGATGTGCTGATCATCGACTTGCCGCCGGGGACGGGGGATATCCAGTTGTCGCTGGCGCAGCGGACGCAGTTGACGGGGGCTTTGGTGGTTTCCACGCCGCAGGACGTGGCGCTGTTGGATGCGCGCAAGGCGCTGGATATGTTCAACAAGTTGAAGGTGCCCGTGCTGGGGCTGATCGAGAACATGTCCACCTTCTGCTGTCCGAATTGCGGGCATGAGACGCAGATTTTCGGTCATGGCGGCGTGAAGGCCGAGGCGGCCAAGCTGGGGCTGCCGTTCTTGGGCGAGTTGCCGCTGGCGCTTTCGGTGCGAGAGGCGGGGGATGCCGGCACGCCCATCGCGGCCACGGATGCGCCAGAGGCGGAGGCCTATGCGCGGCTGGCGCGGGGGCTGATTGCCGGGGGGATGGCCTGAGCGGGGCTGTCCGGGTTCCGTGCCGGAACCTGTACCGCAACCTGTCAGCACGCGGCGGGCGCAGCGGTAAGGGTTTGTGAGGGTTGGGGGGCGGGGGACATGCGTCCCCCCCCCCTTTCGCTTTGGGTCGGGCGTGGCGCGTGGGGCCACCGCTGCCGGGGGCTTTGCGCCCCCGCGCGGCCATCGGGGCGATGGCCGCTCCCCCGCAGGATATTTGGGGACGGAAAATGGGGCAGGGGGCGGGCTGCGCGGGCCTGTTGAATTCGGCGACAGCGTGGCCATCTGATCGGGAGGGGTGGTTGAATGCCCCTTGGGAGGGATGTGCCGATGGCGGTCGATGTTCCGATGCTTGCCGATGTCGCGGCCTTTGTCGCGCCGCAGGAGATTGAAAAGCGCAAGAAGGGCGGCAGCGGGCGGGCGGCGGCGATTGCCATCGGGACGGTGCTGATCCTGTCGGATGGATCGCAATGCGTGGTCGTGGGGTTCGACGCGCAGGGCAACCCGCTGTGCCAGCCGCCGCAGGATTGAGCGCGGCGGGACAGGGTCTGAGTGCCGGGGGAGGCCGCGCCAGCCCGCACGCCGCGGGATCATCCTGAGCGTCTGCTGTCGCGGCTGTTCGACCGTCCGGCGGGCGGATCGGCGTGGCGGATCGGCGTGGCGGGGCGGGATGGGATGGGACGGCACGGGATGGCTGCCGCGGGCGAATCACCTGCATGGGAAATCGTGGGATGAGGTGTCTTTGGGCAGGTTCTCCCTGCGTTTGGGCCGGGATTCCGGGCAGACTTTCGGTCGTCAGCTGTGAATCCTTGGTCTGGGGCGAAAAATTTTGGGATGGCGTGGGACATGGTGGGTCGCACATGTGTTCACAATATCTTGTGATCGGCTGGGCTGTTTATCCCTACTAATCGGTCCCGATGGCCGGATTGGTGCACAAGATGCTGTAATGGCAGGGGCTTGGGGACAATATCTGCCCGGTTTTGCCCGAAGATTTCCATTGCATCCCGTGAAATCCCATGGCATCCCTAACTCACGGAAGATGAAGACGGGCAGTGAAAAGCAGGGGCGGCTTCAAGACCCCGAACAGGCAAAAGCGGGCTTCATACAGGCACCCGCCTTCATCGAACCAGAGATCCGGCGCGCGAGCGAGCAGACATCTCCCCCAGGTGGCGCGCGTAGCTGGACGCCCAGCGATGGGACAGGCGGCGGATCGAGCAGTGGCAGCAGCTCGATCCGCCGTTTCCGTTTCAGGGCCCGGATGTTCCGGGCAGGGGCCTGACGGAGCGGAACGAAAGCTGCGCTAAGGAGGCCGGAAGGCCGATGTCGGAGGCGTTCAGAGGCGAGTTCACCCAAAAGGTGGACGGTAAGGCCCGGGTTTCGATCCCGGCGGCCTTTCGCCGTGTGCTGGAGGCCGGAGACCCGGATGCCACCCGCAAGCGCATCGTGATCGTCTATGGCGACGAGCGGCGGAAATTCGCGGAATGCTACACGATCGCGGGCGCGCAGCGTCTGGAGGCGCTGATCCGTAAGCTGCCGCTGGGGTCGATGCAGCGGCGGCTGCTGGAACGGAACATGGTGACGTTGTCGGTCACGCTGGAGATCGACGATGACGGGCGGATCGTGTTGCCGCCCAAGGTGCGCGAGAAGACGGGCCTGTCCGCCGAGGGCGGCGAGGCGGTCTTTGCCGGTGCGCTGGACACTTTCCATCTGTGGAAGGCTGAGACGTATGAGGCCGATATCCGCCGCGCGGCGGAGGAGGAGCTGGCCTCGTTGCCCGAAGGCATGGACATCCTGTCGCTTCTGAGCGGCGACGCGCCGGAGGAGTGAGCCTTGGCCGTCAGCGATCAGGAGATCGGTCGCCCGCCCCATATCCCGGTATTGCTGCGCCCATTGCTGGAGGCGGTCGCCCCGGTGGAGGGGGCGTGGCTGGACGGCACCTTTGGCGCGGGCGGTTATGCGCGCGGGCTGCTGGAGGCGGGGGCGGCGCGGGTGACGGGGGTGGATCGCGATCCGCTGGCGCTGCAGATGGCGGCGGGATGGGCGGGGGCGTATGGCGACCGGCTGCGGCTGGTGGCGGGGAACTTCTCGGCCTTGGATGAACATGCGGGCGGGCCTTTGGATGGGGTCGTGCTGGATCTGGGCGTGTCGTCCATGCAGTTGGATCGGGCGGAGCGGGGGTTTTCGTTCCAGAAGGACGGGCCTTTGGACATGCGGATGAGCCAAGAGGGCGAGAGTGCCGCCGATCTGGTGAATGGCGCGGCCGAGGGGGTGTTGGCGGATATCCTTTACCATTACGGCGAGGAGCGGGCCTCGCGCCGGATCGCGCGGGCCATCGTGGAGGCGCGGGCGGTGGAGCCGATCACCACCACGCTGCGGCTGGCCGAGATCGTGGCGAAGTGCCTGCCGCGCCCGAAGCCGGGGCAGAGCCATCCGGCGACGCGGAGTTTTCAGGCAATCCGCATCGCGGTGAATACCGAATTTCAGGAACTGGCCGAGGGGTTGCAGGCCGCCGAGCGGGCGTTAAAGCCGGGCGGGCGGTTGGCGGTGGTGACGTTCCATTCCCTTGAGGATCGGATCGTGAAGCGGTTTTTCCAGATCGCGAGCGGGGCAGAGGCCAATGCCAATCGCTATGCGCCCGCCAAGGCCGACAGTGCGGCGCGGTTCGAGATGATCACGAAAAAGGCCATCGGTCCCGATGAGGCCGAGTTGGCCGCCAATCCCCGTGCCCGCAGTGCCAAGCTGCGCGTGGCGCGGCGCACTGCCGTTCCGGCGGCCCGGATCGCCCCTGCGGCGCTGGGTCTGCCCGAGCTTCAACCGAAGAAAGGACGCCGCTGATGCGCCCTGTGTTCTTTGTGCTGTCCTTTCTTGCCGTGATGGGGCTGGCCTTCTGGGCCTATCGCGAGAATTACGCCACGCAGGCCGCTTTGCGCGAGATGGGGCAGTTGCAGGACGAGATCGCGTCCCTGCGCGAGGCCTTGGCGTTGCAGCGGGCGGAATGGGCCTATCTGAACCGGCCCGAACGGCTGCGCGAGTTGGCGACGCTGAATTTCGACCGGCTGGGGCTGCTGCCGCTGGAACCCACGCAATTCGGGGTGGCGGGGCAGGTGGCCTATCCCGCGCCTGTGATCCTGCCGGGCGAGGGGGAGTTTCCCGCCATCACCGACCCGGTCGAAGTGACCGGACAGACCGACACCCCCGCACCTGATGGGCAGTTTCCATGATCCGCACGCCCCTTCGCCCGCTGGCCCGCATCCTGTCCGCCCGTCAGAAGGGCGAGAACCCCGATACGATCGAGCGCGAGAACCTGCGTCTGCGCCATGAGGAGATCCGCGACAAGAGCCGGGCGCGGGCCGAGGTGCGGTTGCTGTTCCTGAGCCTTGGCTTCCTTGCGGCCTTTTCGACCATCGGGGCGCGGATGGGGCTTTTGGCGGCGACCGAGCCGATGGAGCCGCGATCTGCGGCGGCGGGGGCACCGATCCTTGCGACGCGGGCGGATATCACCGACCGGAACGGGCGGATTCTGGCGACCAACATGCAGACCTATGCGCTGTATGCGCAGCCCAAGGATATGGTGGACCCGGGCCGCGTGGCGCGGGAATTGGCGCAGATTTTCCCCGAGATCGACCCCGTCGCGCTGGAGCGGCGGCTGACGGATGGGCGGTCTTTCCTGTGGATCCGGCGGGTGATGAGCCCGGAGCAGATGCAGAAGGTGCATGAGATCGGCGATCCGGGGCTGTTGTTCGGGCCGCGCGAGATGCGGCTTTATCCCAATGGGCAATTGGCGGCGCATGTGCTGGGCGGCGCGTCCTTCGGGGCGGAGGGGGTGTCGTCGGCGGAAGTGATCG
>JBDKFE010000075.1:0-6638 GCA_039798885.1 Pseudomonadota bacterium | reverse complement strand
CCCGCTTTGCCCCATCTGCCTGCGCCCCATCCCGCCCGATGTGCCGCAAAGCCTGCACCACCTGATCCCGAAACTAAAAGGGGGCAAGGGGGGACCGACCATCCTGATCCACCACATCTGCCACAAGGAAATCCACGCCCGCTTTTCCGAAGCTGAACTCGCCCGCCACTTCAACACCCCCGAAGCGATCCGCGCCGACCCGAGGATGGAGCGTTTCCTTACATGGATCACCAGACGCCCCCCGGAATTCCTGTCCCGCGTGCCAAGAAAATCCCGCTGACTTCATCTCGGCCCAAATACCCAAATCCAACCTCAACCGCCCGAACCGCCCTGTCCGGCCCGCGCTTCCCTCCCCCTCGGGGGGGGAAGGGAGAGGGTGGGGGGGCACCCGTCCCGACTGGACTCATCGCCCGAAGATCTGGACTCATGCCCCCGCCCGTCCGTTGCGGAAAACTGCCGTCCAGCGTGCGCTGCGTGCTGACAGTTTGCGGTACGGTTTCCGGCACAGACTGCGGACAGGTCAGAACATCGCCTTCATCCGCCGGACATGCGCCGCCTCGGCCCCCAGCGCATCCGTGGCCAGCGCCAGCGCCCCCGCCACGGCATCCTCTGCGATCAGGTCCAGCAGACCCCAATCCAGCGCCGCCTCCGCCCCGATCCGCCGCCCCGCAAGGATCACCTGCTTCGCCCGCGCAGGCCCGACCAGCGCCGAAAGCCTTTTCGGATCAGAAGGTTGCGGAAGATATCCCCGCTTCATCACTGGATAGAAGAATTCCGCCCCAGCCACCGCCACCCGCAGGTCACAGGCCAGCACCATGCCAAAGGCACCGCCCGCCAAAGTCCCGTTCAGCGCCGCCACCGTCAGCCCCGGATAAGCCGCGATCCGGGCCGACAGCACCTCCCATTCCGGTGCCTGACCCAAGCCCTGCGCCATCCCGTCCAAATCGGCCCCGGCGGAAAAAACCTTGCCATTTCCGGTAATTACCAGAACCGCAACACCCTCTGCCGCCGCGCAGGCCACCTGCCTGTCCAACTCTGCCAGCATGTCGCGGGTCAGTGCATTCGCCTTCTCCGCCCGGTCCAGAACCAGCACCCGCGCCCCGCCGCGATCCTCTGCCCGGATCATGCGACCAACCCCACCGCGCGCCTAACCCCTTCATCGCGCAGGGAAACATCCCGCCCCAACCAGCCATCCGCCGCAGGCCCGCACATCCAGACCAGCGCCTTGGCCGGCCAATCCGGCGGGATGTGATCCTCCCAGGCCAACTGGCTGACCGGGTTCACGCCCGACGCCTTGATCTTCACCTGCATCTCCGTCGCCACGGTTCCGGGCGACAGACCCAACACCCTGATCCCAAATGCATTTTCCTCCAGATGTGCGGCTTGGGTCAACATCAAGGCACCCGCTTTCGACGCGCAATAGGCGCTCCATCCCTCCAGCGCCCGCACCGCCGCGCCGCTGGAAACCGTGATGATCGTCCCACCGCCCTGCGCCCGCATCACCGGGATCGCGGCCCGCATCCCGTGGAACACCCCCTTCAGGTTGATGTCCTGCGCCCGCCCCCATGCCGTCACATCCGCCTCGGCCAAGCGCGCGATGGGCTCGATCACACCGGCGTTGTTCACCAGAACATCGACCCGCCCGAACCGCGCCACAACGGCCTCCACTGCCCCGGAAACCGCAGCGAAATCAGCAACATCACAGCCCAAGGCCATGGCGCCCGGACCAATCTCCGCTGCGATCCGCTCCACCTCTGCGACCGACCGCGCAAGCAGCGCCACCCGCGCCCCTTCCGCCGCAAAGGCGCGCGCCGCAGCCGCGCCGATCCCCCGGCTTGCCCCCGTGATCACGACCACCTGACCCTGCACCGCAGCCTCCCGCGCCAACCGTAATTCCACCACCGACATAACGCATGCAAACGTGTCAATGGAAACCCTTGACCCTTCCCGATCCGGGGAGGATGCTCCACCCAATCAGATTTCATGCCCTAGACGAGGTTCATTATGTCCATCCGCAGGCTGGCAGGCAGCACCGCACTTGCCCTCTCCCTCGCCGCGCCGGCCTTTGCCGACGTCACCCCCGAACAGGTCTGGGAAGACTGGCAGGCCTTCTCGGCAGCTGGCGGCCAGACCATAACCACCGAAAGCGTCGAACGCGACGGTGACACGCTTGTCGTCACCGGCATGAAGCTGACCTTCGCGCAAGACGGCGTGAACGGCACGGGCAGCATCGACGAGTTGCGCTTCACCGATAACGGCGATGGCACCGTGGGCGTCACCCTTTCGGAAACCTACCCGATCGAAATGACCATCGACCCGCCCGAAGGCGAAGGCACCGACGGCCCCCTCACCCTCGCGATCCAGATCAGCCAGCCCGGCATCGCCATCACCGCCAGCGGGGACGAATCGGAAACCGCCTATGATTTCAACGCCCCCAGCGTCACCATGGCCCTGACCGGCATCGAAGGTGTGGAAACCGAAGCCGTCGACATGACGGCCAAGATCACGCTGACCAATACCACCGGCAAGTACATCCTGACCCCCGGCGCGGACGGCAAATCCGGCCTGAATTCCAGCTTCGCCGCCGAAAGCATGACCATGCTGATCGAAGGCACCGACCCCGACCCCAGCCCCGCCGAAGGGGCCGAATCGTCGGGTGAACCCTCTGCCGTGAAGTTCAACCTCACCATGGCCGACATCATCGGCACGACAAACGGCTCCATCCTTGGCGGGGCCACCGCGATGGCCGATATGGCCGCCGCGCTGAAGGCCGGTTTCGCGTCTGAAGGTGCGATCACCACCGGCGCCACGACCTACGACTTGGAAATGACCGATGCGACGGGCCTGACCAAGATCAACGGCAAGGCCGACACGAACGTCATCGGCTTTGCCATGGATGCCGACAAGATCAGCTATTCAGGCGGGTCCACCGGCACGACGCTGTCGCTCACCGCGCCCGACATTCCCTTTCCGCAGGTGAACCTCGCCTATGCCGAGGCCGCCTTCAACTTCCTGATGCCCGTCGGCCCCAACGACCAGCCCGCCGATTTCGCCCTGCTGACCAAGATCGTGGACTTCACGATTTCGGATGAGATCTGGGCCATGTTCGACCCGACGAACCAGCTTCCGCGCGATCCCGCCACTCTGGTAATCGACACCAAGGGCACGGCCAAGCTGACCACCAACATCATGGACCCCGCCGCGATGGAAACGCTGGGTGGCCAGCCTCCGGGAGAGTTGAACTCCCTCGACATCACCGAACTGCGGGCCAAGATCGCGGGGGCCGAACTCACCGGAAACGGCGCGCTGACCTTCGACAACACCGACCTCGTGACCTATGGCGGCATGCCCGCGCCCACTGGCAAGATCGACCTCAAACTGGTGGGCGGCAACACCTTGATGGACAAGCTCGTCGCGATGGGCCTTTTGCCCGAGGATCAGGTGATGGGCTTCCGCATGATGCTGTCCATGTTCGCCAACGCGACCGGAGAGGATGAACTGACCTCCACATTGGAGTTCAAGGACGGCGGCTTCTTCGCCAACGGCCAGCAACTCCAGTAACCCAACCAAACCGTGCCAGGCCCCCGCGCCCCGTGCGGCGGGGGCCTTTCCATGTCCGCCGCTTGCACAGCCGCGCCCGTCGGACTACCTCGGAACGGCACAGCCAAAGGACAGGCCATGACCGCATCCCTTTCCGACCTCACCGCCCGCCTGCTCGACGCCGCGAAAAAGGCCGGGGCCGAGGCTGCGGATGCGCTCGCCGTCTCGGGCAGCTCCACCACCATCGACGTCCGGCAGGGCAAGTTGGAACAGGCCGAACGCGCCGAAGGAACCGAAATCGGCCTCCGCGTCCTGATGGGCACGCGGCAGGCCTGCGTCTCTGCCTCTGACATTTCAGACCGCACGATCACGGCCCTTGCCGAACGCGCCGTCGCCATGGCGCGCGAAGCCCCCGAAGACCCGACCGCAGGCCTTGCCGACCCGTCCCAGATCGCCCGCGACTGGAACCTCGCCGCGCTCGACCTCGCCGATGCCAGCCCCGAACCCGATGCCGCCGCGCTCGAATCCGACTGCCGCGCGCTCGAATCCGCCGCCCTCTCGCGTCCCGGCATCACGCAGGTAGAGGCATCGGCCGGCTACTCCGCCCGCGCCATGCACCTTGCGGCTTCCAACGGCTTTGCAGGTGGCTATGCCCGCACCTCCCGCTCGCTCTCTGCCGTGGCTTTCACCGGTCAGGGCACCGGGATGGAACGCGATTGGTCCGGCGAATCCCGCACCTACCAATCCGACCTCCCCGCCGCCCAAGGCATCGGCGAACTTGCCGCCGACCGCGCCCTTGCCCGCGCCGGGGCGGTAAAGCCGAAGACCGGCACCTACCCCGTCCTCTTCGACGAGCGCGTGGCCTCTTCGTTGATCGGCCACCTCCTCTCGGCCATCAACGGCACCTCCATCGCGCGCGGCTCCTCATGGCTGCGCGACGCGCTCGGCCAGCAGGTCCTGCCAAAGGGCCTTTCGGTGATCGAAGACCCGCACCGCCCCCGCATCTCCTCCTCGCGGCCCTTCGACGGCGAAGGCCTGCCCACCCGCCGCCGCGCCATCGTCGAGGATGGCATCCTGACAGGCTGGGTCCTTGACCTTGCTACAGCGCGCAAACTCGGCATGCAAAGCACCGCCAATGCCGCACGCGGCACGTCGCACCCGCCCTCGCCCTCCACCTCGAACATCGACCTGACGCAGGGCACCCGCTCGCGCGACGACCTGATCCGCGATATGGGCACGGGCCTCCTCGTCACCTCGATGATCGGTTCCACCATCAACCCCACCACGGGCGACTATTCCCGTGGCGCGGCGGGGTTCTGGGTGGAAAACGGGCAGATCACCCGCCCTGTCAACGAATGCACCATCGCGGGCAATCTGCGCGACATGCTCCTGCGGCTCATTCCCGCCGATGACGCCCGCGCGCATCTGTCGACCCGCGTCCCCTCCTGCCTGATCGACGGCCTCACCCTTGCCGGAAGCTGATGCCGACCTTGCGCTCCTGATCCGCGCCGCACGGCAGGCGGGCGAAATCGCGCTCCGCTACTGGAAGCGGAACCCCAAGTCATGGGACAAAGGCGACGAAGGCCCCGTGACCGAGGCCGACCACGCCGTCAACGACGCCCTGCTCCACATCCTTCGCAGCGCCCGCCCCAGCTATGGCTGGCTGTCCGAGGAAACACCCGATGACACCGCGCGCCTGACGACCGAAGCGCAATTCATCCTCGACCCCATCGACGGCACGCGTGCCTTCATCGCAGGCGAAGACAGCTTCAGCCACGCCATCGCCATCGCCCGCAACGGCCGCGTGACGGCGGGTGTCGTCTTCCTCCCCGCCCTCGACCGCCTCTTCGCTGCCACCCATGACAGCCCCGCCACCCTGAATGGCGAACCGATCCACGCCAGTACCCTGCCCGGCATCGAAGGCGCCAACATCCTGACCCCCGCCGCCAACATGAAGCCGGAACACTGGCCTGGCGGCGTTCCCGACCTCAAGCGCAGCTTCCGCGCCTCTGTCGCCTACCGCCTCGCCCTTGTCGGGCAGGGCCGCTTTGACGGGATGCTGTCCTTCCGGCAGGGATGGGAATGGGACATCGCCGCAGGTGCCCTGATCGCCGCCCGCGCCGGGGCCACCGTCTCCGACCGCCACGGCCAGCCGCTGACCTTCAACAACCCCACCCCCCGCGCCGACGGCCTGATTGCCGCCGCCCCCGGCCTGCACACGGCGCTGCTCGCCCGGCTGCACGCCTGACCCCGCCCTTTCATCTCGGCCCAAATACCCTGGGGTGCGGGGTGAAACCCCGCTCAAGAGCCGAAGCGCGGCACGCGCGCAGGCGAGGCGAAGGGAATGCGGGCCTTCAGGCCCGCTCCGTTTGAAAAGACAAAGGCCGCCCCGAAGGACGGCCCGCTGTCATTTCTTCTTTGGCGGCACGAACCGCTTCGACGTGTCGCGCGCATCCGCCTTTGGCTTGGCCGGACGCGGCGCGGGCTTCCCGGCCCCCGGCTTGGCGCGGAAGGGCTTGCCCTCTGCCCCCTCGGCGCGCGGCTTGAAGGGCTTGTCAGACTTCGGCTTCCAGTCACTCTTGGGACGCGGCACATCCCCCTCGGCGCGCGGCTTCTTCGGGGCCCAGTCGCCCTTGCCCTCGGCGGCATGCGACTTGAACCCGGCCGCCCGCGCCGGCCGCTCGGCCCCGTCACCGCGCGGCGCCGCGCCACCGTGCGACTTGAACCCGGCCGACCGGGGCGCAGCGCCCTCGGCCTTCCAGCGCGGCTTGCGCTCACCCTCCTCGCGCGGGGCATAGGGCTTGCGCTCACCATCCGCAGCGCGCGGCGCAAAGGGGCGCTTCTCGCCATAGGGTTTGCGGTCCCCCTCCTCACGCGGGGCATAGGGCTTTTTCACATAGGGTTTCCGATCCCCGTCCTCACGCGCGGCATAAGGCTTTTTCTCATAGGGCTTGCGCTCGCCATCTTCACGCGGGGCGTAGGGTTTCTTCGCATAGGGCTTGCGGTCCCCATCCTCACGCGCGGCATAGGGCTTCTTCGCATAGGGCTTGCGCTCGCCCTCCTCGCGCGGGGCGTAGGGCTTGCGCTCGCCATCCGGA
>JBDKFE010000074.1:0-32273 GCA_039798885.1 Pseudomonadota bacterium | reverse complement strand
CGAGATGAAGGGGGGGAGGGTTGGGGAAGGGGGAGGCCCGGGCGGTGCGCTTGGGGTGGGTGTGGGACGGTGGGTATTTGGGCCGAGATGAAGGGGGGAGGTCCGGGCGGGGCGCTTGGGGCGGGTGTGGGACGGTGGGTAGTTGGGCCGAGATGAAGGGGGGAGGGTTGGGGGAGGGGCTTTGGGCGCGCGGGGGGCTTGGGCTGGGGGTGGTTTTGCCGGGATGGAACCGGGGGGCGGCAGGGGGTGACCTGCGGTGTGGAGGGTGGGGTGGGGGGTGAGGGGGTGGATGCCCCCCTGTGGATGCCCGCCGGTGGTCAGGGGCTGGGCTTGGCGAGGTCGAGGATGGCGGGGCCGAGGTTGGCGACGATCTTTGCCACGCCGTCCTTGTTGGGGTGGAGGCCGTCGGGCTGCATCCATTGGGCGATCTGGCCGGGGTCGGTGGCGTCGGGGGAGAGGAGGCGGAAAAAGGGTGGGGTGATGGCCGCTCCGTGGGCCTGTGCGATTTCGGGGTAAAGGGCGTCGAACTGGGTTTTGTAGTCGGGGCCGAAATTGCCCGGTGCCTGCATCGGGACGATGAGGATTTTCAGGCCGCGGTCGGTGGCTTGTTTGACGATGGTGTCGATGTTGCTGCGCGTCTCGGACGGTTGGATGCCGCGCAGGAGGTCGTTGCCGCCCAAGGTGACGATCAGCGCGTCGGTTTCGGGGGTGAGCGACCAGTCAAGGCGGGAGAGGCCGCCTGCGGAGGTGTCGCCCGAGACGCCTGCATTGATGATCTTGATCTCGGACCCTTGGGCTGTGAGCCAGTTCTGCAACTGGGGGACGAGGCCTTCGCCTTCGGGCAGGCCGTAGCCTGCGGTGAGGCTGTCGCCCAAGGCGACGATGGTGGTTTCGGCGCGGGCGGCGACGGAGGTCAGCGCGAGCAGCGTTACAGAGGCTGTCGCCAATGTGATGTTGCGCAGCCTCTGGCGCGCGCCATATGTGGTTTTGGACAGTGGGAAGGCGGTTTTCATGGCGGATGCGGTGCTCGATGCGGTTCTGGCGCTGAAGGATGTTCGGCTGACTTTGGCGGGAAATGCGGGGCCGGTCGATATCCTCAAGGGCATATCACTGGAAGTTCATGCGGGCGAGACGGTTGGTCTGGTGGGACCGTCCGGGTCGGGGAAGTCGTCGCTGCTGATGCTGATGGGCGGGCTGGAGCGGGCCACGGGGGGCGAGGTGCGCGCCTTGGGGCAGGACCTGACGGCGATGGACGAGGATGGGCTGGCGCGGTTCCGGCGGGGGAAGATGGGGGTGGTGTTCCAGTCCTTTCATCTGATGCCCACGATGACGGCTTTGGAGAATGTGGCGGTTCCCTTGGAGTTGATGGGGGTGCCGGATGCCTTTGCGCGGGCGGAGGCGGAGTTGGTGGCCGTGGGTCTGGGGTCGCGGATGGGGCATTATCCGAGCCAGATGTCGGGGGGCGAGCAGCAGCGGGTGGCGCTGGCGCGGGCGGCGGCGCCGAGGCCCGCGATCCTGCTGGCGGATGAGCCGACGGGGAATTTGGACGGGGTGAACGGGGCGGCGATCATGGATTTGCTGTTCGGGTTGCGGGATCGGCATGGGGCGACGCTGGTCCTTGTGACCCATGCGCCGGAATTGGCGGCGCGCTGTGACCGGGTGGTGCGGCTGGCCGATGGGCGGGTGGTTTCCGAGGTGGCGGCGTGAGTCTGGCTTGGGCGATTGCGCGGCGGGAGTTGCGGGGCGGGCTGCGCGGGTTCCGGGTGTTCCTGGCCTGTCTGGCGCTGGGCGTGGCGGCGATTGCCGCTGTGGGGTTGGTGCGGGCGGCGATCCAGCAAGGGCTGAGCGATCAGGGCGCGGTGCTGCTGGGCGGTGATGCGCAGATGGAGTTCACCTATCGCTTTGCCACGGAGGATGAGCGGGCTTGGATGGAGGGGGTTTCGGAGCGTCTGTCCGAGATCGTCGATTTCCGGTCCATGGTGGTGCTGGGCGAAGAGACGGCGCTGACGCAGGTGAAGGGGGTGGATGACGCCTATCCCTTGCTGGGGTCGGTGCAGGTGGAGGCGGGTGATCTGCCGGGGGCTTTGGCTGCCGAGGGCGGGGTGCCCGGTGCGGTGATGGACAAGGTGCTGGTGGATCGGTTGGGGCTGGCCGTGGGGGACCGATTCCGCATGGGGACCAAGGACTTTAGGCTGGGCGGGGTGTTGCTGCGCGAGCCGGACAGCGCGAATGGCGGCTTTTCGTTGGGGCCGCGGACCATCGTGCGGACGGCGGATTTGCAGGGGTCGGGGCTGTTGGAGCCCGGATCGTTGTTCGAGACGGAGTATCGGCTGCTGCTGCCTGCGGGGACGGACCTTGCGGCGATGGAGGCGCGGGCCGAGGCGGAGTTTGCCGATAAGGGGATGCGCTGGCAGGACAGCCGCCGCGCGGCACCGGGGGTGGAGCGGTTCGTGGATCGGATCGGGTCGTTCCTGATTCTGGTGGGGATTGCGGGGCTGGCCGTGGGGGGTGTGGGCGTGCAGGCGGCGGTGCGGGCCTATCTGGAGGGGAAGGTGGCGACGATTGCCACGCTGAAGACTCTGGGCGCGGAGGGGCGGCTGATCTTTCGCATCTATCT
This sequence comes from Pseudomonadota bacterium, assembly GCA_039798885.1. Classification (GTDB taxonomy): domain Bacteria; phylum Pseudomonadota; class Alphaproteobacteria; order Rhodobacterales; family Rhodobacteraceae; genus Paragemmobacter. The sequence continues at coordinate 29,656 of JBDKFE010000074.1, read as the reverse complement.
GTTGCAGATTGCCGTGCTGGCCGGGGTTGGCGTGGCGCTGGGTTTGGTGCTGGGGGCTGCGGTGCCGGTGCTGTTCGGCGGGGTGATCGAGGCGGCCTTGCCCTTTCCGGCAGAGGTGGGGGTCTATCCGCTGCCTCTGATCGAGGCGGCGTTCTATGGGGTGGTGACGGCGTTCCTGTTCACCTTGTGGCCTTTGGCGCGGACCGAGGGGGTGCGGGCGGCGGCTTTGTACCGGGGGGCGGGGCGCGGGGGTTTGCCTGCGGCGCGGCATCTGTGGGCGATTGCGGGGCTGGCGGTTCTGCTGATCGGTGGGGCGGTGTGGTTTTCCGGGACGTGGGAGTTGACGCTGGGATCGGCGGGCGGGGTGATCGCGGCGCTGGCGGTGCTGGCACTGGCGGCATGGGGTCTGCGGCGGGCGGCGCGGGCTGTGGCGCGGGCAGGGCTGGCGCGCGGGCGGGTGGCGTTGCGGCTGGCCTTGGCGAGCATCGGCGGGCCACGGGAAGAGGCGGGGGCGGTGGTGCTGTCGCTGGGGCTGGGGCTGTCGGTGCTGGCGGCGGTGGGGCAGATCGACGCCAACCTGCGGGCGGCGATTGCGACCGATCTGCCGGAGCGGGCGCCGAGTTATTTCTTTGTCGATATCCAGCCGGATCAGATCGAGGCTTTCCTTGCGCGGGTCGAGGGTGATCCGAAGGTCAGCAAGGTGGAAAGTGCGCCGATGTTGCGGGGGGTGCTGACGCAGATCAACGGGCGGCCCGCGAAAGAGGTGGCGGGCGAGCATTGGGTGGTGCGGGGGGATCGGGGGATCACCTATTCCGAGGCGCCGCAGTCCAATGCGAAGGTCGTGGCGGGGGCGTGGTGGCCTGCGGATTACACCGGGCCGGCGCAGGTGTCCTTTGCGGCGGAGGAGGCCGAGGAGATCGGGTTGAAGCTGGGGGATGCGCTGGTGGTCAATGTGTTGGGGCGGGATATCCCGGCGACGATCACGAGCTTTCGTGAGGTGGATTTTTCCAGCGCGGGGATGGGGTTTGTCATGACGATGAACCCGGCGGCGTTGCAGGGTGCGCCGCATACGTTCATTTCCACCGTTTATGCCGAGCAAGAGGCGGAGGCGGCGATCCTGCGGGATGTGTCGAAGGCCTATCCGAATGTGACGGCGATCCGGATTAGGGATGCGATTGATCGGGTGACCGAGGCCTTGGAGGCGATTGCGACGGCCACGGCTTGGGCGGCGGCGGCGACCTTGGTGACGGGGTTCGTGGTGCTGATCGGGGCGGCGGCGGCGGGAGAGCGGGCGCGGGTCTATGAGGCGGCGGTGATGAAGACGCTGGGGGCGACGCGGGGGCGGATCCTCGTGAGCTTTGCCTTGCGGTCGGCGCTGATGGGCGCGGCGGCGGGGGGGGTGGCGATTGTGGCGGGAGGCCTTGCCGGGTGGGCGGTGATGGTGCTGGTGATGGAGGGGGAGTATTTCTTCGAGCCGGTATCGGCGGTGGCGATTGTGGCGGGCGGGGTGTTTGCGACGATGGCGGCGGGGTTGCTGTTCGCGCTGCGGCCTTTGGCGGCGCGTCCGGCGCAGGTGCTGCGGGCGCAGGAGTGACAGAGGACCGACGCGAAAAGGTCCTGTGGACCTTTTCGCCGGTCCGATTGGAGGCGAGGCAACGAGCCTCCAAGGGGTGTTCGGCTTGTCCCGGAGGTTTGGGGCACGGGACGCACCCGCCCCGGTGGGGGCGATTTATCGCCCCCGCCGCCCGGGGGGCGGGGGCGGCCCGTGCGCGGGCGCACGGGCGGGAAAGTTGAACCCGGTCGCGGCGCGCGCAACGATGGTTGCGCGCTTGATCCTGAGGGCAGCCCTTGCGACCTGCCTGACGGGACGTGCACAATGCCCCATCCCCTCAGGAGGCCCGCGATGACCAAGCCCATCATGTATCACATCCCCGTCTGTCCCTTTTCGCAGCGGGTGGAGATTCTGCTGGCCCTGAAGGGATTGCGCGATGCGGTGGAGTTCCGGGTGGTGGACATCACCAAGCCGCGCGATCCGGAGTTGCTGGCCAAGACGCGGGGGACGACGGCGCTGCCGGTGCTGGAGTTGGAGGATGGGCGTATCCTGAAGGAAAGCCTTGTCCTGATGCGCTATTTCGAGGAGCGGTTCCCCGAGGTGCCGGTGGCGCGGCTGGACCCCTATGAGCGGGCGGTGGAGCGGTTGTTCCTCAGCCGGGAGGGGCCGTTCGGCAATGCGGGTTATCTGTATGTGATGAACCGGGACCGCGCGCAGGCGGCGGCAAAGCGGCAGGCGCTGCTGGATCAATATGCGTGGCTGGATGACATGCTGCGGCACCACAATCCGGAAGGGGTGTTCCTGTTCGACCGCTTTGGTTGGGCGGAGGCGGTTTATACGCCCTTGATGATGCGGTTCTGGTTTCTGGACTATTACGAGGGGTTTGACCTGCCGGACGATCCGGCCTTTGCCCGTGTGGCGCGGTGGCGGGCGGCCTGTCTGGCGCATCCGGCGGCGCAGCAGGTGACGGCGGAGGAGATCGTGAAGCTTTACTACGACTACGCTTTGGGCAAGGGGAACGGGGCCTTGCCGGAGGGGCGGGCGCGGTCGTCCTTTGTGTTCGAGCCGCATTGGAAGGCGCGGCCCATGCCGCCGAAGGACAAGTATGACCGGATCGCTTCGGATGCGGAGTTGGGGCTGGTCTGACGCCTTGACGATCTTCGTCAGGATGGAACAATCGGGTTGAAGGCGCAGGAAAATGGAATAGAAGTTCCGTTTGAGGGACTCGCCGTTCCATGAGGGGGGATCATGCCGGATCATGCGCGGACCGTTGCGGTCATCACCGGGGGCGGGCAGGGGCTGGGGCTGGCGATTGCCGAGCGGCTGGTGGCGGAGGGGTGCCGGAAGCTGGTGATTTCGGGCCGGAATGTCATGAAGGGTGAGGCGGCGGCGGAAGGGCTGCGGGCGCGCGGGGCGGATGTGCGGTTCCTGCCTGCGGATATGTCCGATGCGGGTGCGGCGGCGGAACTGGTGGAGCGGGCGCTGATGCGGTTCGGTCCCGTCAATGCGCTGGTCAATGCGGCGGCGTCCACGGCGCGGGGGTCGATCCTTGATACCACGCCCGAGGGGTGGGACGAGTTGATGGACACCAATGCCAAGGGTCCGTTCTTTGCGCTGCAACGCTTTGCACAGGCGGCGGTGGCGGCGGGGCATGCCGCGTCGGCGGTGAATATCGTGACAATGAGCAGCCATTGCGGGCAGTCCTTCCTTGCGGGCTATGCGGCGAGCAAGGCGGCGCTGGCCAATATCACGAAAAACAGCGCCAATGCGCTGCGGCCCCATCGCATCCGGGTGAACGGGGTGAATGTGGGCTGGATGGACACGCCCGGAGAGGATGCGATCCAGCGGCAGTTTCATGGCGCGGGGGATGGGTGGCTGGCGGCGGCAGAGGCAAAGCAGCCCTTTGGCATGCTGGTCAAGCCGGGCCATGTGGCGGGGTTGGTGTCCTATCTGCTGTCCGAAGAGTCGGGCGTGATGACGGGCGCGATGGTGGATTTCGACCAGAATGTGAATGGCGCCTACGGGGAGTGATCCCGGCGGGCATTGGACAGGCCCTTATGGGGCGAAGATGGAGAGAGAGATGGCGATCAGGTTCGGTCTGCTGGGCGCGGGGCGCATCGGCAAGGTTCATGCGAAGGCAGTGACGGGCGACGCGAATGCGAAGCTGGTGGCGGTGGCCGATGCCATGCCTGCGGCGGCGCAGGCGATTGCGGATCAATATGGCTGCGACGTGCGGACGATCGATGCCATCGAAGCGGCCAAGGATATCGACGCGGTGGTGATCTGCACGCCGACGGATACCCATGCCGACCTGATCGAGCGTTTCGTGAAGGCCGGGAAGGCCGTGTTCTGCGAGAAGCCCATTGATTTGAGCCTTGCGCGGGTGAAGGCCTGTCTGGAGGTGGTCCGGGCGCATAAGGGTGTGCTGATGGTCGGTTTCAACCGCCGCTTCGACCCGCATTTCCGCGCCGTGCGGGCCGAGATCGACAAGGGGACGGTGGGCGAGGTGGAGATGGTGGTGATCACCAGCCGCGATCCGGGCGCGCCTCCGGTCGAATATATCAAGCGGTCGGGCGGGATTTTCCGCGACATGACGATCCATGATTTCGACATGGCGCGGTTCCTGTTGGGCGAGGAGATTTCCGAGGTCGTGGCGACGGCGGCGGTGCTGGTCGATCCGGCCATCGGCGCGGCGGGGGATTTCGATTCCGTGCAGGTGCTGCTGAAGACGGCGTCGGGGCGGCAGGCGATGATTTCGAACAGCCGCCGCGCGACCTATGGCTATGACCAGCGGATCGAGGTGCATGGGTCCAAGGGGGCTGTGTCCGCCGAGAACCAGCGTCCGGTGTCCATCGAGGTGGCGACGGGGGCGGGCTATACGCGGCCGCCGCTGCACGACTTTTTTATGACGCGCTATACCGAGGCTTATGCGGCAGAGATCGCGACTTTCATCGCGGCGCTGAATGGCAAGGGCGCGGCGGAGCCTACGGGCGAGGATGGGTTGATCGCGCTGGCCTTGGCCGATGCGGCGGTGAAGTCGGTCGCCGAGGGGCGCGTGGTGAAGATGTCCGAGGTCATGTGATCTTTGGGTACATGGCGGGGTGAACCCCGCCCTAGGACGCCGCGCTTTTTCGCGGCGTTTTCCTTTGGGGCGGCCCCTCTCTCGCCAACCCTCTCCTCCATGGGGAGAGGGGGCGCGATGCTGCGGGCGTGGCGCCGGGGGCTGGCGGCGGAATTTGGGTATTTGGGCCGAGATGAAACAGCGGTTTTCGCGGATTTTTCTGCGGTTTCGCGGCGCAGCATTGCGGCGGAAATGCTGCGGTTTTCGCTGCGCAGCAAATGTTTTGAATCAGAGGCTTAGTTGGTGAGCAGGCTGTAGGTCGCGGCGGTTTCGCTGCGGTTCGTCACGGTGACGGTGAAGGTGGCGTTTTCGGCTGGGACGAAGGTACAGAGGGCGCGGTCGGCGGGGGCGGTGTCGAGGCAGAGGGGCCTGTCTTCGGCCAAGGACACGGTGAGGTCGAGATTGGCCTTGCCGTCGCCGAGGAGGCCCACTTCGGCCGCGGCGGCGGCGAAGAAGGGGAGTTGCCAGACCTGAGTTTCGCCGGGGGCTATGGCGCGGGTGGAGCGGATCACGGCCCGGGCGGGGGCGTTGGCGGTTTCCGCGAGGGTGCGGGCGGCGAGGTCGGTGACGAGGTCGTCCTCCTGCGCGAGGGCCTTGGCCACGGTGAACATCACATCCGCCGTGGGATAGGCGGCAGGGACGGGTTCGCCCGGCGGCGTGGGGGCGCGGTCGTCGTCGGTGGCGGTGATGGCGGCGGCGAGGCGGGCGGCGGAAAGGGCGGCGAGCGGGTCTTTCCGTGCGATGGCAAGATCGAAGAGCGCGTGGGCGTGGAGCAATTGGGCGACGGCGCCGCCGTCGCGGGGGCTGGGGGTGGTCGTCGCTTGTGCGGTGGCGGGAGTGGCGAGGAGCAGCAGGGCGGCGAGCAGGGGGCGCATGGGAATCGCTTTCGGATGTGGTGCCGTGACCTTTGCACCGGGGCAGGGGGATGGGGAAGGGGCGGGGGTTCCGCTGCACGGTCCTTTGCGGTTAGGTGGCGGCTGGAACGGAGGACCCCCGAATGGACACGCGCGCGATACTGGAGCGGTTGATCGCCTTTGATACGGTGAGCCATAGGCCGAACCGGGCGCTGATGGATTGGGTGGCGGGGCTTTTGGCGCAGGCGGGGGTGGAGGCGGTGCTGATCCCGGATGAGGGTGGGGGGAAGTGCAACCTCTATGCGACGGTCGGGCCTGCCGGTGTGGGGGGCGTGATGCTGTCGGGGCATACGGATGTGGTGCCGGTGGAGGGGCAGGCCTGGACGCATCCGCCGTTTGAGCTGACCGAGGCGGGGGGGCGGTATTACGGGCGCGGGACGGCGGATATGAAGGGGTTTGTCGCCTGTGCGCTGGCGGCGGTGCTGGGGGCAGCGGGGCGTCCGTTGCGGGTGCCGCTGCATCTGGCGCTGTCTTATGACGAGGAGATCGGCTGCATGGGGGTGCGGTCGTTGATCACGATGCTGGAGGGGGCCCCGGTGCGGCCAAGGATGTGCATCGTGGGAGAGCCGACGGGGATGGCGGTGGCGACGGGGCACAAGGGGAAGGTGGCGCTGCGGGCGACCTGCGTGGGGCGCGAGGGGCATTCGGCGCTGGCACCGCTGGCGCTGAACGCGCTGCATCTGGCGGCGGATTTCGTGGGCGTGCTGCGCGGGGTGCAAGCGCGGGTGGCGGCAGAGGGGATGCGGGATGGGGATTACGACGTGCCCTATACGACGCTGCATGTGGGCAAGATGTCGGGCGGGGTGCAGGTGAACATCGTGCCCAATGCCGCCGTGGCGGATTGGGAGATACGCTCTTTGGCGGGCGAGGATGTGGCCGGGTTGATCGAAGAGGTCCGGGCCGGGTGCGAGGCGGTGGTGGCACCGCTTCGGGCGGAGTTCCCGGAGGCAGAGATCCGGATCGAGCGGTTGTGGGATTATCCGGGGCTGGGGACGCCCACCGATGCGGATGTGGTGCAGTTCGTAAAGGGGCTGACGGGGGCGAATGGCACGATCAAGGTTGCCTTTGGCACCGAGGGCGGGTTGTTCGATGCGCGGCTGGGGGTGCCCACCGTGATCTGCGGGCCGGGGTCGATGGCGCAGGGGCACAAGCCGGACGAATTCGTGTCGGTCGAGCAGATGGGGCGCTGCGAGGCGATGCTGGCGGCGCTGGTCGCGCGATGTGAGGCGGGGTTCTGATGGCGGTCGTGCTTAACTCGCTGGCGGATGTGCTGGCGCTGGATTTCGACGATATCATCGATGTCCGCGCGCCTGCGGAATGGGCGGAGGATCATGTGCCGGGGGCGATTTCGTTGCCTGTCCTGGATGATGAGGAGCGGGCGAGGGTCGGGACGATCTACAAGCAGGTGAGCCCGTTTTCGGCGCGCAAGATCGGGGCGGCGCTGGTGGCGAAGAATGCGGCGCGGCATCTGGAGGGGCCCTTGGCAGAGAAGCCGGGGGGGTGGCGGCCCTTGGTCTATTGTTGGCGCGGCGGGCAGCGGTCGGGGAGTTTCGCGTCGATCCTGAGCCAGATCGGCTGGCGGGTGGAGGTGGTGCAGGGCGGATACAAGACGTGGCGGCGGCTGGTGGTGGATGCGCTGTACAACGCGCCGTTTCCGTTCCGGCTGGTGGTGCTGGACGGGAACACGGGGTCGGCCAAGACGGAGGTGTTGAACCTGTTGCCCGCGCGGGGGGTGCAGGTGGTCGATCTGGAGGGGCTGGCAAACCATCGCGGGTCGCTGTTCGGGTCGATGGGCGAGCAGCCGAGCCAGAAGGCGTTCGAAGGGCGGTTGGCGCTGGCGCTGGCGCGGCTGGATCCGTCGCGGCCCGTGGTGGTGGAGGCGGAGAGCGCGAAGGTGGGCGAGTGCCGCCTGCCGCCAAAGCTGTGGCGGGCGATGGTGGCCGCGCCCCGGGTTGCGATTGAGGCACCAAGGGCGGCGCGGGCGGGGTATCTGCTGCGGGCCTATGCCGATCTGGTGGCGGATGTGGCGCGTCTGGATGCGGTGGTGGCATCATTGGCGCTGGCCCATGCGCGTGAGGTGATTGCCGCATGGCGCGGGCTGGTGGCCGAGGGGCGGTTTGCCGAATTGGCCGAGGGGTTGATGGAGACGCATTACGACCCGCGCTACGGCAAGCACCGGGCGCGGATGGAGGTGCCCTTTACCGAGGTGTCGGTGGAGGGGCTGGACGATCTGGGCCCCTTGGCCGACCGGATCGCGGGGCTGGTGTCCGGCATGTAAGGCGGAGCGGGCGCAAGCGCCCGCGTTCCTTTTGCCTCGCCTACGCGCTGGCGCGCTTCGGCTCAGGGGTAGGGGGTTTCACACCCCCGTCGTCCATCGGCAGGCCGATGGACGCCCCCCCGTGGGATATTTGGGGACGGAAAATGGGGGGCGCTGCCCTATCACTTCATTTTCCGTCCATAAATATCCCGGGGGTGCGGGGGCTGGCCCCCGCTGGCTTTGGGTGGGATCAGCGGGCGGTCAGGTGGGGGGGGCCTGCGGTGATCTGGCCGATGATCGTGGCGGGTTCGCCTGTGGCGTGCAGGGCGGCGAGGGTCTTTTCGGCCTGATCGGGGGGCAGGGCGGCGAGGAGGGGGCCTGCGGTTTGCGGGTCGAAGAGAAGTGCGCTGCGGGGGGTTGCGGGGGCGGTGAGGCGCCAGTCGGTCGCGGCGCGGTTGGCGGGGGCGATGGAGGACTGGACCCCATGGGCGGCCAATGCCTCGGCCCCCGGGAGGAGGGGGAGGGCGGCGAGGTCGATCGTGGCTGAAACGCCGGAGGCTTCGAGCATTTCGAGCAGGTGGCCTGCGAGGCCGAAGCCCGTGACATCGGTCATGGCGTGGGCGTGGCGGGAAAGGAGGTGGGCGGCGTTGCCTTGGGGGCGGGCCATGCTGGCATAGGCGGCGGCGACGTGGTCGCCGAGCATGTGGCCGGGCAGGCGCGTCAGGGCCATGTCGGCGGCCATGATGGTGCCGGAGCCGATGGGTTTCGTCAGGATCAGGGCGTCGCCGGGTTTTGCGCCTGCTTTGGTGATGGGGTGGTCGGTGAGGCCCGTGAGGGTGAAGCCGATGGTCAGTTCGGCGCCCATGGTGGTGTGGCCGCCGACGATTTCCGCGCCTTCGGCGGCGAGGAGGGTGGCGGCTTCTTCCATGATTTCGGCCAGCATGTCGGATTGCAGGGTGGCGGAGAGGCGGGGGAGCGTGATCTGGGCGAGGGCGGCCTGCGGGGCGGCGCCCATGGCCCAGATATCGCCCAAGGCGTGGATGGCCGTGATGCGGGCCATGAGGCGGGGGTCGGCGCAGGTGGCGCGCAGGTGGTCGGTGGTGATGACTTGGGTCCCCGTGCCGTGGCGCAGGATGGCGGCGTCGTCGCCTGCGCCTGCGATGACGTCGGGGCGGTGGGGTTTGGGCAGGGTGGAGAGCGCTTGGGACAGCGCGCCGGGGCCGACCTTGGCGCCGCAGCCGCCGCAGAGGGGTTTTTCGCCCATCGCTTCGGCAAGGCCCGTGGGGGCGGGGTTGGGGAGGGGGCGGGGCATGGCGGGGTAGTCTGCGAATTTCGCCATGAATTTGCGGTCGATCCGGTCCTTGAGCCGCCAAAGCCATGTGCCGCCGGAGCGGAGGCCGAATTTGTCGGCCACGGCTTCTTTGCCGCCGAGCGAGACGAGTTTGAGGTAGTCGCGCTGGGGGTGGAAGGGTTGCAGGGGGCGGGCGGTGGCCGCGGCCTTGAGGTTGTGCAGCAGGACGGGGGCGGCGCGGACGGCGTAGACGCCCGCCTTGGGGCGCGGGGCGTGGGTGAGGTGGGCGCAGTCGCCTGCGGCGAAGATGCGCGGGTCGGAGGTTTGCAGGGTTTCGGTGACGGCGAGGAAGCCGTCATGGAGCGTGAGGCCGGTGTCGGCGAGCCAAGTTTGCGGTTGGGTGCCGGCGGTGGAGAGGGTGAAGTCGGAGGGCAGCGTGGTGCCGTCGGAGAGGGTGACCGCGCTGGCCGATATGGCGGTGGCGGTGGTGGCGGTGCGGATCGTGATGCCGTCATCGCCAAGGCGTCGGAGCAGCGTGGCGCGGGCGCGGGGGCCGATGTTGGGAAGGGCTTCGGCCGCGCGTTCGAGGAGGGTGATCTGCGGGTCGCGGCCTGTGGCGCGGAGGCGGTGGGCAGAGGCGAGGGCGAGTTCCACCCCGCCGATGCCTGCGCCGATGATGGTGAGATGCGGGGTCTGGGGGGCGGTGGCGAGGAAGGCGTCCCAGCGGCGGGCGTAATCGCCCAGCGGTTTCGCGGCGGTGGCGTGTTCGGTGAAGCCCGGCAGCGCGGGCAGGCCGGAGCCGATGCCGATGTCGATGGAGGCGATGTCGTAGCGCAGGGGCGGGCGGTGCGCGAGGTGGAGGCGCTTCGCAACCAGGTCGAGGCCCGTGGCGCGGTCGAGGATGATGCGCGCCCCGGCGAAGCGGGCGAGGCGGACGAGGTCGATCGTGATCTCGTCCTGCTGGTAGTGGCCTGCGATCAGGCCGGGGAGCATGCCGGTATAGGGTGCGGTGGGGGCCGGGTTGATGACGGTCAGGCGGATGCCGGGCAGCGGGTCCATCGCCCACATCCGCAGGACGAGGGCGTGGGCATGGCCGCCGCCGACGAGGACGATGTCCTGCACGAGGGGGAGGGGGTCTTGCATCTTGGGGCCTTTGCCGGGTGCGGGGCAGACATAGGCGCTTTGCAGGCCAAAGGCGAGGGGGCGGTTGCCTTGGGGCGGGGCGCGGCCCTAGGGTCGTGCCATGGTATCGCGGCAGGGCATCAAGGTTACGGCAACGCAGCGGTTGCAGCTGTCCATGCAGTTGCAGGCGTCGATCCGCCTGTTGCGGGCGGATGCTGTGGGATTGACCCGCTATCTGGAGGAGCAGGCGGCGGAGAATCCGGCGCTGGTGCTGGGGCCTGCGCCTATGGGCGAATGGTTGCCGCGCTGGGACGGGGTTTTAGGCGATGCGGGGGCGGTGGACCGCGTGGCGGCGGCGGGGCCGAGCCTGATGGCCCATGTGATGGAGGCGGTGGAAGGGCTGCGGCTGTCCCCGCGCGAGCGGCGGATCGCAGAGGCTTTGGCGGATGGGCTGGAGCCTTCCGGTTGGCTGGGTGTGACGGTGGAGGCGGTGGCGCGGTCCGTGGGTGAGGCGGAGGCGGCCGTGGCGGCGGTGTTGGCGCGGTTGCAGCGGATGGAGCCTGCGGGGCTGTTCGGGCGGTCGCTGGCGGAATGTCTGCGGTTGCAGGCCGAGGCAGAGGGGATCGCGGGGCCGGTGGTTCTGGCGGTGATCGGGGATCTGCGGGCGGTGGCGGCGGGCGAGGCGGGGCGGATCGCGCGGCGGCTGGGCGTGGCAGAGGCGGAGGTGGAGGCGGCGGTGCGCGCGGTGCGGGGGCTGGACCCCAAGCCGGGGGCGCAGTTCGGGGCCTTTGCCGCGCCGGTGCGGGAGCCGGACGTGATCGCGCGGAGGCGGGCCGAAGGGTGGGAGGTGTCGCTGAACCGGTCGTCGCTGCCCACTCTGGCGGTGCGGGACGGGCGCGGCGAGGGGCAGGGTGCGGCGCGGGCGCTGTTGCGGTTGGTGGAGGCGCGGAATGCCACGCTGCTGCGCGTGGCGCGCGAGGTGTTGCGGCGGCAGGAGGCGGCGCTGGACGGGGGCGTGCGCGCGCTGGTGCCCATGACGATGGCGGATGTGGCGGGGGCTTTGGCGCTGCATGAGAGCACGGTAAGCCGGGTGGTGGCGGGGACATCCGTCGATACGCCGGGGGGCACGTTGTGGCTGCGGGCGCTGTTTTCCGGTGCGCTGGGCGAGGGGGGGGCGTCGGCGGCGGCGCTGCGGGCGCGACTGGCAGAGGTGGTGGCAGCCGAGGATCGGGCGCGGCCACTGTCGGACGCGGCGCTGGTCGCGGCGCTGGGTGGGGTGGTGGCGCGGCGCACGGTGGCCGCTTGGCGCGAGGCGCTGGGGATACCCCCCGCGCATCGGCGGCGGATGCGGCGCTAAGGCGGGATCAGCCTTGCAGGTGGTCCCGAAGCGCTGCGAGGCGTTGGTGGCGTTCCCGTGCGACGGCTTCGGCGCGGCGGGTCACGATCTGGGTGATCAGCAGGGGCAGGCCGATCAGCACCACAAGCGCGAGGCAGGCCAGAAGCAGTGCGGTCTGGATCGACAGGCCGAATTCCGACATCAGGACCGACCCGATGACGGCCAGCAGCACGGGTGCGGCGACAAGAAGGGGGATTGCGCGGAACGGCCCGGAAAGGCGCGTGGCGAGGAGCAGGCAGAACAGGCTGACGCCAAAAAGATAAGCCATGTGAAACCGGTACACTTGTTACAGCGTCAATCTATGCGCGAAAACGGCTGCGCATTCCAGAGGCCGCTGTGCCCCGGCGGGCGGTGGGCGACGCTGGGATGTCGCCTTCGGGGGTGATCTTTCCTTCGGTTCGCATTAGGTGCCGGGGCAGGACAGGGCATAGGCGGGACATGGCGTATTTTCTGGGCGTGGATACGGGCGGCACCTATACGGACGCGGTGATCGTGGACGAGGCGGCGACGCGGGTGATCGGGTCGGCCAAGTCGCTGACCACGCGGGGGGACCTTGCGCTGGGGGTGGGCCGTGCCGTGGACGCCGCGCTGGCGCAGGCCGGGGTGCGGCCCGGCGAGGTGGCGTTGGTGTCCTTGTCCACCACTCTGGCCACGAATGCGCTGGTCGAGGGGCAGGGGGGCCGCGTGGCGCTGGTCTTCATCGGCTTTTCGGATGCCGATCTGGAGCGCGGGGGGCTGGTGGAGGCGCTGAAGGGCGATCCGGTGATCCGTCTGGCGGGCGGGCATAACCATGCGGGGATCGAGGCGGCGAAGCTGGACCTTGTGGCGCTGGAGGCGCAGGTGGCGGCGCTGGCCGATCAGGTGATGGGCTTTGCCGTGGCCGCGAGTTTCGCCACGCGCAACCCGGCGCATGAGGTTGCGGCGCGTGATGTGATCCGGCGGGTGACGGGGCGGCCCGTGACCTGTTCGCATGAGCTGTCGGCCAATCTGAACGGGCCGAAGCGGGCGCTGACGGCGGTGCTGAATGCGCGGCTGATCGGGATGATCGACCGGCTGGTCGCGGCCTGCGAGCGGCATCTGTCGGCGGTGGGCATCGCTGCGCCCCTGATGGTGGTACGGGGGGATGGCGCGCTGATTTCCGCCGCGATGGTCCGCGAGCGGCCGATTGAAACGATCCTGAGCGGACCTGCGGCGAGCATCGTGGGGGCGCGGTGGCTGACCGGAGAGAAGGATGCGCTGGTCAGCGACATCGGCGGGACCACGACGGATGTGGCGCTGCTGCGCGACGGGTTGCCCGAGATCGACCCGCAGGGTGCCCGGGTCGGCGGGTTCCGCACCATGGTCGAGGCGGTGGCGATGCTGACCACGGGTCTGGGCGGCGACAGCGAGGTGCATCTGATCACCGAGGGGTTGGACGGGGGTCTGCGGTTGGGGCCGCGGCGGTTGGTGCCTGTGTCGCTTTTGGCGGTGGAGCATGGGGCGATGGTCCATGCGGCGCTGGAGCGCTGGTTGTCGGGCGAGGCGGTGGGGGAGTTTGACGGGCGCTTTGCCATTCCGATGGGCGGGAATGCCGGGGGACTGGGTCCGCGCGACGTGGCGGTGCTGGGGCGGTTGACCGCGCCGATGCCGGTGGCGCAGGTGCTGACCTCTCGGCTGGAGGTGGCGGCGCTGGAGCGGCTGGTGGCGCGGGGGTTGGTGATGATCTCGGGCGTGACGCCGTCGGATGCCAGTCATGTGCTGGGGCGGCTGGCGGCATGGGATGGCGCGGCGGCGGAAAAGGCGGTGCGGCTGCTGGCGCGGCGGCGGAATGGGCGGGGCGAGCGGTTTGCGCCGGATGCGGGGACATTGGCGCAGGCGATCATCGACCAGTTGACGCAGCAGACGGTGGATTGCCTGCTGGAGGCGGCCTTTGGCGAGGACCCTGCCTTTGCGGGCGAGGTGCCAGAGGTTCTGGCGCGGCATCGGCTGATGACGGCGGGGCTGGCGCAGCATCGCGGGGTGGTGGAGGTGTCGGCGCGGCTGGGTGTGCCGGTGATCGGGCTGGGTGCTTCGGCCCCGTCCTATTACGGCGCGGTGGGCGAGAGGCTGGGTTGCCGGATGGTGCTGCCAGAGCATGCCGGGGTGGCCAATGCCATCGGCGCTGTGGTGGGGCAGGTGAGCCAGCGGGTGAGCGGTCTGGTCAGCAGCCCCGCCGAAGGGCGCTTTGTGGCGCATCTGGCGGAGGGGCTAAAGGCTTTTGGCGACCGCGAGGCGGCGCTGTCGGCGATGGAGGCCGCGCTGGTGGCCGAGGCCGAGGCGCGGGCGCGGGCGGCGGGGGCCGAAGAGGTACAGTTGCGCGTGGCCCGCGACGTGCGCGAGGCAGAGGTCGAAGGGCGGTCGATGTTCATCGAGGCGACGGTGACGGTGACCGCGTCGGGCCGTCCGCGCGTGGCGCATGGATAAGGGCCGATGGTGGCTTGACGCCATCCGTGGGAGTCTGTAGGCACCCCGCCAGTGGCTAGGTAGCTCAGTTGGTTAGAGCACATGACTCATAATCATGGGGTCGGGGGTTCGAGTCCCCCCCTCGCCACCAACATCTCAATACATCTGCGGAGTTGAGCCGGTCCTTGGGCCGCTGCTGCGCGTTTTGGCGGCGGACCACCTGCGCGGAATGGCGGGCGCCTGGGCGGCCAGATGTCGCGGGGGCTTCCTTTTGGGGAAACGGTCGGTCTAGAAAAACCGCGTGACAGGGGCGTCCGCGAGTCGCGCGGGCTGAGAAGCACCCTTTGAACCTGAACCAGATCATGCTGGCGGAGGAAGTCGCGCGTGTCGTCCCATCGTGGCGGCAACCGTCATTCCTGCGCCCCGAGAGGAGAATGGAATGACCGACTGGGGCCAACATCTTGTGTCCATGCGCGCCACTGCGCCCTTGGTGCAGAACATCACCAACTATGTCGCGATGAACGTCATGGCGAATGTCCTGCTGGCTGCGGGAGCTTCGCCCGCGATGGTGCATGCCGAGGAGGAGGCCGCCGAATTCGCCGGGTTCACGCAGGCGTTGACGGTGAACATCGGCACGCTGTCCGCGCCGTGGGTGCGGTCGATGCTGGCGGCGGCAGAGGTTGCTTCGGGCCGGGGGACGCCTTGGGTGCTGGACCCGGTGGCGGCGGGGGCGACGGCGTTTCGGCGCGAGACGGCGGCGGCGCTGGTGGCGTTGCGGCCAACGGTGATCCGGGGGAATGCGTCGGAGATTCTGGCCCTGTCAGGGACGCAGGCGGCGGGGAAGGGCGTCGATTCCACCGATCCGGTCGCGGTGGCCGAGGCGGGGGCGCGGGCGCTTGCGCTTTCGACCGGGGCTGTCGTGGCGGTGACCGGGGCGGTGGATTTCGTGACCGATGGGACGCGGGCCTATCGCATCGCCAACGGGCATCCGCTGATGCCGCGTGTCACGGCGCTGGGCTGTTCGCTGACGGGGGTGGTGGGGGCCTTCCTCGTCGGGCAGCCGACGCTGGAGGCGACGGTGGCGGCGCTGGCCTTCTATGGGCTGGCGGGAGAGCGGGCGGCGGCGGGCGCGGCGGGGCCGGGCAGCTTTGCCGTGGATTTCGTCGATGCGCTGCATGCGCTGACGGCGAAGGAGCTGACCGCTGGCGCGCGGGTGGCTGCGGCATGAGGCTGTCGGTCTATTTCGTCACCCCGGACGGGGCAGAGGATGCGCTGGTGCTGGCCGCGCTGCGCGGCGGGGTGTCGGTCGTGCAGTTGCGCGACAAGACGGCCTCGGACGCGGCGATGGTCGCGCAGGCGCGGCGGTTGAAGCCGCTGTGCACGGCGGCGGGGGTGCCGTTGATCGTGAACGATCGGCTGGCGGTGGCCTTGGCTGCCGGGGCGGACGGGCTGCATGTGGGGCAGGGCGATGGCGACGTGGCCGCGATGCGCGCGGCGCTGGGGCCGGGGCGTCTGCTTGGCCTGTCGATAGAGGCAGAGGCGCAACTGGCGGCGATCCCGCCGGGGGTCGTGGATTATGTGGGCATCGGCCCGGTGCGGGCGACGGCGACGAAGCCTGACCATGCCGCGCCGCTGGGGATGGCCGGGTTGGCGGCGGCGGTCGCGCGGTCGCCGGTTCCGGCGGTCGCGATCGGCGGGGTGGGGCTGGCGGATGTTGCCGCGCTGAAGGCCATGGGTTGCGCGGGACTGGCGGTGGTTTCGGCGATTTCCGGCGCGGCGGACCCCAAGGCGGCGGCGCGGGCGCTGGCGGATGCATGGGGGGCGGCATGATCCCGAACGTTCTGTCGATTGCGGGCTCTGACCCTTCGGGCGGGGCGGGGATACAGGCCGATCTTAAGGCCATCTCGGCCAATGGCGGTTATGGGATGGCGGCGATCACGGGTTTGACCGCGCAGAACACGCGCGGCGTGCGGGGGGTGGAGCTGGTCTCTCCGGCCTTTATCCGGGCCCAGATTGCGGCGGTCTTCGACGATATCCGGGTGGATGCGGTGAAGATCGGCATGCTGGGCACCGCCGACATCATCGCAGCGGTGGCGGCAGAGCTTGCCCCGCGCGGGGTGCCCGTGGTGGTGGACCCGGTGATGGTGGCCAAGGGGGGCGACCGGCTGCTGGCCGCCGAGGCGGTGGCGGCGCTGCGCGAGGTGCTGGTGCCGCTGGCCACGGTGCTGACGCCCAACCTGCCCGAGGCGGCGGATCTGCTGGGCGAGGGCGAGGCTGCGGACCAGGCCGGGATGGCGCGGCAGGCGGCGGCGCTGCTGGCGCTTGGGCCGGGGGCGGTGTTCCTGAAGGGCGGGCATCTGGCGGGAGAGGAGAGTGCGGATCTGTTCCTGTCGGCGGACCGGGCGGAGTGGGTCGCCGCGCCCCGTATCGCCACGAAGAACACGCATGGCACGGGCTGCACCCTGTCGGCGGCGCTGGCGGCGCAACTGGCGCTGGGACGCGATGCGCTGGCCGCCGCGCGGGCGGCGAAGGCCTATACCTTGGGCGCGATCCGGGGGGCGGATCGGCTGACCGTCGGGCAGGGACATGGCCCGACCGACCATTTCTTTGCGATGAGGACGACGGAATGAAATACCTTTTCTGTGCGCTGCTGACCCTTGCCGCCCTGCCTGCCCATGCGGGCGATCGGCTGTCGATCATGCTGGACTGGTTCGTGAACCCGGATCATGCCCCCATCATCGTGGCCGAGCGGCGCGGGTATTTCCGCGAGGCGGGGCTGGAGGTGGAGATCATCGCCCCCGCCGATCCGTCAGACCCGCCCAAGATGGTGGCGGCGGGCGAGGTGGACCTTGCCATCGGCTATCAGCCGCAGCTTTACCTGCAGCATGCCGCTGGCCTGCCCGTGGTGCGGGTGGGGACGCTGGTGTCGGACCCGCTCTATTGTGTGATGGTGGATGCAGAGGGGGACATCCGGTCGCTGGCCGACCTGAAGGGCCGGATGGTCGGCTTTTCGGTGCCGGGGGTGGAAGAGGCGTTGCTGCATACCATGCTGCGAAACGCGGGTGTGGACCCGGCGGAGGTGGAGCAGATCAACGTCAACTTCGCCCTGACCACGGCGCTGGCTGCGGGGCAGGTGGATGCCGTGTCGGGCGCGTTCCGCAATTTCGAACCGCATCAGATGGCGGCTGTCGGGCGGAGCGGGCGTTGCTTCTTGCCCGAGGAGCATGGGGTGCCCGCCTATGAGGAGCTGATCTATCTGGCCCATCGGGACAGGATGGACCCGGCGCTGATCCTGCGCTTTCTGGATGCCACGGCGCGGGCAGCGCGCGAGATTGCGGCTGATCCGCTGGCCGGATGGGAGGAATTCCGCGCCTATGCGCCGGAACTGGACGACGCGCTGAACACGGCGGCCTTCCCGGATACGGTGCCCTTCCTTGCGGTCGATCCCGTGGCGCTGGATGCGGCGCGGTACGAGGCCTTTGGTCGTTACATGGCAGAGGAGGGGCTGATCCCTGTGGCGCCCAAGCTGGCCGAGGTGGCGGTTTCGCTGCGGTGACGGGCTGGTCGCTGTCCGGGACTGTCCGGTTGCGCGGGGAGGTGCTGTTTCGCGGCGAGATCGCGTTATCGCCGGGCTGGACCTGCTTGATGGGGCCATCGGGGGCAGGCAAGACGACGCTGCTGCGCCTGTTGGCCGGGCTGCCCGTCGCGGCGGAATTGGAGGGGCGGGTGCTGCGGCCCGGTCGCGTGGGCTGGGTCGCGCAGGACGACCTTTTGCAGCCGCGCCAAAGCGTGGGGGCGAATGTCGCGCTGCTGGAACGGCTGGCGGGGCGTGCGGTCGATCCGGCGCGGGTGGAGCGGTTGCTGGCGCAGGTCGGGTTGGCGGGTTTTGCCGCGCGGCGACCCGCGACGCTGTCGGGCGGGCAGCGGCAGCGGGTGGCGCTGGCGCGGATGCTGATGCAGCAGGCGGAGGTCGTGGCGATGGACGAGCCGTTTTCTGCGCTGGACCCGGCGACGCGGCGGCAGATGCAGGACCTTGCGCGCGGGGTGCTGCGGGGGCGGACGGTGCTGATGGTGACGCATGACCCGACCGAGGCGCTGCGGATGGCGGATCGGGTGCTGGTGCTGGCGGGCGGAACCGTGGCGGAGGTTCCGCTGCCGGGCGCGCCGCCCCGCGATCCAGAGGCGGGCGGGGCGGCGGGGGCGCTGCTGCGGCTTGTGAGGGCGGTGTCGTGAGGCGGGCGCTGGTGGCCGTGGCTGCGCTGCTGCTGGTCTGGCAGGGGGCCGTGTGGGCGACGGGGCTGCCGCCCTTCGTGCTGCCCGCGCCATGGGCCGTGGCCGCCGAAGGCTGGACCAGCCGCGCGATGCTGGCCGAGCATGGGCTGGTCACGCTGGCCGAGGTGATGGCCGGTCTGGGGCTGGGCGGTGCCGCAGGGGTGGGGTTTGCCATTGCGGGCCAAGTGGTTCCGGCGCTGCGGCGGTGGATCGATCCGGTGCTGGCGGCGACGCAGGCGGTGCCGGTCTTCGTGCTGGCCCCTGTGCTGACGATCTGGCTGGGCTATGGCATGGGGCCGAAGGTCGCCATGACGACATTGCTGGTGTTCTTTCCGGTGCTGAGCGCGCTGACCGATGCGATGGACGCGGTGCCCGAGGCGCATCTGGACCTTGCGCGGATCGCGGGGGCCGGACGCTGGCGGACGATCCGGCATTTGCTGCTGCCGCAGGCTGTGCCGGGGCTCTTGTCCGGGTTGCGGGTGGCTGCGACCTATGCGCCGACGGGGGCGGTGATCGGGGAATGGATCGGGGCGTCGAAGGGGCTTGGCTATCTGATGCTGATGGCCAATGCGCGGTCGAAGGCTGATCTGATGTTCGCTGCGCTGGTGCTGGTCGTGGCCATGACGCTGACGCTGCGCGCGCTGGTTCCTGCGGTGAAAGATCCGTCCTGAAACGGGATGGAGCAAAGATGCGCGGCGGGAAAACTATTTTCAGAATAGGGAGGGAGTCCTAGTTATTGGTAATTTAAACTTACCAAAATACCGATAATTCAAGGAAAATTCCTGCAATTGCCCTTCCACTAGGCGGGGGTTTGGGGTCAATTTTGGGCCCTTATCGGTTCGTGAAGAAAATATTTTACATAATGGGAGAGAGTGGATAACACTTTCCCTGTGCAGGATTCGCTGCCCCGGATGTCGGAAGAGGAGCCGGCGGGGTGGGGAAGAGGGCGCATGGACGGCTGGGACGCCGCCGCACAAACAGGGAGAGAGAAAATGTTTCACAAGCCAAGGAATGCGCAGATCACGCGCGTCAGTCGCCGCCGGTTCCTCGAACTTGGGGGTTATGGTGCCACGATGCTGGGCACGGGGTCGCTGGCCGTCGGCCTGAACTCCACCATCATGTCGAGCCGCGTTCAGGCGGCGTCGTCCGATGATGCGAAGTGGAAGCAGTATGCCGGATCGAAGCTGACGTTCCTGTCGGAGAATACCCCGCCATCCTTCGCCATCCGCGACAATATCAAGGCCTTCTATGACCTGACGGGGATCGAGGTCGAGATCCTGACTGACGACCTGCCGGTCGTGCAGCAGAAGGCGGGCATCGACCTGCGGTCGGGCAAGTCGGACTATGTGCTGAACTACATTCAGGACAAGCCGATCGGCGCGCCCTTTGCGGATTTCTATGTCGATCTGTCGAAGATGTTCGGCGACGACACGCTGCCGCAGGACGTGGATGGATACGGTGACAACGCGTGGTTCGACAACTTCCTGTCGGCCTGCGGGCGGTTCTACAGCGAGGACAAGATCATCGCGCTGCCCTATGACGCGGCGATTGCGGTGACCTTCTACCGTCAGGACCTGTTCGAGAAGTACACCAAGGACTTCGAGGCCGAATACGGCTATCGGCTGGAATACAACGAGAATTCCACCTGGAAGAACGTTCTGGACATCGCGACCTTCTTCAAGAAGCTGAAAGAGGGTGGGGCGGATGTGCCCTATGGCTATGCCCAGCATCAGGGCAGCTTTGCCTGGACCACGCAGCTGGACATCCAGCGCATGATGTTCGCGCATGGCCGCTGGACCGACTTCAACATGGACGACAAGATCGGGTCCAAGGAACCGGGTCCGACCAATTGGGGCGACGAACAGTCCGTCCTGATGCTGGAGAAGTTCAAGGCGCTGGCCGATGTTTCGCACCCGGACAACCTTGCCAACGGGACGCTGGAGTTGAACACCGTCTACCAGTCCGGCAACATCGCGATGCAGGTGCAGTACCACGAATTCGCGGCGTCGGTCGAAGACGAGAACACCTCGGTCGCGGCGGGTGGCAAGACGGCCTATGCGCCCTGCCCGAAGGGCGAGGCGAGCTGGATCCTGAACGGCGGCGAGGCGGTGAACGGCACCAACTGCGGCATCGGCGGCATCGGCATCAACGCCAACGCCCCCGAAGATGTGCAGCGCGCGGCCTATCTGTTCGCGATCTGGTCCACGTCGAAGAACATCCAGTACGACGTCCTCAAGGGTCTGGGCGGCACGCCCACCCGCAAGTCGGTGCTGGACATCCCGGAAGTGCAGGCCGCCAAGCAGCGCCCGAGCGCGATGCCCAACGCCCTGACCTTTGACGCGGTCTATAACTACGGCATCAAGGACCCCCATTTCGTGCTGGGCCCGAAGATCCCGGAAGCGAACGAGTACCACTCGATCATCGCGTCGGAAACGCAGCGGATGCTGTCGGGCGAGATGACCCCGGCGGACACCGCCGCCTCGCTCAAGGAACAGATCGACGGTCTGAACGGCGTCTGATCCGAAATGTCCGGCGGCCCCGATGCGGGCCGCCGGTTCCCCCCATCCCGAATTGCCGCCCCCGGCCCAAGGCCCAAGGCAGGAGCGACGACCGATATGACAGATGTCTCAACCCTTCCCGGACGCTCGCGCGATGTGGCGTCGAAGCTGTTCCGTGCGCGTGCCCATTCCATCGAGGTGGAGGCGCGGCCGCGTGCCGAGATCACGCACAAGCCGCGGCAGTTCAACCCGCCGATGCCGAAGCATTACTACTACTACCTGATGGCCCCGGCGATCGCGATCCTTGCCTTTATCTCGCTCTATCCGTTCTTCTGGCTGATCATCATGTCGCTGCAGGACGTCGATATCGCGGGCGGCGAGTGGATCGGGCTGAAGAATTACACCAAGCTGTTCACCGATGCGCGGTTCATCGATGGCTGGATCCTGCTGGCGCAGTATTCGGTGATGTGCCTTGGCCTGCAGGTCGGGCTGGGCGTGACGCTGGCGGTGGTCGTCAACAGTTCGAGATATGAAAAGTACCTCGTCACGGCGCTGTTGATGCCGATGATGATGGCGCCTGCGGTGGCGGGGCTGTTGTGGCTGTTCCTCTATAACGGGACCTTCGGGTGGTATCACTGGGTGCTGCAAAGCGCGGGTATTCTGGACAGTGCGTCGATCCTCGCCAGTGCGGATACGGCCATGTATGCGATTGTGCTGGTGGACGTGTGGCAGTGGACGCCGCTGATCACGATCATCGCGCTGGCCGGTCTGAAGCGGGTGCCGCGCGACCAGTTGGAAGCCAATATGGTGGATGGCGCGTCGCCGTTGCGGAACTTCTTCGCAATCATCCTGCCCAACCTTTACCCCGTCCTGCTGATCGCGGTGCTGCTGCGGTTCATGGACAACTTCCGCTTCATCGACTCGATCCTTGTGCTGACGGGCGGCGGGCCGGGGAGTGCGACGAAGATCCTGCCGGTCTACCTGTTCGAGGTTGCCTTCAAGTTCTTCAAGCTGGGCCGGGGTGCGGCCATCGCGCTGACGCTGCTGATCGTGACCATCATCCTGGGCAAGCTGCTTGTCCGCATCTTTGAAAAACCCCAGGGCGGAAAGGGCTGAACCATGGCTTCCCGTGACGTCGTCTCATACGACACCCCGCTGTCGCGTGCGCTGAGCATCCTTGGCACCGTCTTTGTCGCCATCTACCTGGTCTGGACGCTGCTGCCGTTTGTGGTGATGTTCGTGTCCTCGTTCAAGGACCTGCTGGAGGCGTTCAAGCTGCCTGCCGTGGGTGATTGGTCGGGCATCACCATCTTCTTCGACTTCACGCCCACGCTGAAGCACTACACGACGCTTTTCACCGAAAACAGCTTTGGGACCTATATCCTGAACAGTCTGATTGCGGCGGGCGGGTCGGCGGTGATTTCCGTCGTGTTCGGGTCGCTGGCGGCCTATTCGCTGAGCCGGGTGGATTTTCGCGGCAAGCAGGACCTGTTTTTCTGGATCATCTCGACCCGGATGGCACCTGTGGTGGCGGTGATGGTGCCGCTGTATGCGATCTTCCGCAGCCTTGATCTTGTGGGGACGCTGCCGGGGCTGATCCTTGCCTATACGACCTTCAACCTGCCTTTCGCGATCTGGATGCTGAAAGGGTTCTTCGACAACGTTCCCTATGCCATCGAAGAGGCGCAGATGGTGGATGGGGCGACGCGGTTCGAGGCGTTCCGGTCCATCCTGCCGCTGGTCGCACCGGGGATCGGGGCCTTCGTGGTGCTCTGCGTGCTGTTTGCGTGGAACGACTTCCTGTTCGCGGCGATCATCGGGTCGGGCGGGGCCAAGACGCTGCCCGTGGCGACGCGCGAACTGGTGCAGCCGCAGAACATCCAGTGGGGGTCCATCATGGCGGCGGGGGTCGTGACGACCGCACCGATGATGCTGCTGGGCCTTGTGATCCGCAAATACCTCGTGGCCGGCCTGACGATGGGCGCGGTGAAGGAATGATGCGGGCCGCGCGGCCCCGTGGCCGCGCGCCCCTACCAAAGAACTGGGAGAATTAGACCATGGCTACCGTTACGATCAGGAACGTCTGGAAGTATTACGGCGACACGCCTGCGGTGAAGGATCTGAACATCACCTGTCCCGATGGCAGCTTTGTCTCGATCCTTGGCCCGTCGGGCTGCGGCAAATCTTCGACCATGCGGATGATCGCGGGGCTGGAGCATATCAGCAGCGGCGACGTGTTGTTCGACGACGTGCGGGTCAATGACCTTGCGCCGAAGGACCGCGACGTGGCGATGGTGTTCGAGAACTACGCGCTTTATCCGCATAAGTCGGTCTATGAGAACATCGCCAACCCGCTGCGTCTGCGCGGGGCGAGTGAGTCCACGGTAAAGGAGCGGGTCGAAGGCGCGGCGAAGCTGCTGGAGATCGGGCATCTGCTGGGCCGCCGTCCGCATGAGCTGTCGGGCGGGCAGAAGCAGCGGGTCGCCATCGGGCGCGCCATCGTGCGGGAGCCGAAGCTGTTCCTGTTCGATGAACCCATCGCCCATCTCGACGCGAAGCTGCGCGCCCATATGCGGGGCGAGATCAAGCATCTGCAGCGCACGCTGGGGACGACGATGATCTATGTGACGCATGACCAGTTGGAAGCGCTGTCGATGGCCGATTACATCGCGGTCATGCATGACGGCGAGTTGCAGCAATGGGGCACGCCGTCCGAGATTTTCAACAACCCGGTCAATGCTTGGGTGGCGGGGTTCGTGGGGGAACCCGCGATGAACTTCCTGACCTGCGGGATCAAGGGCGAGGGGGATGCGGTCTCGCTCATGCACCGGAATTTCGAGATCCCGCTGCTGCCCGGTCAGGTGCGCCAGTTGAATGGTGCCGCGCAGACCGGAACGGCGCGGATGGGCGTGCGCCCGGATGCGCTGTCGATCAGCATGACAAAGCCCGCAGAGGCGGCGATCCGGGGCGAGATCTTCGTCAACGAATTGCTGGGCGGGGATATGCTGGTGGAGGTCGAGCTGGACGATTGCCGCATCCGTGTGAAGACGACGCCGGAATTCGCGGGCAAGCCGGGTGAGGCCTGCTATCTGACCGTGAACCGGGACAAGTGGCATGTCTTCGATGCGGGCGATGGACATGCCTATTTCTGAGGTCACGGCCGCAGGAACGGGGGGCGACCCCTATGCAAGGGCGCTGGACGCCTTTCTTGCGGCGCATGTGACTTCGGGAACGGTGGTCGCGGCCTATCGGGCGGTGCAGGCGATGCCCTATTACTCTGGCCCCGACCGGACGCCGCTGGCGGCGCTGCGGACGGGGAGGGGGGCCTGTACGGCCAAGCATCTGGTGCTGCGCGATGTGCTGCGCCGGATGGGGCAGGTGGCGGTGGTGGAGATCGTCGAGGGCGATTTCGCAAGCGGCATCCCGGTGCATCCGTCGATGCCTGAGGCGTTGCAGGCGATGATACGGGCGGGCGGGGTGGTGGATTTCCATTGCCGCGTGCGGCTGGAAGGTGGGCCCGCGTTGGATGCGACATGGCCCTTGTCGCTGCGGCGCTGGGGGTTCGACGTGCAGCCGTGGGACGGCGCAGGCGACACGGCGCAGGCCATCGCGCGGGTGTCCGTGCGGTCGCGGGACGAGGATGTGCTTGGCAGGAAGGCGGAACTGCTGGCGGGGCTGTCCGAGGAGGACAGCGCGCGCCGCTTGCGGTTCCTTGCGCTGCTGTCGGGGTGGCTGGCGGGTTTGCCGCAGGCCGATGGGGAATGACGACAGGGGGGAGGAAATCTTGTCCGGGACGGGAAAAGTTTTCGTCGGCATAGATGCCGGCACGACCGGTTGCACCGTGATGATCTTCGACGAGAAGGGCAATGCGGTCGGCCACGGCTATCAGGAATACAACTGTTCCTCGCCCCAGCCGGGATGGATCGAACAGTCGCTGGACGAGGTCTGGGCGGGCATCTGTTCGGCCACGAAACAAGCGGTGGCCAAGGCCAATCTGCCCGCGTCGGCCTATCATTCGGTGGGCCTGTCGAGCCAGCGCGGGACCTTCGGTCTGCTGGATGAGAACCGCCGTCCGCTGATGAATTCGCTGGTCTGGAATTGCGGGCGCGCGCTGAAGAGTGTCGAGGCGATCTCGGCCGAGTTTGGCGCGGCAGAGCATCAGGCGCATACGGGCATGACGATCAGCCCGTTGTGGTCGGCGGCCAAGATCGTCTGGCTGCGCGAGAACCGGCCCGACCTGTTCGACGCGACGCGCTGGTTCGTGAATGGGCAGGAATACTTCCTGTGGCGGATGGGGGCGGAGGATTGGGCGACCGATCCGGCATCCCTGACGCTGAACGGGATGATGGATATCGCCAAGCTGGATTGGTCGGACCGCATCCTGAAGGCCTGTGGGATCGGGCGTGACAGGCTGCCGCCGGTGGGCACGCCTGCGACGATGGCGGGGCGGTTGTCCAAGGCGGCGGCGCATGAGACGGGTCTGCCGGAAGGGGTGATCCTGTGCCGGGGCGCGGGCGATCAGCAATGCGCGGCCATCGGCGCGGGCGTCATCAAGCAGGGGATGGCCGAGTTCACGGTTGGCACTTCGGGCGTGATGGTGGCGCATCTCGACTCGGTCGACCGTATCAAGGGCAACAAGCTGTGGTGGGGCGGGCATGGCGTGCCCGGCGCGTGGGATATCGAAGGGGGGGCGTTCAGCCTTGGGGCATCGCTGCGCTGGTGGCGGGACCATTTGGGGCGCAACGAGTTGGACGAAAGCGCGCGGCGCAAGACGAGTGTCTATTCGGTGATGGTGGAGCAGGCGCAGAATTCCAAGCCGGGGGCGAATGGCGCGATGTTCCACAGCTTCATGGCGTCGCAGGTGACCCCCTATTACGACGCGGTGGCGCGGGGCGGGTTCTTGGGTCTTGGTCTGTATCACGAACGGCATGACCTGATCCGCGCGCTGCTGGAAGGCTGCGCGCATGAGATGAAGATGGTCTTCGACAGCTTTCAGTCCGACATCGACGGCGGGATCACCGATTTCCGCCTGACGGGCGGCGGGACGAAGTCGGACGGGTTCGTGCAGATCATGACGGATGTGATCGGCGTGCCGTCCACCGTGACCAAGGAACGCGAATGCACCGCGCTGGGGGCGGCGATCCTTGGTGCCTATGGGTCGGGGGCGTTTTCGTCCATCGACGAGGCGGTGGGGGCGATGGTGCAGGTGGAAAGCACCTTTGAGCCGAATGCGAAGCTGGGCGAACTTTATGCCGAACAGCACGCCATCTATCGCGGCATCTACGAGGCGATCGCGGGCAGCGGGCAATACGCCAAGCTGAGCGATTTTTCCCAGAAATATCAATAGACAGGAGGGTAAGATGGGTATTCCCGGTATTCGCGGTATGGAACATGTCGGCATCACGGTGCCCGACATCAACGAGGCGTGCGATTTCTTTACGCGCATCCTTGGCGCAGAGGTTCTGTTCACCGCCGCGACCGATTTCCGTGGCGAGGGCGACTGGATGGCGGAGCATCTGAACGTGCATCCCCGGTCCGAGATCAAGGAATTCCGCTATGTCCGGCTGGGCAATGGCACCAACCTTGAGGTGTTCCAGTATTCCGCGCCGGATCAAAAGACCGAGGGGCCGCTGAAGAATTCCGATATCGGCGGGCATCACATGGCCTTTTATGTCGATGACATGGAAGCGGCGATCCGTTTCCTGAAGGAGAACGGGGTAAAGGTTCTGGGCGAGCCCACGTCCTATACGGACGGGCCGAACCTTGGGCTGACGTGGTGCTACTTCATGGCGCCTTGGGGGTTGCAGCTTGAGATCGTGTCGTCGCCCAAGGGCACGGTTTTCGACAACGAGGCCAAGAAGGCGGGCCGTCGCCGCCTGTTCGACCCGTCGCGTCCGGCGGAAACGCTGATCTGACCGGCGCGGGGGGCGCTGCGCCCCCCGGCCAATCTGAAAGGAAAACGGATGGCTCTGGTGTCCATGGGTCCGATGTTGCGTCGGGCGCGGGCGGATGGTTTTGGCATCGCCGCCTACAACATGATCGACTTCAACTCGGCGCGGTCGATCATTTCCGGTGCATCGGATCTGGCCGCGCCTGTGATCGTGCAGGTGTCGGTCAAGACGGTGAAGCATTGGGGCTATGCCCATGTGGCGACATGGGTGCGGATGCTGGCCGAGGATGCGCCGGTGCCTGTGGCGCTGCATCTGGACCATTGCACGGATATCGACGTGCTGAAGCGCTGCATCGATGCGGGCTGGACGAGTGTGATGTTCGACGGGTCGGCCCTGCCTTTTGCCGAGAACCTTGAGAAATCGTCGCTGGTCTATGCCCTGACCGAAAGCGCGGGCGTCGGGCTGGAGGCCGAGATCGGTGCCATCGGCGGGGTGGAGGATGACAAGGTCGTCAATGACGATCAATCGCGGCTGGCCGATTACGATGAATGCCTGCGCTTTGTCGCGGCCATGCCGAACCTTGCCGTCTTTGCCCCCGCCATCGGCACGGCGCATGGGTTCTACAAGGGCGAGGCGAAGATTGCCTATGACCTGCTGGAGCGGATCACCAAGGCTATCCCTACGCCCATCGCGCTGCATGGCGGGACGGGGCTGACGGATGACCAGTTCCGGCGCTGCATCGCTTTGGGCTGCGGGAAGGTCAACATCTCGACCATGCATAAGCGGTTGTTCATCGACGGTTTCGTCGGGCTGAAGGCGGAAAAGCCGAAGCTGGAGGAGCCGCTGCCCTTCATCGCCGCGCAGCATGACGCGATGAAGGCGGATGTGATGGCCTGCATCCGCACCTTTGGGTCGGCGGGCCGCGCGGCGGAGGCGTCCGATGCCGCATGAGATGGAGGCGCTGATCTTCGACTGCGACGGGGTGCTGGTCGATACCGAAAGGGACGGGCACCGCGTGGCCTTCAACCGCGCCTTCGCGGCCGAGGGTTTGGGGGTGGAGTGGTCGGTGGACCGATACGGCGCGTTGCTGACGACGGGCGGCGGCAAAGAGCGGATGCGGCGGCATTTCGACGAGGCAGGCTGGCCGGAGGGGGACCGCGACGCGCTGATCGCGCGGCTGCATCGTCAGAAGACCGATATCTTCATGGAATTGATCGAAGGCGGCGCGCTGCCTTTGCGGCCCGGCGTGGCGCGGATGGTGGATGCGGCGCTGGGTGCCGGGATGCGGGTCGCGGTCTGTTCCACGTCGAACGAGCGGGCGGTGGAGACGGTGGTGCGGGTCCTGCTGGGGCCAGAGCGGGCAGCGCGGATCACCGTTTTTGCGGGCGATGTGGTGCCGAAGAAGAAGCCCGATCCGGCGATTTACACTTTGGCCGCGACGACGCTGCGCCTGACCCCTGCCGCCTGCGTGGTGGTGGAGGACAGCCATATCGGCCTGAGCGCCGCGAAAGGGGCGGGGATGCGCTGTGTCGTGACCCGGTCCACCTATACCCACGACGAGGATTTCACCGGGGCGGACCGGATCGTGGACCATCTGGATCAGGGCATCGACCTTGCCCTGTGCCGCGCCCTGACTGCGGAGGAGGAAACCGAATGCCGCTGACCGTGAATGCGACGCTGAAGGCGAAGGAAGGCAAGGAAGAGGCGCTGTTTGCGGTGCTGAAGGCGCTGATCGCGCCGACGCGCGCCGAAAAGGGCTGCATCTTCTACGACATGCACAAATCCGAGGATGAGCCGGGGCTTTATATGTTCACCGAGGAGTGGGAGACCCGCCCCTTGTGGGATGACCACATGAATTCCCCGCATCTGAAGGCGTTTTCGGCGCAGCAGGACGAGTTGGTCGCCAATTGGACGCTGTTCACCGGGCAGAGGGTCTAGGGCCATGAAGATCAAGTTCTATGCCCATGCGAGCTTTCGTCTGGAAGGGGATGGGCTGGCCATCGTCACCGATCCGTTCAACTGCGAGAAGTCGCGTTTCGATCCCATCAACGAGCCTGCCGACATCGTGCTGATGTCGTCGGACACGGATGATTTCCATTCCGACCCCAGCCACATCACGGGCCATCCCGAGGTGGTGAACACGCTGGCCATTCCGGCGGGCGGGCGGGTGGTCAAGGGGATCGAGGTGACGTCCTATCCGGCGACGGAAAGCCTGACCTTTGACTATCAGACGGAATATGGCCGCGACCCGGATGCCAATGCCTTGTATCATTTCACGGTGGGCGGGCTGCGGTTCCTGCACATGGGCGATATCGGGACGGCGGTGCCGGACGGGCATCTGCAGGCGCTGAAGGGTAAGGTGGATGTGCTGCTGGCGCTGACTGGCGCCCACGCCACGATCCCGCTGCCTGATCTGGACGAGGCGATCCGGGTGATCGGTCCGAAGGCGGTGATCCCGATGCATTACTACAGCCCCAAGGGCGTGCTGAAGATCGAGCCTGTGGAAAGCTTCCTCGCCCGTGTGCCGGCGGAGAGTGTTACCCGCGTCGGCGGGTCCGAGATGGAACTGACGCCCGACATGCTGCCTGACAGCGGCGCGCCGAGGGTCTTTGTTTTCGAGCAATCGCGCTGAACCTCCCCTGAGGGTCAAGCAACCTGCCCCCGCCCCCGATTGGGCGGGGGTTTTTTCTGAGGATCACGATCATGACCGACCTTGCCCCCAGCCATGCCCGCAACATCCGGCTTTTGTCGCAGAGCGATCAGGGCGGGCGGCCCGATGGGGTGCAACTGATGGTGCATCGCGGGTTCGCCTACGTCGGGCATATCTTTTCCAAGGGGTTCAGCGTGATCGATCTGCGCGATCCGGTGAACCCGCGCCCCGTGGCCTTTGTTCCCGCGCCGCCGAATACGTGGAACCTGCA
>JBDKFE010000073.1:0-7091 GCA_039798885.1 Pseudomonadota bacterium | reverse complement strand
ATGACCATGCCGAGATGACCTCGACCGCCGCAGCGATCATCGCGGTAGAGATGCTGTGCCTAAAGGCTTGGGCGCGGGGGGCGCGGGGCGCGGGTGCCCCCTCACCCTGACCCTTTCCCCGACGGGGGAGAGGGGCGCGCCCTGCGGGAAGCGGCGCGCCTTGGACCCGCGGTGCAAGGGGGCTGCGCGCCCCCTCGACGCGGGCCGCGTCTCACCCTGCGGGATATTTGGGAACGGAAAATGGAAGGGTCGCCCGGTTCTTGGGGCGGCCCGGGATCAGCGGCGGCGGTCGCGGCGGGCGCTCATTGGTTGGAAGGCGACGCCGACATGGGCTTCGCAATAGGGCTTGCCCGGAAGCGAGGGCAGGCCGCAGAACCAGAAATCATCCGTCGCCGGGTCGCCGATGGGCCATTTGCAGGTCCGCTCGGTCAATTCCATCAGCGTCAGTTTGCGCGCGCGCTTTTCCACCTCGCGCACGGAGGCGAGTGCTTCGGGGCTGATCTCGTTGGCGGAAGGCTGCGGCGGCAGGGGCTGGCCTGCCGGGACGATGGGTTTGCGGACCGGAAGCGGGGTCACGTTGGACGGCGCTGCCGGGGCGGGGCGTTCGGGGGCCACGCGGGCGGCGGGTTCCGGACGCGCGGCGGCGGGTTCGGGCTTCGGTTCCGGCTTGGCGGCGGCGACGGGGGTGTCATCCTCATCCTCGCGTCCGCCGGGGGCACGGTTCGACAGGCCAAGGCGGTGAACCTTGCCGATCACCGCGTTGCGCGTAACGCCGCCCAGTTCCTTGGCGATCTGGCTGGCCGACTGGCCTTCGGCCCACATGCGCTTGAGCGTCTCGACGCGCTCGTCGGTCCAGGACATGGCAACCCCTTTGGTGGATGTCTTTGTCCCATTCTAGACGGGACGGTGCGGGATACAAGCGGGGGGCGCGAAGTTCAAGCGGGGATGGGGGGCCTTTGCCCGCCCGCTTGCCCTTGCCCGGCTTTCACGCTATCCCCCCGGGCATGTGCACCCGCATCGCCCCCTTTGCGCTGCCCCGACGCCGACGCTGATCGTCGGCCGCTCTGCCATGCCTGCGCGCATGGCAAACCCCCATCCCAAGTTGACTCCCACCGCCTGCCGCCTTTACGGCTATGGCTTCGCCTCTAAGGACATATGCCCATGATCCCCCACGTCCTGCCGACCTACAACCGCGCGCCCATCGCCTTTACCAAGGGTGAGGGGTCATGGCTTACGGCAGAGGACGGGACACGATACCTTGATCTTGGCGCGGGTATCGCGGTCAATGCGCTGGGCCATGCCCATCCCGCGCTGGTCGCCACGCTGACGGAACAGGCGGGCAAGCTGTGGCATGTCTCCAACCTTTACCGCATCCCGGAACAAGAGCGCTTGGCCGATCTGCTGGTCGCCAACACCTTCGCCGATACCGTTTTCTTCACCAATTCCGGGACCGAGGCGGCGGAACTGGCCATCAAGATGGTCCGCAAGCATTGGTACGAGAAGGGACAGACCGAGCGGGTGGAGATCGTCACCTTCGACGGGTCCTTCCATGGGCGGTCGACGGGTGCCATCGCGGCCGCGGGGTCGGAGAAGATGGTCAAGGGCTTCGGTCCGCTGATGCCGGGGTTCCGGCATCTGAAATTCGGCGACCATGACGCGCTGCGGGCGGCGGTGACCGATAAGACCGCCGCTGTGATGATCGAACCCGTGCAGGGCGAAGGCGGCATCCGCACGCTGCCGGATGCCTGCCTGAAGGGGCTGCGCGACCTTTGCGACGCGACCGGGGCCCTTCTGGTGTTCGACGAGGTGCAATGCGGCATGGGACGGACGGGGAAACTGTTCGCGCATGAATGGGCGGGGGTGACGCCCGACATCATGATGGTGGCCAAGGGCATCGGCGGGGGCTTCCCCCTTGGCGCGGTGCTGGCGACCGAGGCGGCGGCGGTGGGCATGGTGCCGGGCACCCACGGCTCTACCTATGGCGGCAACCCCTTGGGCTGCGCGGTCGGGGCCAAGGTGGTAGAGATCGTGGCGGATGACGCCTTCCTCGATGCGGTGGGCGCAAAGGGCGCGCGCTTCCGGCAGGGGTTGGAGGGGCTGGTGGCCAGTCACCCCGAGGTGTTCGACGCCGTGCGCGGGCAGGGCCTGATGCTGGGCCTGAAATGCAAGGCGACCAATACCGACGTGGTCAAGGCCGCCTATGCCGAACATCTGCTGACGGTGCCTGCGGCGGACAATGTGATCCGCCTGTTGCCCGCGCTGAACATCGCGGATGCGGATATCTCCGAGGCCTTGGCGCGGCTCGACCGGGCGGCGGCGCGGGTGAAGGCCGATGCCGCCTGAGGCCTATACCTTCCCGCGCCTGACCCGCGCGGATTATCCCCTCATGCGGGGCTGGCTGGCCCAGCCCCATGTCCGCGCATGGTGGGGCGACCCGGAGGAAGAGATCGCGCTGATCGACGCGGATATCGAGACAGGCCCCACCGACATGCGGCTTGTGGCATGGCAGGGCACGCCCTTCGCCTATGTGCAGGACTATCCCGCGCATCACTGGCCTATGCCGCATTACGCCGCTTTCCCCGCAGGTACACGGGCGGTGGACACCTTCCTTGGCGCGCCCGCCTTCCTTGGCCAAGGCCATGCCGCGCGCTACCTGCGCCAGCGCTGCGGAGAGCTTGTCGCCCAAGGCGCGACAGCGGTCGTCATCGACCCCAGCCCCGACAACGAACGCGCGGTGCGGGCCTATCGACGAGCGGGCTTCGTTCCGCGCGGCATCGCCCCTTGCGAGGATGGCGATCCGGTGCTGGTGATGGAGTTCGATCCCGCCCCTTCATCTCGGTGAAAATACCCTCAGGGGGTCCGGGGGCAGAATGCCCCCGCCGACCTCGGCCCAGAAAAGCGACATGACATGAAACACTTCCTCGACATCCACAAGACCGACGCCGCCGAGTTGCGGACGATGATCGACTCTGCCCATGCGATGAAATCCGCCCGCAATGGCCGCCCGCGCGGGGCCCCCGATGATGACACCCCGCTCCAGGGTCGGATGGTCGCGCTGATCTTCGAGAAGCCCTCGACCCGGACCCGCGTGTCCTTTGACGTGGGCGTGCGTCAGATGGGCGGCGAGACGATGGTGCTGTCGGGCAAGGAGATGCAGCTTGGCCATGGTGAGACGATTGCCGACACGGCGCGGGTGCTGAGCCGGTATGTGGACCTTATCATGATCCGCACCTTCGAAGAGGCGACGCTGCTGGAGATGGCGGAACATGCGACGGTGCCGGTGATCAACGGGCTGACCAACCGCACCCATCCCTGCCAGATCATGGCCGATGTGATGACCTATGAGGAACATCGCGGCCCCATCGGCGGGCGCAAGGTGGTGTGGTGCGGGGATGGCAACAACGTCTGCGCGTCCTTCCTGCATGCGGCGGGGCAGTTCGGGTTTGATTTCACCTTCACGGGGCCGGAAACGCTGGACCCCGAAGAGAAATTCGTGACCTTCGCGCGCGATAAGGGGTCGAAGGTGACGATCCAGCGCGATCCCTTCACGGCGGTCGAAGGGGCGGACCTTGTGGTGACGGATACTTGGGTGTCGATGCATGACCCGGAATCCGCCAAGGAGCGGCGTCACAACCAATTGCGGCCCTATCAGGTGAACGAACAGCTGATGAGCCGCGCCAAGCCTGACAGCCTGTTCATGCATTGCCTGCCCGCGCATCGCAATGACGAGGCGACGAGCGCGGTGATGGACGGGCCGCATTCGGTGATCTTCGACGAGGCAGAGAACCGGCTGCACGCGCAGAAGGCGATCATGCGGTGGTGTCTGGGGGTGTGACGGGGGGGCGTGCCCCCTTTTCGCACAAAGGTAAAGTCGGGTCTGATTTGCTACTTGGAACAAGGACTGTCGAAAGGCCCCAGTGGGGCCTTTCGACAGTCCACCGGTAGGGCCGCGCACGTCCGTGGCGCCCTAGCATCCGACTTGAAGCCGTAGGTCGGGGTTTACCCTGCCGCGCCGTCCCCCCCCGTTGACTCCGCCCCGCCAGAGGCACACCCTCCGCCCCATCACAAGGGGGACCCCGCCATGCATCACCGCTCCATCGCTGTCTATGACCGCTTTCTCGGCAACCTGTCCAAGCTTCTGACCAAGGCCGAAGCCCATTGCACGGCCCGCAACATCAAGCCCGAGGCGATGCTGACCTTCCGCCTGTTTCCCGACATGTTCCCCTTCGTCAAACAGGTGCAGCTGTCCTGTGACTTCGCCGCCCGCGCCGCCGCCCGTCTGGCCGGAGAGGAGCCCAAAAGCTTTCCCGACACAGAAACCAGCTTTGCCGAATTGCAGGACCGCATCGCCGCCGCGCGGGGCTATATCGCCGGCTTCGATCCGGCCCGCTATGAAGGTGCCGAAACCCGCGACATTCGGATCAAGATCCGTGGGAACGAGGTCACGATGGATGGCGAGACCTTCCTGAACCTCTATTCCCTGCCGCAGTTCTATTTCCACATCGCCACGGCCTACAACATCCTGCGCCACAACGGGGTGGAGGTGGGCAAGGGCGATTACATGGGGGCATAACGCCTCGTCCGCCCCCGGGGCAGAGCGGGGCGCGTTGCCCCCTTACCCCGCCGGTTTTGCCGCCGTGCTGGCAGGGTGCAGCCGATCCGCCGCCGCCGTCCGCCCCGCCATCAGCGCGACAAAGACCAAAAGCAGCGCCAATGTGCCATAGGTCCAGCGGAAGCCCACATGTTCGGCCACGAAGCCGATGGAAGAGGGCGCGACGAGGATGCCGGAATAGCCGAACATGGTGACGGCCGCGATGCCCGCCCCCGGCGCAAGGCCCGGATGGTTCCCGGCGGCCGAGAACATGATGGGCACCATATTCGCCACGCCAAGGCCAGAGAAGGCGAAACAGGCCACCGCGATCAGGTCCGTGGGTGCCATCGCGCCCCCCAGCATCCCCGCCGCCGCGATCAGCCCCGACCAGCGCAGCGTGCGGACCGCGCCGAAACGGTTCCTGACCGAATCCCCGGCAAAGCGCATCACCGCCATCGCGCCCGAGAAGAAGGCGAAGGCCAGACCCGACCGCGCCACATCCGACCCCAGTTCCTGCTGCAGATAAAGCGCGGCCCAATCCAGCACCGCCCCTTCCGGCACCATCGAGAAAAGCGCGAGCACCCCCAAAAGCCAGATCGCCGGATCGCGCGGGATCAACGCAGTCTTGGGCGCGGCCTCACCCGCCGCGCGGGGGGCGGGCGTGTCGGACAGGATCGAGGGCATGGCCGCGATCACGATGATTGCCGCCACCGTCGCAGCCCAGATCGCCTGCCCCTCGGCCCCCCAATGGGCGATCAACCACCCACCCAGAGCGCCGCCGAAAAAGCCGCCAAGACTCCAGAAGCCGTGCGATGATGACATGATGGCGCGGCCCAGCTTGCGCTCCACCTCCACCGCGCTGGCGTTCATGGCCACATCCATGCAACCGATCAGCGCGCCCAGCAGCATCATCGCGGGCGTCAGCAGCCAGAGATTGGGCGAAAAGACCACCGCCGGCAGCACGGGCACGATGGACAGAGCGAAGGTCCGCAGCACCTTTTGCGACCCGAAGCGGGCGATCAAGCGGCCCGCAAAGAGCATCGCCCCCACCGCGCCAAGGCCCAAGGCAAGGATCAGCAGGCCAAGCGTGAACTCGCTGATGTCATGACGCGGCAAAAGAAGCGGGATCTGCGGGGCCCATGCCCCCATGGTGAAGCCATTGGCAAGGAACATGGCCGCCACGGCCCAACGGCCCCGGATTGCGCGTTGCTGATCGATCATCGAAATCGGCTCCGTAAACGTTACAGGCGCAATAGACCTTTGCAGCGCCCGGCGGAAGGGGGCGCGGTTGACGTTTCGTTTCAGCGCGTTTCGCAGGGGAAGGGGGCCTCGGCCCCCTCTTGGCCTGACGGCCAATTCACCCCCGAGGATATTTGGGAACGGAAAATGGGCGATGATGCGCCCCCTGCCATTTTCCGTCTCCAAATATCCTCGGGGGGAGGGTCGCGCTGAGGCGCGGCCCGTGGGGGGCAGACAGCCCCCCTGCTCGGGCGGGCATCAGAGATGCCGGACGCCCATCCGCCCGCATCGCCGCGGTCACGTCCCGCGCGGCTTGGCCCTGAGCGTCGGTTCGGCCTGTGTCGGGTCTTCGGGCCAGGGATGTTTCGGATACTGCCCGCGCATGTCCTTTCGGACATCGGCGTAAGAGGTCGCCCAGAAGCGCGGCAGGTCCATCGTCACCTGCACGGGGCGCTGCCCGGGGGACAGAAGGGTGATCCGCAGCGGTTTGCGGTCTGCACCCACCACAGGATGCACCGTCACGCCAAACACTTCCTGCAACCTGATCTCGATCGACGGGGCCTCGCCGTCATAGTCGATGGGCACGCGGCGGCCGAGCGGGGTTTCGAAATGGGCGGGCGCGATGCGGTCCAGCGTCTGGGTCTGATCCCATGACAGCAGCGCGCGCAGCGCCTCGGTCAGGTCCAGCGCGCGCAGGTCGGCTTCGGTGCGGGCGCGGCCAAGATGGGGCAGCAGCCAGTCCTCCAGCCCCTCCATCAGCGCGGCATCCGTCATGTTGGGGAAGCCGTCGCCCGCCCCGCGCGCCAGTTCCACGCGGGCGCGAAAGCGGTGCGCGGCGGGGGTCCATGGCAGGCCGATCTGGCGGATACCGTCCAGCGCGGCGCGGGCCACGGCCTCTGGCGGCGCGTCGGGCCATGTGCGGTCGTCCAGCACCAGCGCCCCCAGCCGTTCCTGACGGCGGGCCAGCACGCGCCCCTCGCGCCGCGACCATTCGCAGACATCCGCCCAACGCAGACGCGGGGCGAAAAGGGCGCGCAGCTCGGACTCGGTGATCGCCACGGCCTGCCGCAGCTGCGCCTCGCGCAGATCGCCGTCAAGGTCGGTCGCCACGATCAACCGCGCACCGGACAGCGGCAGGCCGGGGGCCATCGCCGCGCCTTTGCCGCCCGACAGCACCCAGCGCGGGGCATCGCCCTTGCGGCGCAGGCCGATCCGGTCGGGATAGGCCAGCGCCGCCATCTGCGCGGGCGAAAGGTCGTCG
>JBDKFE010000072.1:0-25760 GCA_039798885.1 Pseudomonadota bacterium | reverse complement strand
TCGCGCATCGGGCGGGGGATCGTACCGCCGGGACTTCCCCCTGCGGCTTACCAGTGCGCCGACACGGCGAAGGAGTAGCGTGAATGGACCCCATCATCGGACAGATCATACTGATCGGATTCAACTGGGCCCCCCAAGGCTGGGCGCTGTGCAACGGGCAAGTTCTGCCCATTTCACAATACAACGCCCTCTTCTCGCTGATCGGCACGACCTATGGCGGCGACGGCAGGACCACCTTCGCCCTGCCCGACCTGCGCGGGCGCGTTCCCGTGCATCAGGGCAACGGCCCCGGCCTAACACCGCGTGTCATGGGCGAGGCGTCGGGGACCGAAGCCGTCACCCTGACCCTGCCCGAAATACCGATGCACACCCACACTGCCACTGTCAGCGCGCAATCCGCAAGCCGTGGGGGCACCGTGCTGGCCGCGTCCGGCCTGCTGAATACAGGTCCGTCCGATCTGGTCTTGGCCCCGACGACGATCTCGCCCGCCGGGGGGTCGATGCCGCACCAGAACATGCAGCCCTATCTGGTGATGAATTACATCATCGCGCTGGAAGGCATCTACCCGACGCGCCCCTAAACCAGCAGCCCCGCACCAGTAGCCCCGGCCCCCAAAGGGACGCCGGGGCCACCCCGCACGTCCCCCGCCCAAGCCCCCGCTACCCCGC
Organism: Pseudomonadota bacterium; assembly: GCA_039798885.1. GTDB lineage: Bacteria > Pseudomonadota > Alphaproteobacteria > Rhodobacterales > Rhodobacteraceae > Paragemmobacter. The sequence goes on along the minus strand of JBDKFE010000072.1, from coordinate 25,091 downwards.
CATCTTCAGCAACGGCACCATCAGCGCGAACAACTCCCCCTGCGAACTCAGGTTGCACTTCGCGTAAAGCTGCCGCCGGAACACCTTTACCGTCTGCGGCGATAGGCCCAGCCGCAACCCGATCGACGGCGTCGAATGGCCCCGCAGGATCATCAGCGCCACCTCCGCCTGCCGCTGGCTTAGCCTGATCCCATGCCGCGCCTCTAGCGCCCCGATGACATCCGCCGTCACGTCATCCGCCGCGCCGCCCCCATCCGCAAGCCCCGCCCAATGCCCCTCGACCAAGGCCGTCACGATGGGGGCCAGTCGCTGCGACACCGCGATCTCTCCGGCCGAAAAGACCTGACCCGATGTCGCATCCCGCCCCAGACAGACATTCAACGACACCCCGGCGCGCGGATAGGCGATGAAGGTGATCTCATCCACCAGCGTCGTCTGCTGATAATACTCGATGAAATAGCGGCTGCGCTGGAACGCATCGGGCGCCACGTCCATCAACCGATAGGCCCCCGCCGCCACCCGGCTCATGTGCAACTCGTGATAAGGGTCCAGCAGATAGGCCCCGGCCAGATAGGTCGCCTCCAACTGTGCAAAGACCTGCGGGCTGTCGGAATGGCGGTACAGCACCTGCGGCGGCCCCGCATCGCGATAGGCCAGAACGATCAGGTTGTCCGGCGCAAGGCAGCGCCGCAGCCAGTCGTGCAACATGCCCTCGAACCCCGGCCCGCCCACGCGGCGGATCACCTCGGCCAGCATCGCCTCGGCGGCATTGGGCAGCGGGCGCATCATACCTCTCTGGGGGTATATACCCCTTGCTTCCAGCGATTTTAACCTACCCTCAATGTCCGGGGGGTATGGGCTGCATGTCAACGGCAATCGACATCCGTTCTGCGGTGAAACGCTATGGCACGACCACGGCGCTGCATTCCGTGTCGCTCTCCATCGCGGATAATGAATTCTTCACCCTGCTCGGCCCCTCCGGCTGCGGCAAGACCACGCTCTTGCGCTGCATCGCAGGCTTCGAAGACCTGAGCGAAGGCGAAATCCGCCTCTTCGGTCAGGACATCGCGCGGCTGGAACCCAACCACCGCCCCGTCAACACGGTCTTTCAGCAATACGCCCTCTTCCCGCACATGACCGTGCTGGAAAACGTGGCCTTCGGGCTAAAGATGAAGGGCGTCGCGCTTTCCGACCGCACCGCGCGGGCGGGCAAGATGCTGGAAATGGTCCACCTTTCCGCCTTCGCCGACCGCCTGCCGTCGCAACTCTCCGGTGGCCAGCAGCAGCGCGTGGCCCTTGCCCGCGCGCTCGCCCCCGAACCCAAGGTCCTGCTGCTGGACGAACCGCTTTCCGCGCTCGACCTCAAACTCCGTCAGGCCATGCGCGTCGAACTCAAGACGCTGCAGGAACAGACCGGCATCACCTTCATCTTCGTGACCCACGATCAGGAAGAAGCCCTCACCATGTCCGACCGCATCGCGGTCATGTCCCAAGGCCGGGTTCAGCAGGTCGGCACCGCGCGCGAGATCTACGAGGCCCCCCTGAACCGCTTCGTGGCCGATTTCATCGGCGAGACGAACCTCCTCGAAGTCATCGTGGACCGCATCGAAGCCGGAACCGCCCGCGTCACCCTTCCGGGCGGCCATGTCATCACCTGCCCCGCCGCCGACACAACCCCCGGCAGGCACCACCTCTCCATCCGCCCCGAACGACTCTCCCTCGCCACCGCAGGTGACCTGACCGCCACGGTGGAACGCGTCGTCTACCTCGGCACCGACTTGCAACTCCTCACCCGCCTGCCCACGGGCGAGGAGTTTCACATCCGCCTCCAGAACTCCGCCCGGACAGAGATCCCGGCCCCCGGCACCACCGTCGCCCTGCATCTGGAGGAAGGCGCAGCCCGCCTTCTGGCCGACTGATGGCGGGCCTGACGCCGGGACCGCGCAGCAACGGGACGGGCTATCGCGGCCTCGTCGGCCCGCTGCTGATCCCGACTTGGGCGGTGATCGGCATCTTCCTTGTCCTGCCCGTCCTCTTGATGGCGGTCTATTCCTTCCTGACCAAGGAATTTCGCGGCGGGGTCGTCTGGGATTTCACCCTTGCCGCCTATGACCAGTTCTTCCTGTACCGGGGCCTTTTCGGCGACGAACCGCCCACCATCGAATGGACCTACATCACGATCTTCTGGCGCTCCATCTGGCAGGCCGCACTTGCCACGCTGATCTGCCTGATCGTGGGCTTCCCCACCGCATGGTTCATCGCCACAAGACCCCCCAAAGCCCGCGCGATCTGGCTCTTTCTTGTGACCGTGCCCTACTGGGTCAACCTGCTGATCCGCACCGTCAGCCTGAAATTCCTGATCCGCGACAACGGCCCGCTGAACGAAAGCCTGATGTCCATCGGCCTGATCACCGACCCGCTGCCTTTGGTGAACACCAACCTCGCCGTGCAACTGGGCCTTTTCTACAGCTACCTGCCCTTCATGGTGCTGCCCATCTACGCCGCCGTCGAACGCTACAACTTCGCCCTGTCCGAAGCTGCCGCCGACCTCTATGCCTCCCGCTGGACGACGCTTCGCGAAATCGTCCTCCCCGTCGTCAAACCCGGCATCGTCGCGGGCTGCATCCTCGTCTTCGTCCCCTCGCTCGGCGCCTTCCTTGCCCCCGACCTGCTGGGCGGGGCCAAGACCTTTATGATCGGCTCGCTTATCGACGAACAGTTCCGCGGGTCCCAAGGCAACTGGCCCTTCGGTGCGGCGGCGGCGATGATCCTGATGACCCTCGTCCTCATCGTGCTGCTCCTCTACGCCCGCGCACAGGCACGGGAGGAGCGGCGATGAAAGGTGTGCGCCACTATCCCGGCTTTCTGCCCATGGCGGTGGGCTGCCTTGTCATCCTCTATGCCCCCCTGATCGTCGTCACGATCTACAGCTTCAACGGCTCCACCTCGATCACCACATGGGGCGGCTTTTCCTGGCGCTGGTATGCCGACGTCTTCACCGGACCCGACGCGCCCCGCTTCAAGGCCGCCGCGTGGAACTCCCTGACCATCGCGCTGATCGCGGCCACCACCGCCACCGCCATCGCCGTCGCGGCCAGCCTCGCCATGATCCGGGGGGGGCGCTTCCGGGGCAAATCCGCCACCTTCGCCCTGATCAACCTGCCGCTCATGGTGCCCGAAATCGTCATCGCCGTCGCCACGCTGATCTTCTTCGCCACGATCGGGCTGACCACGGGCTACCTGACCATCCTCATCGCCCATATCACCTTCTGCATCCCCTTCGCCTACCTGCCCATCGCCGCCCGCCTGCAAGGGATCGAGGACACCTACGAACAGGCCGCCCGCGACCTCTACGCCACCCGATGGCAGGCCTTCCGCCTGATCCTTTGGCCGCTGATGATGCCCGGCATCATCTCGGGCTACCTTCTGGCCTTCATCATCTCGCTCGACGATTTCATCATCACGAACTTCGTCAAGGGCGCGGGGATGGAAACCCTGCCCACGGCCATCTTCGGATCGGTCAAGCAGGGCATCAAACCCAACATCATGGCCATCTCCACCATGATGCTCGTCGTGTCGGTCCTCTTCGTCACCCTCTCTTACCTCGTCAACCGCATCGGGCAAAGAACCCGGTCCTGAACCCAAACAGGGAGTCCCCCATGAAGAAACTGCTCTCTACCGCCACCGCCTTCGCGCTTCTCGCGGGGGCGGCCCATGCCGAAGGCAAGCTTTCGGTCTATCACTGGTTCGAATACATCCCGCAGGAACTGGTGGACAAATTCACCGCCGAAACCGGCATCGAAGTCACCATCGACACCTACGACAGCAACGAATCCATGCTCGCCGCGCTCAAGGCCGGCAAGATGGGCCAGTATGACGTCGCCGTCCCCGCCGACTTCATGGTCAAGATCATGTCCGACGAAGGCATGCTCGACACCTTCACGCCCGAGGAAATGCCCAACCACGGCAACATCGCCCCGCAATGGATGGACGTCTATTTCGACCCGGGCCGCAAGTCGTCGATCCCCTATCAGTGGGGCGGCACCTCCTTCTCGGTCAACCGCGATGTCTATCCGGGCGACATCTCCTCGCTTGCCATCCTCTTCGACCCGCCGCCGGAACTGCAGGGCAAGATCAACGTGCTCGACAGCCAGAACGAGGTGCTGATCCTCGGCTCGCTCTACCTCGGCATCCCGCAATGCACGACCGACCGCGAGCAGTTGAAGGCCCTCAACGACATGCTGCTGAACGCCAAGCAATACTGGGCCTCCTTCGGCTCTGACACGTCCAAGGACGTGCTGGTGTCGGGCGATGCGGCGGCGGGGATGATCTATAACGGCTTCTCGGCCAAGGCCCGCGCCGAAGGGGCGAATGTGGAATATTCCTACCCCAAGGAAGGCCACGTCCTGTGGATGGACAACATGGTCCTGCTGAAAGACGCGCCCAACCGCGAAAACGCGATCAAGTTCATGAACTTCCTTCTGGTCCCGGAAAACGCCGCCGCCGTCACCAATTACGCGGCCTATACCTCGGGCGTGACGGGGGTCGAACCCTTCCTCGACGACGCGATCAAGAACAGCCCGGAAAACAACCCGCCCGCCGATGCAACGCCGGGCGTCTTTGCCCAAGCCTGCGATGCGGAAACGCAAAAGCTTTATGACGCGATCTGGACCAACCTGAAGAAGTGACCGCGCAGGGGGGCCAAACGGCCCCCCTCACCCCCCTGACGCACAAACCCCCACCGGGGGAACAGAGGCCCCATGTCCTTCCTCATCGCCCTCTGGCAGACCACCTCTCCCGAAGGATCGGACGACACCGCCTTCGCCGCCCTCGACGCCGCCCTGCGTGCCGCCGCAGCCATGGGGGCCGTCACCCTTGTCGCACCCGAAGCCTACCTCCCCGGCTACAACCAGCCCGACATCCCCGCCCGCGCCCAACCCCGTGGCGGTGCGTGGCACCAGCGCCTCGCCGCCCTCGCCCGCCAGCACGGCTGCGGCATCGTCATCGGCTATGCCGAACGCGACGGCGACCGCATCTACAACGCCGCCGTCGCCATGGACGACCGGGGCCGCGAAATCGGCCACTACCGCAAGATCCAACTCTTCGGCCCGCGCGAGAAATCAATCTACGCCCCCGGCGACAGCCTCTCCACCTTCGACCTCGCAGGTCGCCGCGCCGCCCTGCTCATCTGCTATGACGTCGAATTCGCCCACCTCGTCAAACGCCTCGCCCAAGACGGTGCCGACCTCATCCTCGTCCCCACGGCGAACCCCGAACCCAACACCCATGTCAGCCGCCTCGTGGTCCCCGCCCATGCCATCAACCACAACCTGACCATCGCCTATGCCAACTACTGCGGGACCGAGCGCGACATCACCTATTGCGGGGCCTCCGTCATCGCCGCCCCCGATGCCACGATCCTTGCCGCCGCAGGCCCCGGCCCGACGCTCCTGATCACCGACATCGACCGCCGGCCCGATCCCGCGCTGATCCAGACCCAACTCGCCGACTTCCGCCCGATCTAAGGCCCCAGCCATGCCCAAAGACACCCGCGACAGCCGCTACGACATCCTCTTCGAACCCCTCCGCATCGGGCCAAAGATCGCCAAGAACCGCTTCTACCAAGTCCCCCATTGCAACGGCGGCGGCTACCGCGACCCCTCTGCCGTGGTGGAAATGCGCCGGACCAAGGCCGAAGGCGGCTGGGGCGTCATCTTCACCGAACAGACCGAGATTCACCCCACTTCCGAAATCACCCCCTTCATCGAACAGCACCTCTGGGACGACCGCGACATCCCGGCCCTCGCCCGCATGGCCGAAGCGATGAAATCCCACGGCGCCCTCGCGGGCATCCAGCTTGCCTATTCCGGCATCAACGGCCCCAACCTCTACACCCGCGAAGTCCCCCTCGCCGTCACGGGCGGCCCGATCCTCACCTTCACCTCCGACCCGGTTCAGGCCCGCACCATGGACCGCGAAGATATCCGCGACCTCCGCCGCTGGTTCCGCAACGCCTTCCGCCGCTCGCAGACCGCAGGCTTCGACCTCATCTGCCTCTACGGCGCGCATGGCTTTGGCATCCTGCAACATTTCCTGTCGCGCAACACCAACCACCGCACGGACGAATACGGCGGCAGCTTGGAAAACCGCGCCCGCTTCCTGCGCGAAATCGTGGAAGAGGCGCGCGAAGAAACGCGCGGCGAACTGGCCATCTCCCTCCGCCTCTCGCTGCACGAAGGGGGCGAGTTGGGCTTCTCCAACGCCGAACTCCGCGACTTCATCGAAATGCACGGCGACCTGCCCGACATCTGGGACTTGGCGCAGGGCACGTGGGAGGCCTGCTCCGGCACGTCCCGCTTCAAACCCGAAGGCGCGCAGGAAGACCTCGTCAAGGGCATCAAGGCGCTGACCTCCAAACCCGTCGTCGGCGTGGGCCGCTTCACCTCTGCCGATGCCATGGTCCGCCAGATCACGTCCGGCATCCTCGACTTCATCGGCGCCGCCCGCCCCTCCATCGCCGATCCCTTCCTGCCCAAGAAGATCGAAGAAGGCCGTTTCGACGACATCCGCGAATGCATCGGCTGCAACATCTGCGTCTCGGGCGACATGACCCAAGGCATCAGCCGCTGCACCCAGAACACCGCCTTCATGGAAGAATGGCGCAAAGGCTGGCACCCCGAACGCATGCACCCCAAGGGCAAATCCCAATCCGTCCTGATCGTCGGCGCAGGCCCCGCCGGGCTAGAGGCCGCCCATATCCTCGGCAAACGCGGCTATCAGGTCACCTTGGCCGAGGCCACGACCACATTAGGCGGCCGCGTCGCCCGCGAACGCACCCTTCCCGGCCTGTCCGCATGGGGCCGCGTGGCCGATTACCGCGCAGGCCAGATCGCGCCCATGCCCAATGTGCAGACCTATCTCGACAGCCCCCTCACCCCCGACGACATCCTCTCCTTCGGCATCGAACACGTAGCCATCGCCACCGGCTGCGCATGGAGACGCGACGCCGTCGCCCGCCTCCACCTCCACCCCATCCCCACCGATCCCGCCATGCCCATCTTCACCCCCGACGACCTGATGTCGGGGGGCGGACCGACCGCAGGCACCGTCCTTCTCTATGACGACGACCATTTCTACATGGGCTCCGTCCTCGCCGAACGCCTCGTCCAACGCGGCTGCACCGTCCATTTCGTCACCCCGGCGGTGAAAGTCGCCGAATGGACCGACAACACGCTGGAACAATCCACCATCCAGCGCCGCCTCGCCGACCTTGGCGTCCACATCCACCTCTCGCACGCCCCCGACACCATCCACGCCACCGCCGCCGCCCTCACCTGCACATGGAGCGGGCGCACAACGACCATCGACTGCGACGCCGTCCTGATGGTCACCTCCCGCACCCCCAACGACCGCCTCTTCCACGCCCTCAAGGCCCGCAACTGGCAAGCCGCAGGCATCGCCAGCCTCACCCTCATCGGCGACGCCGCCGCGCCGGGTCCCATCGCATGGGCCACCTATGCAGGCCGCCGCTATGCCGAGGAACTGGACCAACCCGCCCAAGGCGACGCCCTCTCCTTCCGGCGCGAGATCGCGCATCTCGACCCCGGCCCCTCCCTCCTGCCGTAAGAGGCCATGATGACCAAAGACCCCGCCACCTTCACCTGCGCCGAATGGCAGGCCCACGCCGCAGCCCTGCGCCTGCGCGACCAGCTTTGGATCGACGGCAAACCCACCCCCGCCAGCGATGGCCGCCGCTTCCCCACCATCAACCCCGCCAATGGCGAAACCCTTGCCGAAGTCGCGCGCGGCACCGCCGCCGATATCGACCGCGCCGTCGCCTCTGCCCGCGCCGCCTTCAACGATGGCCGCTGGTCGCGCATAGCCCCCGCCGCGCGCAAGGAAACCCTCCTCCGCCTCGCCGCACTGATCCGCCAGCACATCCCCGAACTCGCCCTCCTCGACAGCCTCGACATGGGCAAACTCGTGCGCGAAGCCGCCACCATCGACGCCCCCGGCTCCGCCCATTTCTTCCAATGGCACGCCGAAGCCATCGACAAGCTCTACGACGAAATCGCCCCCACCGGGCCCGGCGACCTCGCGCTCATCCGCCGCGTGCCCCTTGGCGTCATCGGCGCCGTGGTCCCGTGGAACTTCCCCCTCGACATGGCGACATGGAAACTCGCCCCGGCCCTCGCCACCGGGAATTCCGTCGTCCTGAAACCCGCCGAACAAAGCCCCCTCTCCGCCCTCCGCCTTGCCGAACTGGCCAGCGAAGCAGGCCTCCCCGACGGCGTCCTCAACGTGGTCACAGGCTATGGCGAAGAGGCGGGCGAAGCCTTGGGCCGCCATCCCGACGTGGACGCCATCGCCTTCACCGGCTCCACCCCCGTGGGCAAGCTCTTCCAGCGCTACGCGGGCGAATCCAACATGAAACAGGTCTGGCTGGAAACGGGCGGCAAATCCCCCAACCTCGTCTTCCCCGACGCCGATCTTGACCGCGCCGCCGACATGGCCGCCTTCGGCATCTTCTTCAACCAAGGCGAGGTTTGCTCCGCCAATTCGCGCCTCCTCGTCCATGAAAGCATCGCCGAAGACATGGCCGCCCGCATGGTCGCCCGGGCCGAGGCGCACCAACCCGGCGACCCGCTCGACCCCGCCTCGCGCATGGGCCCCCTCGTCACCCGCGACCACGCCGACACGGTGATGGGCTTCATCCAATCGGGCCGCCAATCCGCCCGCCTGCTGACGGGGGGCGAACGCCTCACGATCACAGGCTCGGACGCCTATATCCAACCCACCGTCTTCCTCGGCGCCGCCCCCGACGCCGCCATCGTGCGCGAGGAAATCTTCGGCCCCGTCCTCTCCATCCAGACCTTCAAGTCCGAGGAAGAGGCCATCCACCTCGCCAACGACACCCCCTACGGCCTCGCCGCCTCGCTCTGGACCAACGACCTCAACCGCGCGCTGCGCGTCTCCGATCGCCTCCATGCGGGCACCGTCTCGGTCAACACCGTCGACGCCCTCTCCGCCATGACCCCCTTCGGCGGGATGAAGCAATCGGGCCATGGCCGCGACCTGTCGATCCACAGCTTCGACAAATACACCGCGCTCAAGACCGTCTGGATGCGCTACGGCTGACCCTCGCTCAGGACGGCAGCGCCATCCGCGCCGCCAGCCGCAGCGCATGCGACGCATCCCGCGCCACACCGGGCAGCACCCGATCATAGGCCGCCCGGATCACCCCCGCGATCTCGGGCCGCAGCATCACCGCCCCCTCCCGCCCCGCGACCAGCGGCGAGGCATCGGTAAAGGCCATATCCGACCACAGCAGGATCACCTGCACCGCCTGCAACAGCGCCAGCGTCTCGGCCGGAACAGACGCCATGTGGCCATCCATCCGCACAAAGACAAAGGCCGCCCGGATCGCCCCCGCCTCGTCGAACCGGAAGATGCGGTACTGGTTCGCCTCCGCCGCCGCCAATCGCGCGCAAAGCGCCGCAAGCTCCGGGATCAATCGGTCCAGATTGGGCACCTCCGGCAGTTCGGCCCAGTCGCGGAAAAAGAACACCATCAGGTTCGCACCCAGTTCCGGGTCCGTTTCGGCCATCCTGTGCCCGGCCAGCGCCACCACCGCCTCGATCGCGCCCTTCACGACCGCAAGCGTGGCATCCTCCACACCAAAGACCACCGGCACGATGGGCCGCCCCCAGCGCGCGCACAGGTATTGCCCATCCGCCCGCGTGAACAGCGCCCGCACCTGATCCGCATCCATCGCCCGACTCCCGTCCAGACCTCGCCCCGCCAGATACACGCCCAGCCCGCCCCCCTCAACCGACCGCGCCAAAAGAAAGGGGGCGCTCGCGCCCCCTCTTGGCCTTCGGCCAATTCACCCCCTGAGGATATTTGAAGAACGGAAAATGACCACCCGCTCTCATTTTCCGTTCTTCAAATATCCTGCGGGGGTGAGCCGCGTCAGCGGCGAGGGGGCGCAAAGCCCCCTGATTTTTCGCAGAAAAATCGTCACCCTTCGAAAAGATCACCCTGTCCCGGCCCCTTCGGCACCTCCAGCCCCAGATGCCGCCACGCCTTCGCCGCCAACATCCGCCCGCGCGGCGTCCGCTGGATCAGGCCCTGCTGCAACAGGTAAGGCTCGATCACCTCTTCGATGGCATCCCGCGCCTCGGACAGGGCCGCTGCGATGGTCTCCACCCCAACCGGCCCGCCGCCGTAATTCTCGGCCAAGAGCGACAGATACCGCCGATCCGCCCCGTCCAGCCCCAGATGGTCCACCCCCAGCCGCGTCAGCGCCGAGTCCGCGATCTCTTTCGTCAGCCGTCCATTGCCTTCGACCAGCGCGAAATCCACCACCCGCCGCAACAGCCGCCCCGCCACCCGCGGCGTCCCCCGCGCCCGCCGCGCGATCTCCAGCGTCCCCGCCGCCTCGGCCTGCACGCCCAAAAGCCGCGCGCCCCGCGACACGATCAGGTCCAGTTCCGCCTCGGTGTAGAACTGCAACCGCGTCGGGATGCCAAAACGATCCCGCAACGGCGTCGTGAGCAATCCCAGCCGCGTCGTCGCCCCCACCAGCGTGAAAGGCTGCAGATCGATCCGCACCGTCCGCGCCGCAGGCCCCTCGCCGATCACCAGATCCAGCGCGAAATCCTCCATCGCGGGATACAGCACCTCCTCCACCACCGGGCTCAGCCTGTGGATCTCGTCGATGAACAGCACATCGCGCGGTTCCAGATTGGTCAGGATCGCCGCCAAATCGCCCGGCTTCGCCAGCACCGGGCCAGAGGTCATGCGGAACCCCACCCCCAATTCCCGCGCCATGATCTGCGCCAGCGTCGTCTTGCCCAGCCCCGGCGGCCCGTGGAACAGCGTGTGATCCATCGCCTCGCCGCGCATCCGGGCGCTTTCGATGAAGACGCGCAGGTTCGCCCGCGCCTCCGCCTGCCCCACGAATTCCTCCAAAGCCTGAGGCCGCAGTGCGCGGTCAGTATCCTCGGGCAGACGGTCAGGGCGAAGCGTGGGATCGGGGGTCATCATGGGCGGAACATTCACAGAACGCCGCCCCATTGGCAAGTCATGACCACGCCCCCTGCCCCGTCATTCCCATCTTACCCCAGCACGTCCCCTCTGTGGCCAGCGGTGCCATCGGCATGAACGTCTTCGCGCCACGGTCCGTGGCCCGACCCTTCGTCAGGAATAGGGGGACCCCCGCAGCCCCGTCTCAAGGTCACTTTGGCGCCAACACCTTCAGCGCCGCCCGGATCAGCGCCGCCGCATCCGCCTCTGGCATCTCTGACGACACGGTCGAAACCGCCTGCGCCGCATCCCCCGCCCCATAGCCAAGGTTGCCCAGCGCCGACAGCGCATCCGCCGCCGCATTGGCCCGCGCCTGCGCCGCCCCGTCCACCTTGGCCACCCGCTTAGGCAGAGCCGCCACCGGTTCGATCACCGCATCCGCCTCATCCGCGACGGCGGAAACCGACAGCCGCCCCCCCATCGCCATCAACCCCGGCGCCTTCGACTTCAGCTCCAATATCACCCGCTGCGCCAGCTTCGGCCCCACGCCCGGCGCCGCCTGCACCGCCCGCGCATCGCCCAGCGAAATCGCCCGCGCCACCCCCTCGGCCCCCAAGGCCCCAAGGATCGCCATCGATGCCTTCGCGCCCACCCCCTGCACGGTCATCAAAAGCTTGTGCCACTCCTTCTCCAGCATCGTCGGAAACCCGAAAAGCTGCAAAAGATCCTCCCGCACCAGCAGGTCAGTATAAAGGGAAACCGCCTCCCCCACGCCCGGCAGACTGGCCATCGTCCGCTCGTTCACATGGACGATGTAGCCCACGCCCCGCACATCGATCAGCACCGTGTCAGACCCGCGCCAATCCAGCCGCCCCGAAATCTTGCCGATCATCCCGCAGCCCTCTTCAACGCCGCCTGCAAGCGCCCCGCGCTCTGGGAATGGTGCGCGTGGCAGATTGCCACCGCCAGCGCATCCGCCGCATCCGGCCCCGCCACCTTTACCCCCGGCAGATGCAACTTCACCATGTGATCCACCTGCACCTTCGCGGCATGGCCCACACCCACCACCGTCTTCTTCACCGCATTGGGCGCATATTCCCCCACAGTCAGCCCGAACTGCGCGGGCACCAGCAGCGCGATCCCCCGCGCCTGCCCCAGCTTCAGCGTCGCCACCGCGTCCTTGTTCACGAAGGTATGCTCCACCGCCGCCGTATCCGGCTGCCACTGCCGCAGCACTTCGGTCAGTTGCGCATGCAGGGACAACAGGCGCAGCGCCAGATCACCCTCTGCCTCGCCCGGTGCGGAATGGCAGATGCCGTTCGCGACATGGGTCAGCCGCGCCCCCGCCACGTCGATCACCCCCCAGCCGAGGTTCCGTAACCCGGGGTCGATTCCCAGAACGCGCATCCCTGCCCCTGCTCCTTATGGTTGGGCAAGGATTAGCACGAAACGGGAACATCCGGCAAACGTCATTTCCGCTTGCGCTGCTTGTAAACGATTTGTTATGCAGGTGCAGAAAACGACGCAGCGTCCCGAATTCACGACGCGCGCCACGGTTCCCCAGCAAAACAAGGGCCACACGGCCCCCATTCGTCATGCATTCCGTGCAAGGGTGCTTTGCGGGTGCAGCACTGGTTATGCACTCGCAGCAAGATTATATCGCTGGTTGAGGCAGAGAATGCCTCCACCATGAGCAGTTTATAAAGGATTACCCCCATGGCCGCCTATGAAACGACCCGCCCGGCGCCGTTCGGCGCCATTTCGATCTTCCGCGCTGTCCAGTTCGTCTCGAATGCCCTGATTGGCTTCTCCAACTGGAACGACGCCCGCGTCACCCGCAGCACCCTCGGCAAGCTCTCTGACCGCGAGCTGGACGATATCGGCCTGTGCCGTGGCGACATCGAAATGATCGGCCGCTGATCCCAGCGACCCGTACGGATGCAGGGCCGCGCACCGTGGGGGTGCGCGGCCCTTTGCATTTCACCTAACCAGATGGTGGTTCACGCGGCTTCGCGCGTCCGGTCCACGACGATCGCGATACCCTTGGAAATCAACACCGTGACCGGATCGGGGCGCATCAGAAAGCCCTGCACCGCATCAACCCCGCCGCGCGCTTCGACTTGGGCCACGCGCGCGTCAAAGGCCTCCGCGCCCATGGAATAATGGACCGCGCCCTTCATCCCAAAGCAAAAGCAGACCAAGAACGCGCAGATCCGAACGACCGGTCGCCGCCTCGCCGACACAGGACGAAAGCCAGACCGTCCCAGCGTGCCCTCCGCCTCAAAACCCAGCCCAAGCGCATGCGCCTGTTCGATCCGGCCCACACGCCTGTAGAAGTCGGTCCTATTCGGGTCAGACATCGGATATCCCCTATGCCACACCCCCCACCACCTTAAACTGTATTGCCAGACCATGGCAGAACTTCGGCAAAGCGGGTCTTTCACCGCTTTTCCGACCAAAGCTCATTTACAACAATGCGTTAATTCCGCCGCAGGACCAGCGTGGACCACTCTCCGATGTCCTCGCGCGCCTCCAGCGCAAAGCCCGCCGCGACATAGGCCGCCGTCACTGCCTCGGCCTGCACGACCAGCAGCCCCGACAGGATTGCCAGCCCGCCTTTGGCCACATGCGCCGCCATGTCCGGTGCCAATTCGATCAGCGGCCCCTTCAGGATATTCGCAAAGACAAGATCGAACGGCCCCGCCTCGGCCAGCCGTGCATGGCCAAAGCCCGCCGCCTCAAGGCACTCCACCCGGCCTGCAAGCCCGTTGATGCCGACATTTGCCACCGCCACCTCGACCGCGACCTCGTCGATATCCGACGCAATCACCAGCGCCTCGGGCAGCACCGCCGCCGCCGCCATGGCCAGCACCGCCGTCCCGCAGCCGATATCGGCGACCCGCGCAGGCCGGAACCCACCTTCGAACAGCCGATCAAACGCCCGCAAACAGCCCAGCGTCGTGCCGTGATGCCCCGTGCCAAAGGCCACCGTCGCCTCGATCTGCAACGCCACCCGCCCCGCAGGCACCTTGTCCGCATCATGGCTGCCAAAGACGAAGAACCGCCCCGCCTCGACCGGGCTCAACTCCCGCCGCACCTTGGCGACCCAGTCGATCTCGGGCAGTTCCGACAGGGCAAAGGGCTTCGCCCCAAAGGCCAGCGCGATCACCTCCAGCATCACCATATCGGGCTTTTCAAGGAAATAGGCCCCAACCTCCCACAGCCCGGAGTCATCCTCGATCTCAAAGACACCCACCCCGGTCGGTTCCGGCTCCATCCGCTCGATGGCATTGGCCAGCGCGACGGCGGCCTCCTCGCCTTCCAGCGTGGTCAGGGCGGAATAGGTGGGCATGGGGCGTCTCCTCGCAGGGTCACCCCCCGTAAACCCTAATCCGCCGCAGGGCGCAACCGCATCAAGAGGTAATGATTGCTCGCCCGGAACGCCTTGGCCGTGCGGTCCCCGGCCGTCAGCCGCCGCACCAGCGACGCCCGACGCCGTTCGCCCATCAACCGCCCGATGACACCCACAGCCATCCCGCGCAGCCAAGGCCGATGCAGCCGCAACTCCCGGTCCATCCCGGACAGCCCCACGCCCAGCACGTTGAAAAAGGCCTGCTCCAGATCGATCGACGGCGCGACCTCGTCGGTCACCTCCTCCTCCGCCTCGATCACCAGCCCCTCCTGCGCCACGACCTTGCGGAAGGTCGACAGCACATGCCCGCCCCCCACGGTCCGATGCGGGTTGGTCACCCAAGGCCCGCCATCCCGCCGGAACACATCCCCGATCACGATCGCCCCCCCCGGTGCCAGCAACGCCTTGGCCCGTGGCAGGCTGTCATGCAGCCGGATGTATTGAAAGCTCTCCGAAAACAGGCACAGGTCGAACGGCCCCGTCACCCGCGCCTCTTCGAACATCGCCTCATGCACCACGGCCCCCGGCGCATTCTCGCGGCACCGCCCCGCCAAAAAGGCCGACGGCACCACGATCTCCACCGAATGGCCCATCCCGATCAGCCGCTTCGCCGTCTCGCCCGCGCCACCGCCGATATCCAGAATCCGCAAGCGCCCCTCGGGAAACAACCCAAACAGCCGCCTGCTATAGGCCTCTTGCGCGGCCCCCAGATTGGCCGCGATAGGGTCCAGCCCCGCCCACAGCCCGTAATGCATATGCTCCTTGCCCGTCAGCCAGCGGGCAAGCGCACAGCCCGCCTCCAGCCCGACGGCGCGCGTGTCGATGCGCCCCGACCCCATGTCCCGTGCAAACCCCCAAACCGTGAAACGCTGCCGCGTCTCAGGCGGTCAGTCCGATGGGGCACGTTACCCCGGTGCCACCGACCCCGCAATAACCGTCAGGGTTCTTCGCCAGATACTGCTGGTGGTAATCCTCGGCGAAATAGAACACCGGCACCGGCACGATCTCCGTCGTGATCGCCCCATAGCCCGCCGCCGTCAGCCGCGCCTGATAGGCCGCCTTCGTCTCGCGCGCCAGCGCCGCCTGCGCCTCGTCATAGACATAGAGGCCGGACCGATAGGTGGACCCGATGTCGTTCCCCTGCCGCATACCTTGGGTCGGATCATGCCCCTCCCAGAACACCTTCAACAGCCCCTCATAGGAAATGACGGCCGGGTCAAAGATCACCCGAACCACCTCATTATGCCCGGTCAACTGCGTGCAGGTCTCGCGATAGGTCGGGTTCGGGGTAAAGCCCCCGGCATAGCCCACCATGGTCAGCCAGACGCCCTTGGTCTGCCAGAACTTGCGCTCCACCCCCCAGAAACAGCCCATGCCGAACATCGCCTCGGCCATCCCCGCAGGCACGGGCGATTTCAGCGGGATGCCCGACAGGAAATGCACCTCAGCCGTGGGCAAAGGCTCCGCCCGCCCCGGCAAGGCCTTGTCCGGCGTCACCATCTCCATCTTCTTGCGGTCGACGAAAAACATCCGCAGCCCTCCACAGTCAGCCCATCATATATAGGAACGCAGCCGACAAATTTCTTCGAAGAAATTTGCAAAAATCTTCAAAGATTTTTGTCTTACTCCGCCGCAGCCGCCCGTCGCCCCCATGACCCGAACACCGTCTCATATCCCGGCTCTGGATGCCGGGGGATCAACAGCACCAAGACCAGCGCCACCAGCGCCATCCCCGCCCCCAGCAGGAACACCCAATCCGGGCTTTTCGCCCACATATAGCCCAGCGCCGCAGGCAAAAAGACCGCCGCGATATGGTTGATGGTAAAGGCCACCGCCGCCGTCGGCGCGATATCCGCCGGGTCCGCGATCTTCTGGAAATAGGTCTTCAGCGCGAAAGACAGCGCAAAGAACATCTGGTCACAGATATAAAGCGCCCCGGCGATCACCAGCCCCCAGCCGAACCAGTAAAGCCCCCCATAGGCCAGAAAGACCAGCGTCAGCCCCACATATTCAAAGGCCATCACGTTCCGCTCGCCAAACCGCCCCAGCGCGCGGCCCATCACCGGGGCCGCGACCATTTGCAGGACATAGTTGACCAGCAGCAGCATGGTCATCTCTGACACTTTCATGCCAAAGCGTTCCACCATCATGAATCCCGCAAAGACGACAAAGATCTGCCGCCGCGCCCCCGCCATGAACTGAAGCGCATAGAACAGCCAATAGCGCCGCCGCAGCACCATCCGCTTGTTCTGCGGATGCGGGCTTTCGAACTGCGGATAGGCGAAAAAGCAAAAGACCGCGATCACCGCCGTGATCCCGCCCGACACCAGATAGACCAAGTTGTAGGTCAGCCCCAGCACATCCCAAAAGGCCACGATGGCCCCATAGGCCAAGAGTGACGCCCCCGACCCCACCGCCACGATCCGCCCCAGAACCTCCGGCGCGCGCTTCTTGTCGATCCACTGCAATTGCAGCGACTGGTTCACCGTCTCGAAATAGTGGAACCCGATGGACGACAGCAGCGTGACCAGCAACATGCCGCCAAAGGACGGGAACCACGCCGTCACCGCCGTCGACAGGCCCAGCAGCAGCAGCGACCCCAGCCCCAGCACCTGTTCGCGCAGGAACAGGATCAGCAGGATCACCCCGATGGCAAGCAGGCCGGGAACCTCGCGCACCGTATGCAGCCAGCCGATTTCCACCCCGGTAAAGCCCGCCGCCTCGATGACGAAGTTGTTCAAAAGCGCCGACCAAGTGGCAAAGGCGATGGGCATGGCAAAGGCCATGAGGAACAGCAGGCTTTCCGGCCGCCGCCACAGGGGCAGGGCTTGGGCTTCGTCAAGGGTCATGGTCCGCAGGCGCATGGGTCCGCCTTACGCCTGCGGCGCGCGGGGGGATAGGGGAAAGTTGTGACGGTGACATTCTGCATCGCCTTCGGGCAACTCTGCCCAAAGCGCAACGGTCAGGTCCGGCCCGTGCTCAAGGCACGGGCCGCGCACGACCCGCCCCGGCGGGTCATGCGCGCCCCTACCGGCGGGGATGCGAAACGCCCCACCGGGGCCTTTCGCATCCCCTTGCGCCCGGACAGACCGGACAGCGTCTATCCCATAAATCGACCCACAGAACCAACCCCACCCCCCCACCACCCCCCTTACCAACCCCCTACCCCACCGCCCCCTGCGTGCTGACAGGTTGCGGTACACAGTCCGGCACAAAACCCGGACACCCCGGCGCTAAAGAAAACTCTGCGGATCGATATCCACCGCCAGCCGCAGATTGGCGGGCAGCTTCATCTGTCCCACCCACTCCGCCAGCGCCGCCTGCAACGGCACCCCCTTCTCTGCCTTGACCAAAAGCCGCACCCGATGCCGCCCCCTGACCCGCGCAATCGGCGCAGGGGCAGGCCCAAAGACCTGCGCCCCCACGCGCCGCAAAGGCCCGTCTCGCCGCGCCAATTCACCCGCAAAATCAAACACCTGTGCCACGTCCGGGCTGGACAGGATCACCCCCGCCATCCGCCCGTAGGGCGGCACCCCCGCCGCCCGCCGCTCGGCGGCCTCGGCCTTCCAGAACGCCTCCTCATCCCCCCCAAGGATCGCGCGGATCACCGGATGCTCTGGCTGATGCGTCTGAAGCAACGCCACCCCCTTGCGCCCCTCCACCCGCCCCGCACGCCCCGCCACCTGCCGCATCAACTGAAACGTCCGCTCCGCCGCCCGCAGGTCCGATCCCTGCAAACCAAGGTCCGCATCAATCACCCCAACCAGCGTAAGCAGCGGAAAATTATGGCCTTTCGCCACGATCTGCGTGCCGATGACGATATCCGCCCCCCCCGCCGCAATCGCCTCGATCTGCGCCTTCAACGCCCGCGCTGACCCGAAGAGATCCGACGACAGCACCGCCACACGGGCATCGGGAAACCGCGCCGCCACCTCCTCCGCCAGCCGCTCCACCCCCGGCCCGACTGCCGCCATCCGCCCTTCCACCCCACAGGACGGACAGGCCACAGGAACGGGCTTCGTCGCCCCGCATTGATGACAGACCAACCGCTTCTGGAACCGATGCTCCACCATCCGCGCGTCGCATTGGTCGCAGCCCACCTGATGCCCACAGGCCCGACACAGCGTCACCGGCGCATAGCCCCGCCGGTTCAGGAACAGCATCGCCTGTTCCCCCTTTTCGACCCGCGCCGCCACCTCTGCCGCCAGCTTCGCACTGATCCAGCGATCCGCAGGCAACTTCTCGGCCCGCATGTCGATGGCCCGCACGTCCGGCATCTCTGCCGCCCCATAGCGCGCCGAAAGGTCCAGCCGCCCGTATTTTCCCGCCTCTACATTCGCCCAAGTCTCCAAGGACGGCGTGGCGGATGCCAGCACTACAGGGCAGCCCACGATCGACGCCCGCAGCACCGCCATGTCCCGCGCGTTGTACAGAACCCCCTCTTCCTGCTTGTAGGACGTGTCATGCTCCTCATCCACCACGACCAGCCCAAGCCGTTGATACGGCAGGAACAAAGCCGACCGCGCCCCCACCACCACCGACGCCCCGCCGGTGCCGACCATCCGCCACACCCGCCGCCGTTCCGTCTGCGTAACGCCGGAATGCCACTCCGCCGGACGCGCGCCGAACCGCGCCTCCACCCGCGTCAGGAACTCTGCGGTCAGCGCGATCTCGGGCAGCAGCACCAGCGCCTGACGCCCCGCGCGCAGACATTCCGCCACCGCTTCCAGATAGACCTCGGTCTTGCCCGACCCCGTCACCCCCTTCAGCAGCGTGGTCGAATACTCCCCCGCCGCCACCGCCGCGACCAAGGCATCCGCCGCCGCGACCTGATCCCCCTGCAACTGCGGCCCGGCCCTGGGGTCCAGCACAGGAAAGGGCAGGTCCCGCGGTGCCTCTTCCTCGACCACCACCCCCAGCTTCACCAACCCCTTGACGACCGACGTCCCGCAGCCCGCCTCCTCGGCCAACTCGCCCAGCGTCATCGGCGCGCCGCCAAAAGCCCGCAACACCTCCACCACCCGATGCCGCGCGTCGGTCAACTGGTTGGGCACCGCACCGCCCAGCCGGTAAACCCGCCGCAGCGCCGCCCCCTCCATCAACCCCGGCGCGCGGGTGGCCAGCCGCAGCATCTGCGGCAAGGGCGTCAGCGTGTAATCCGCCGCCTTCGCAAGGAAAGCCCGCAACTCCGCCCGCATCGGCGGCGCCTCCAGCACGCGCCCCACGGCGCGCACCTTGGCGATGTCCCAATCCCCCCGGCCCCGGCCCCAGACCACCCCCAGCACCCGGCGCGGCCCCAAGGGCACCTCGACGAAATCCCCATCCCCGCAGCCACCCTCCGGCGCGCGGTAATCCAGCACGCGGCCCAAAGGCTCGGTCGTCAGCACGCCGACCAGCTCACCCGCCTGATAGGTTCGATCATACAAATGTCACCATCCGCATACATTTATATCCCGCCAAGGCCCATCCGGCCCTTCCGCACAGCCATCACTTGGGGTAAACCCGCCCCCGAACCCCCGCAACCCATAAGGACCGCGACGATGAAATTCTTTGTGGACACCGCCGATGTCGAAGCCATCGCCGAACTCAACGACCTTGGCATGGTCGACGGCGTCACCACCAACCCGTCGCTGATCCTGAAATCCGGCCGCGACATCATCGAAGTCACCAAGGAAATCTGCTCCATCGTCTCTGGCCCCGTCTCGGCCGAAGTCGTGGCGCTCAAGGCCGAAGATATGATCGCCGAAGGCCGCAAACTGGCCGAAATCGCGCCGAACATCGCGGTGAAAGTCCCGCTGACATGGGACGGCCTCAAGACCTGCAAGGTGCTGTCGTCGGAAGGCAAGATGGTCAACGTCACCCTCTGCTTCAGCGCCAATCAGGCGCTTCTGGCGGCCAAGGCGGGCGCGACCTTCATCTCTCCCTTCATCGGGCGTCTGGACGACATCAACCTCGACGGTCTCGAACTCATCTCCGACATCCGCGAGATCTATGACAATTACGGGTTCGAAACCCAGATCCTCGCCGCCTCGATCCGCACGGCGAACCACGTCACCCAATGCGCCCTGATCGGGGCCGACGTGATGACCGCGCCGCCTGCGGTCATCAAGGGCATGGCCTCGCACGTCCTCACCGACAAGGGGCTGGACCAGTTCATGAAGGACTGGGCAAAAACGGGGCAGAAGATCCTGTAAATCCCTGCTATACTGCCCGGCAAATCACCAATAACGACACCGGGCAGTGCACCACATGATCGAACCTGACCTGCGCGACCGGCTCCTGTCGGAGCCGGAGCTTCTGCTGGAAGACAAGGACGTGATGAACGCCCTCATCGCGGCCAACGAACGCACGATGGGATCCAACATCGTCGATCTGCGCGGGATCGCCATGGAACGGCTCGAGGCGCGGCTGGAGCGGTTAGAGGATACCCACCGCTCGGTCATCGCCGCCGCCTACGAAAACCTTGCCGGCACCAATCAGGTGCACCGCGCCATCCTCCAGATGCTCGACCCGCTCAGCTTTGAGGATTTCCTGAAAACCCTGAACAGCGACGTCGCCGCCACCCTGCGCGTCGACTGCATCCGGCTGGTGCTGGAATCCGTCCAATCCGAAGACAGCCCCGCCCTGCTGCGTAAACTGGGCGACGTGCTGTATGTGGCCGAACCGGGCTTCGTCACGGACTACCTCGCAGGCGGGCGCAACGTCCCGATGCGCCCCGTCGTCCTGCGGCAGGTACAGCCCGACAATGACAGCCTCTACGGCGACCGCGCAGGCTGGATCCGGTCCGAGGCGCTGATGCGGCTCGACTTCGGCAAGGGGCGTCTGCCGGGGATGCTGGTGCTGGGCGCGGAAGACCCGCACCAGTTCAAACCGACCCACGGGACGGACCTGCTGGCCTTCTTTGCAGGCGTGTTCGAACGGACGATGCGCCGCTGGCTGTCATGACCGCGCTGCAGACGGCCCCCCTCTCGCCGCAGACGCGGGATGCCCTGTCGACATGGCTCTCGCATCTGCGCGCGCTGGACGGGGCGGCGGAGAAGACCGTCACCGCCTATGGCCGCGACGTGACCGGATACCTCGCCTTCCTCGCCCTGCATCGCGGCGGGGCGGAAGGCACCGCCGCCCTCACCTCCCTCACCGCCACCGACCTGCGCGCATGGATGGCCCATGAACGCACGCGCGGCCTTTCCGCCCGCTCGCTCGCCCGCGCGCTTTCGGCGGTGAAAACCTTCACCCGCTGGCTGGCCGACCGCGACGGGCGCGACGCCACCACCATCCTGTCCACCCGTGGCCCGAAATACCGCCGCAAACTTCCCCGCCCCCTGTCCGAAGACGGCGCGAAAGCCATGCTCGACACCGTCGGCGACCAGCACCGCGAAGACTGGATCGCCGCCCGCGACACCGCCGTCGTGACCCTCCTTTACGGCTGCGGCCTTCGCATCTCCGAAGCCCTTGGCCTGACCGGGGCACAACATCCCCTGCCTGACGTGCTGCGGATCACGGGCAAGGGCGGCAAGACCCGGCTCGTCCCCGTCCTGCCCGCCGCATGCGAGGCCGTCACCCGCTACGCCCGCCTCTGCCCCTACGACCTTTCGGCCACCGAACCCCTGTTCCGGGGCGCAAGGGGCGGCCCCCTCAACCCCCGCCTCATCGCGCTGGTGATGGAAAAGGCCCGCCTGCAACTTGGCCTTCCCTCCACCGCCACGCCCCACGCGCTGCGCCACAGCTTCGCCACCCACCTTCTGTCGGCAGGGGGCGACCTGCGCGCCATACAGGAACTGCTCGGCCACGCCTCGCTGTCCACGACGCAGGCATATACCGCCGTGGATGCATCACGATTGATGGAAGTCTACGAAAAGGCGCATCCCCGCGCCTGACGGGAATTGCAACCGGGGGCGGTTTCGGTGCAAAGCATACGTATGGATATGCGTTACAAGGCCCTCGGCGTTCACCTCCTCACCGCGACTGGCGCGGTGCTGTCGATGTTCGCCATGCTCGCCGCCGTTCAAGAACAGTGGAGCTTGATGTTCCTCTGGCTCGTCGTGGCCCTGCTGGTCGACGGGATCGACGGCCCGCTGGCCCGCCGCTACGACGTGACGAAGAACTGGCCCACCTATGACGGCGTCCTGATGGACCTGATCGTGGACTACCTGACCTACGTCTTCATCCCCGCCTATGCCCTGTTCAAATCCGGCCTCCTGCCGGGCTGGACGGGCTGGCTTGCCATCATCGCCATCGTCTTCGGCTCGGTCGTCTATTTCGCCGACACGCGGATGAAGACAAAGGACAAATCCTTCGCGGGCTTCCCCGCCTGCTGGAACATGGTCGTTCTGGTCCTCTTTGCCATCCATCCCGCATGGTGGATCAGCCTGATCGTGGTCGTGGCGCTGACCGTCGGCATGTTCACCAACCTGAAATTCGTCCACCCCGTCCGCACCGCCCGCTGGCGCTATGTCACGCTGCCCATGGCGCTGGGTTGGGTTTTCTTCGCAGGCTGGGCGGCATGGGTCGATTTCTACCCCGAAAGCTGGGCGCATTGGGGGCTGGTCATCACCTCGCTCTACCTGACCTTTGCCGGCATCGCGCAACAGATCATCCCCGACCGCACGGTCGAGCGGGTGGAGTGATTTCGGAAATTACGTAATTCGGCAGGTCCGAGAGACGAACTCCGCCCTACCCCTTCACCCGGCGCAACGGTCCGGTCCGGCCCGTGGCCCAAAGCCACATAGGGTGGGGTTACACCCCACCAAAAACCATCACCCCGCCACCCCCTCACAACCGCGTCAGCATGACCCCGGCCACGATCACCACCGCCGCCACCGCCTTGTCGATCCCCATCCTTTCGCCAAAGGCCAGCCAACCGATCAGCACGGCAAACAGGATCGACGTCTCGCGCAGCGCCGCCACCACCGCCAGCGGGGCCACCGTCATCGCCCAGACCGACACCGCATAGGCCCCATAGGACGCAGCCGAGGCGACCGAGGCCACCGCCCAAGCCTTCCTCTGCCGCGGTACCACGCCAAACCCCTTCCACAGCAGCATCCCCGTGGTGAAGATCAACCCATCCACCACAAAGACCCAAGCCACATAGGCGACCGCATCCCCCGACACCCGCGCCCCCAGCCCGTCGATCATCGTATAGGTCGCCGTCGCGCAGGCCGACCCCAGCGCAAAGGGCAAAAGCCGCCGATCCTCGCCCCGCGTGAACACCCCCCGCGCCATCAGCAGGATGCCGAACCCCAACACCGTGACGCCCAGATACTCGCCCATGGAAATCGCATCCGGCAGGGTAAAGGCCCCCACCACCGCCACCACCATCGGTGCCGCCCCCCGCGCGATGGGATAGACGCGCGACAGGTCCCCCCGCTCATAGGCAAAGACGAGGAAGGACTTATAGCAGAAATGCGTGCAGCCCGACGCGATCAACCACCACCACACTTGCGCCTCGGGCAAGGGGCGGAACAGCGCAACCGACAGGCCGATGGGAATTTCCGCCACCGACAGGATCAGCATCCCCCCGGCCTTGGACGTGCCCAGCTTGATCAGCGCATTCCACAGCGCGTGCAGGAAGGCGGCGGCCAGCACCGCCAGAAAGACGCCAAGGCTCAAGATGCACCCGTCATGAAACCGTTACAGAAGGGCTAGACCCCGCCGCGCGCTTGGGCAAGCGGGAAAGGGGCACCAGACGCGGGCAGCAATCCCAAGTTGATGCGCGACGGTCAGGATTGGCCCCTGCTCCAGCCACGGGCCGCGCACGAACCGCCCCCTTCACCGCAGCCGCAACCGGATCGGCCCCCGCGCCGCCACGGGGTCCACCGGGCAACCCTTCTGCACCGCCTCCACATCCGGATGCACAGCCGCCACCGCCCGCACGCGCCCCATCAGCGGCCGCCACTCCGCCGCCACCGCCCGCGCCACTTCGGACGGGCAGACGCTCTTCCCCCGCCCCCGCCGCAACGCAAGGTCCAGCATCGCCGCCGCGATCACCTCATCCGCAGGCTGCGCCAAGGCGCAGCCTACAGCGCCGCGTCACAGCGCGCGCAGGTCCCCGGATGACTGTGCGTCCCCACATCCGGCAACACCTGCCAGCAGCGTTCGCACTTCGCCCCCTCTGCCGCCCGGAAGACGACCGCCACACCCGCCACATCCGGCAGGGTGAAGGCCCCCTCCGGCGCCGTATCAGTAGACACGGTCAGACCCGAGGTGATGCAGACATCCGCGAAATCGACACCACCCAGCAGCCCCGCCGTCTCTGCATCCACATAGACAACCGGGGCCGCCTCCAGCGACGCCCCGATCACCTTGGCCACCCGCTGCACCTCCAGCGCCCCGGTCACGACCCGACGCACCGCGCGGATACGATCCCACTTCACCGCCAGCGCATGGTTCATCCATGCCGCAGGCGTCTCAGGAATATCCCGCAGATGCACCGACTCCCCTTCACCGGGGAAGCGCGACAGCCAGACATCCTCCATAGTGAACACAAGGATTGGCGCCAGCCACGTCGTCAGGCGATGGAAGATCAGGTCCAGCACCGTCCGCGCCGCCCGCCGCCGCAAGGACGACGGCGCGTCGCAATAGAGCGCATCCTTGCGGATGTCGAAATAGATCGACGACAGGTCCGTGGTGCAGAAGGCGAACAGCTTCTGGA
>JBDKFE010000071.1:0-22993 GCA_039798885.1 Pseudomonadota bacterium | reverse complement strand
GATTTCTGGTTCTGCGGCCTGCCCTCGCTTCCGGGCAAGCCCTATTGCGAAGCCCATGTCGGCGTCGCCTTCCAACCAATGAGCGCCCGCCGCGACCGCCGCCGCTGATCCCGGGCAGCCCCAAGAACCGGGCGACCCTTCCTTCTTCCATCCGTGGCGGAAGAGGAAATATCCTCAGGCATTTTCCGTCCCCAAATATCCCGGGGGAGGCGCGGCTCTGCCGCGCCTGGGGGCAGCGCCCCCGCAGCCGAGCCGGAGCGCGGAACGCGCGCAGGCGAGAGGGAGGGCGTGCGGGCGGGACGCCCGCGCCGGGTTGCTTGCGGCGGGCGGGGTGGATAGCGTCGGGGGCAAGAGGAGTGCCCCATGACCGATGACCGCCCGCTGATCCTGTCCTGTCCCCTGCCGCGCACGCTGCCGCTGATCCTTGCCGAGGATCGGCTGGCAGAGCTGCGGGCGCGCTATCGGATCGTCGAGACGACGGACGAGGACCTGCCGGCCTTGCCGGACGAGGTCTTGGGGCAGGCGCGCTATATCATCGGGCAGCCGCCGCTGGACGGGGCGACCTTGGCGCGGCTGGCGTCGTTGCGCTGCATCTTCAACGTCGAATCGAACCTGCTGAACAACATGCCCTATGACGAGGTGTTCCGGCGTGGCATCCATGTCGTCACCACGGGGGCGGTCTTTGCCCAGCCGGTGGCCGAAATCGGGCTGGGATTTGCGCTGTCGCTCTTGCGGAACATCCATGGGGCGGATGCGGATTTCCGCGCAGGGCAAGAGCTTTGGGGGGGCGAAGGCAATGGCGCGGCGCGGCTTCTGACGGGGGCGGAGGTCGGCATCCTTGGCTTTGGCGAATTGGGGCGGGCCTGTGCGCGGGTGCTGGCGGGCTTTGCGCCCAAGCTGCGCGTCTACGACCCATGGCTGCCCGCATCCAAGCTGCGCGAGGCGGGGGCAGAACCTTGCGGGTTGTCCGACGTCATGGCGCGGTCGGATGTGGTCTTTTGCACGGCGGCGGTGACGTCCGAGAACCGGGGGTTCCTTGGGGCAGAGGCCTTTGCCGCGATGCGGCGGGGGGCGGTGTTCCTGCTTTTGTCGCGCGCCGATGTGGTGGATTTCCCGGCGCTGATGGCGGCGGTGCGGTCGGGGCATATCCTTGCCGCATCGGACGTCTTCCCCGAAGAGCCCTTGCCTGCCGATCATCCGGTGCGGTCCATCCCCGGTTTCCTTTTGTCGGCGCATCGGGCGGGGGCGTTGGATGTGGCCTTCAAGCGGATGGGCGAGATGGTGCTGGAGGACCTCGCGCTGCTCGACAAGGGTCTGCCGCCCATGGTCTGCAAGCGGGCCGAGCGCGAGACGGTGGCACGGTTCCGGTCCAAGCCCGTGTCGGTGAACTGATCCGCCGATCCGCGCGCCGCCGCTTGCGGGGCGTGGGGGCGGGCGCGTAACCTTCGCCAAAGATCGCGTGAGGGGGTGGTGATGCGCTGGCTGTTCCGGGTGGCAGGGGTTCTGGCGGTGCTGGTCGTTCTGGGGGCGGCGGCATTGCTCTTGATCCCGTCGGACCGGGTGGCGGCCCTTGCCGTGGGACAGTTCGAAAAGGTCACGGGGCGCAAGCTGTCTATCGAAGGCGGCGTCACGCCCACGCTCTGGCCCGTCCTTGGGGTCGAAACGGGGCGCATGTCCATCTCGAACGCCGACTGGTCCGAGGAAGGGCCGATGCTGACCGCCGAGGCGATGGCGATACGGATCGACGCCAATGCCCTGTGGGGTGGCGAGGTGCGGATCACGGGGCTGGAACTGACGCGGCCCGAAATCCTGATCGAGAAGGGCGAAGAGGGCAGGGGCAACTGGGTCTTTGGCGGCACGGCGGGCGGCACGGCAAGCGCCGACATGGCGGGCGCGCAGACGCCTTTCACGCTGGACCTTGGCGTGATCCGGGATGGCAGCATCGGCTATATCGACCATTCCACCGGGCGCACGGTGATGCTGACCGGGGTCGATCTGGAGGCGCGGCTGGCCTCTTATGACGGGCCGCTGGAGGTGTCGCTGACGGGCGAGTCGGGGGGAGAGGCGGTGGCGCTCGACCTGTCGCTGGCGGCGTTTCGCACGGCTTATGAGGGCGGCGTGTCGCCCCTGACGCTGATAGCGCAAGCGGGCAAGGCGCGGGTTTCCTTTGACGGGCGCGCGGGGTTCCTGCCGCTGGTGGCCGAGGGCAAGCTGGATGCCGACTTGGCAGACCTTGCCGCCGTGACGTCGCTTTTGGGGCTGGAACGGCCCGCGCTGCCACAGGGGTTCGGGGCAGAGCGCGTGGCTGTTGCCGGGGATGTGACGCTGACAGAGGCGGGGTCGGTGCATCTGCGGGGCGGGCGGATCGTGCTGGACGGGCGCGAAATCACGGGCGATCTGGACCTGACCCCCGGCGAGGACCGGCCAAAGCTGGTGGCGCGGCTGGCGGCGGGCGATCTGGCGGTGGCGCAGAACGTGGCAGGCGGCAGCGGCGCGGGCGATGGCGGCGGGGCGGTGGCGACGGCGGGCTGGTCGGATCGGCCCATCGACGTGTCGGGGTTGCAGGCTTTGGACATGGATGTGGGGGTGCGCGCCGCCTCGCTGGGTCTGGGTCCGGTGACGCTGGGCCCTGTGGCGGGGCGGGTGACGGTGGACCGGGGGCGGGCGGTCGTCGCGCTGGACGAGGTGGGGGCCTATGGCGGGACGGTGGCGGGGGAATTCGTCGTCAACGGGCGCAAGGGGCTGTCGGTCGGGGGCGATCTGGCCTTTCGCAACATCGACCTGCAGCCGATGCTGACGGACCTGACGGGTTTTGCGCGGCTGGTGGGGACCGGGGATTTGACGCTGAATTTCCTTGGGTCGGGGAATTCGGTGGATGCGATCATGACGGGGCTGTCGGGGTCGGGGGTGCTGAACCTTGGGGCCGGGGCGATCGAGGGGTTGGACATCGCAGGGATGATCCGGACGCTGGACACGGGCTTTGTGGGCGAGGGGCAGCGCACGGTCTTCGACAGCCTGTCGGCGAGTTTCGAAATCGACGGGGGCGACCTGTTCAACCGCGACCTCTTGATGGCCGGGCCGGTGGTCAGTGCCGAGGGCGCGGGGCGGATCGGGCTGGGCGCGCGCGATCTGGAATACCGCATCCGGCCCACGGCCCTGCGGGGCGAGGATGGAACGGGGGGGATATCGGTCCCCCTTTGGATCACGGGATCATGGGCCGCGCCGAGTTTCGCGCTGGACCTAGAGGCTCTGGCGCAGGAAAACCTGCAGGACGAGGCCAAGGCGCTGGAAGATGAACTGAAGGCCAAGGCGGCAGAGGAGTTGGGCCAGCAAGAGGGCGAAAGCCTTGAGGATGCTGCCAAGCGTCACTTGCAAGAGCAGTTGGGGCAAGAGGCGGGGCGGCTGCTGGAAGGGCTTCTGGGCGGGAATTGAACGGGGCCATCGGGGCTTTGTTGCACAGCTAGGGGAGTGGCATGGGTAAGGATGTGGGCGAGGCGCTGACGGATGCGGCCTTCACGCGGACGCAGTTGAAAGGGTCAATGATCGAGCAGTCTTGGTCCGGGGCGCTAAGCTTTTTTCGGCGGAAATACAGCAAGGACCTGACCGGGGTGGATGTGGCGATCACGGGGATTCCCTTTGACACCTCGGTCAGCAACCGACCCGGCGCGCGCTTCGGACCCGAAGCGATCCGCCGGGCGTCCGCCCCGCATGCTTGGGGGCCGATCTGGCCGTGGCGGTTCGATCCTTTCGATACGCTGGCCTGCATCGACTATGGCGATTGCGGTTTCGACTGGGGGCTGCCGATGGAGATACCGGCAACCATCGAGGCGCATGTGGCAGGGATATTGGCGGCGGGGGCGGCGACGCTGAACCTTGGCGGGGACCATTTCACCACCTATCCAACGCTGAAGGCCCATGCGCAGAAATACGGGCCGATGGGGATGGTGCAGTTCGACGCCCATCGCGATGTGGAGCAAGACGCGGGCGGCCGGATCGACCACGGGTCGATGTTCTATTACGCGGTAGAAGAGGGGATACTTGACCCGAGCCGCGTGGTGCAGGTGGGCATCCGCACCTGTTTTCATGGCGAAAAGACGCATGGGATGACGATCCTGCATGCCGATCAGGTCCATGCCATGACCGCCGAAGAGGTGGCAGCAGTGATCCGGCGCGTGCTGGGGGACGGGCCGTCCTATCTGACCTTCGACATCGACTGTCTGGACCCGTCCGCCGCACCGGGGACGGGGACGCCGGTGCCCGGGGGCCTGACCTCGCATCAGGCGCTGTCGATCCTGCGGGCGATGCGGGGCATGGATTTCACCGGGATGGATGTGGTGGAAGTGTCACCCCCGCATGACCATGCCGAGATGACCTCGACCGCCGCAGCGATCATCGCGGTAGAGATGCTGTGCCTAAAGGCTTGGGCGCGGGGGGCGCGGGGCGCGGGTGCCCCCTCACCCTGACCCTTTCCCCCACGGGGGAGAGGGGCGCGCCCTGCGGGAAGCGGCGCGCCTTGGACCCGCGCCGAATGCGATGGCCACAGGAACGGCACGCGGCGCAGCCGCTCCGCTCTGCTACGACCCTTCACGCCGCGCGGCGTTTGGGGTAAGGGGGCGCGCATGACCCAGAACCCGCCCAACCTCCGCCCCGACCTTGCCCGTGCCACCGTCCCCGACGACCGGCGCGAGGGGCAGCCCACCATCGGCATGGTCTCTCTTGGCTGCCCCAAGGCGCTGGTGGACAGCGAACGCATCCTCACGCGCCTGCGCGCCGAAGGCTATGCGATCTCTCCCGATTACGCGGGCGCGGATGCGGTCATCGTCAATACCTGTGGCTTCCTCGATTCCGCCCGCGCCGAAAGCCTTGACGCCATCGGCGAGGCGCTAAAGGAAAACGGCCGCGTCATCGTCACCGGCTGCCTTGGCGCGGAACCCGATTACATCACCGGCGCGCATCCCAAGGTGCTGGCGGTCACTGGCCCGCATCAATACGAACAGGTCCTCGACGCCGTCCACAAGGCCGTGCCCCCGCAGCCCGACCCCTTCATCGACCTGCTGCCCGCGTCCGGCGTGAAACTCACCCCGCGCCATTACAGCTATCTGAAGATTTCCGAAGGCTGTAACCACAAGTGCAAATTCTGCATCATCCCCGACATGCGCGGCAAACTCGTCAGCCGCCCCGCCAACGCCATCCTGCGCGAGGCGGAAAAGCTGGTCGAAGCCGGGGTCCGCGAACTCCTCGTCATCAGCCAAGACACCTCGGCCTATGGCGTGGACCGCAAGCATGACGAAAGCCCGTGGAAGGACCGCGCCGTCCGCGCCCATATCACCGATCTCGCCCGTGAAATGGGCCAACTCGGCGCGTGGGTCAGGCTTCATTACGTCTACCCCTACCCCCATGTGCGCGACCTGATCCCGCTCATGGCGGACGGCCTGATCCTCCCCTATCTCGACATCCCCTTCCAGCACGCCCACCCGGATGTCCTTAAACGCATGGCCCGCCCCGCCGCCGCCGCCCGCACGCTGGACGAAATCGCCGCATGGCGCGCCACCTGCCCCGACATCACGCTGCGCTCCACCTTCATCGTCGGCTATCCCGGCGAGACGGAGGCTGAATTCCAGACCCTGCTCGACTGGCTGGACGAGGCCCAACTCGACCGCGTCGGCTGCTTCAAATACGAAAACGTCCCCGGCGCGCGGTCCAACACCCTGCCCGACCATGTGGCCGAAGAGGTGAAGCAGGACCGCTGGGAACGCTTCATGGAAAAGGCGCAGGCCATCTCGGCCGCCAAACTTGCCGCCAAGGTGGGCCGCCAGATGCAGGTCATCGTCGACGAAATCGACGACGAAGGTGCCACCTGCCGCACCAAGGCCGATGCCCCGGAAATCGACGGCAACCTCTTTATCGACGACGGGTTTGAGACGCTCTCCCCCGGCGACATCGTCACGGTCGAGGTGGAAGAGGCGGGCGATTACGACCTCTGGGGGCGTCGGGTCTGACCATCCCCCGGCCTTGACCCGGGCGTCCTGCGGCGCAGATTGCCCGACGAAGCAACCGACAGGAGCAGCCATGACCGACGTCCCGAAAATCGCCCAGAAAGCCCCCTACCCGGTCGAGGTAGAGGCCGGGAAATCCTACTTCTGGTGCGCCTGCGGCGAATCCAAGAACCAGCCCTTCTGCGACGGCAGCCACAAGGGCACCTCCTTCACCCCGGTGAAGGTCACGGCAGAAGAGGGCAAGACGCTGTTCTTCTGCGGCTGCAAGGCCTCGGCCAAGGCCCCCTTCTGCGACGGCAGCCATTCCAAGCTCTGATGTCGCACCCGGCTTGGCGCGGGTCCCCCCGCGCCTAGCTTGCCGGGCATGAGCGACGACGACACCCGCATCCTGTACAACGACACCTGCCCGGTCTGCCGGTTCGAGATCGACCATTACCGCAAGACCGCCACCCGCGACGGTGCCCCCCTGCGCTTCGACAGGCTGCAAGACGCCGCCCGCTGGGGCCTGACCGAAGATCAGGCCGCCCGCCGCCTGCACGTCCTGCGCGACGGCGAACTCCTGTCAGGGCTTGCGGCCTTCCGCGCCATCTGGTCCACCCTGCCCCGCTGGCGCTGGCTCGCCCGCGTCACAGGCTGGCCGGTGGTTCGGCCCGCGCTGACGGTGCTTTACGACCGCATCGCCGCACCGATCCTCTATCGCGCGCATGTCAGGCGGCAGGCGAAGAACACAATTCAACAGCCTTGACCGACCAAAGCGCTACGGCAAGGATCGGCCCGTGGCCCAAAGCCACGGGCCGCGCACGACGCTCCCGGCCCGGCCATGGGCCGGGCGTTCGGCGCAGAAATCGTCCACTGGACGATTTCTGCTCGCGCCTCACCCCCCTCGGGTCGTGCGCCAGAGGCGCCCGTCCCGGCGTGTCATGCGCGCCCCTACCGGCGGCGACGCGAAACGCCCCACTGGGGCCTTTCGCATCGCCTTGCACTCATGCAACCAGACCTATTGGCAACCTACCCCAGCAGCACGACCAGCCACGCCACCCCGCCCGCGATGGCCGTCACCGCCACCATCGCCGACCCGGCATCCTTGGCCCGCTTCGCCCGGGGGTCCAGCTCTTCCGAGATGTAATCCACCACCTCTTCGATCGCCGTATTCGCCAGTTCCGCCGCCAGCAGCAGCAACCCCAGCGCAAGGATCAGCGCCCGCTCCCCCGGCGTCATCTCGATGGAAAAGGCCAGCACGGCCGAGATCACGTTGACCAGCGTCCATTGCCGCAGCGACTTCTCCCGCGCCCAAGCCGAAACCCAGCCCTCCCACGACCACAGCGTCGTGTTCCCGATCCGCCGCACCTCGGCCTTCAACCAGTCGATCATTCTTTGCCCCTTCTCACGCGGCGTCAGGATTACCCCGTCCGCCCCAGCGCGTCGAGATAGGCCCGCACACAGGTCACCACATGCGCAAAGCGGTCGCCCCCCAGATGCACCCCGCCATACCAGCGCGTCACCACGACCACATGGTCGCGCAGCTCTGCCCGCTCCAGCATCTTCAGGATCACCGCCCCCGCGCCCGCCTCGCCATCGTC
Organism: Pseudomonadota bacterium; assembly: GCA_039798885.1. Classification (GTDB taxonomy): domain Bacteria; phylum Pseudomonadota; class Alphaproteobacteria; order Rhodobacterales; family Rhodobacteraceae; genus Paragemmobacter. Next base: position 15,417 of record JBDKFE010000071.1, on the reverse strand, counting down.
GCCCTTCTGCGCCCCCCCATCGGTCAGGACGCAGGCCCATGTGTTATGCGTGGCCTTGGCGTATTTCTTCTCGCGCTTCAACTCGGCCAGAAACGCCTCTACCCCGGCGCGGCCCTGCACAGGCCCGCCCGAAACGGCATAGCGCGACCCCCGGTCGCGCAGCACTTCACCCAGCTTCAACATGCCCCCGCCATAGCCTGTGGCGGCCGGCCTGTCACGCCGTCACCGTGCGACCAGCGCCTCGATCCCGGCCTTGTTCGGGCAGAAGGCGGGCAGCGCCTCGGCGCTCACCGTCCGCGTCAACCAGCCCGTGCAATCCTCCGCCCGGTCGCAGGCCTGACAGCGGTCCACCAGTTCCGCCAGTTCGGCGCGGGTCAACCAGCCCTCCACCACCGCATCGGTCAGGTTCACCCCCACCACGCGGCCCATCCCCCGCGTCAGCCCCCAAGCGATCGGTGCCTCCACATATCCCATCATCGCCAAAGACCTCCTTCTTCGCGCCCCTCCAGCCTGCCGCAGGTCCCCCCACGACGCCTTGACGCAGATCAAGCGGCCCCCTTACCCGCGCTCAATACCCGCGCAGCCCCGCCACCACGGCCTCCACCTGCGCCTTGCGCCGCGCATTGGGCGGATGCGACCCAAGAAAGCGGTCCCCCGGATCGGGCAGCCGGTCAAAGAACCCCGTGCCCAGCACCGGATCATAGCCCGCAAAGAAGGCGATCTCCGCCCCCAGCGCATCCGCCTCCAACTCGAAGGCCTGCGAATAGCGCCGCGCCCCCACGCTCGCCCCGATGCGCTGCGCCGACTGCACCGCCGCCGCATCCGCCCCCGTCGCCTGTGCAAGGATGCCCGCCATCATCGCCCCCGCCATCGCCGTCTGCTGCGTCTGCGGGATATGGCCAAGGATGTGATGCGCCGCCTCATGGCCAAGGACGAAGGCGATCTCATCCTCGTTGCGCGCATCCGCAATCAGCGCCAGGGTAAAGCCCAGGATGGGCCGCCCGCCCTCATCCACGGTCTGAAAGGCGTTGGGCCCCTGCCCGGGACGGTCGTCGATCACGATCTGGAAATCGCAATTCACCCCGCGGGTGCGCTGGCGGCAGATATCCTCCGTCATCGGCTCCACCCGGCTGACGACACGGATGAAATTGGACGCGGCCGCGCGGGGCGACAGCGGCGCCGGGGCCACCGCCGGACCCGCGCCCTCGATGGGGGCGGGGTAGTCAGGGCCATAGACCGGCACACAGCCCGCCAGACCCACCGCCGCCAGAGCCGCGAAAACCAAAGCCCGCATCACATCCGCCCGCCCGAATTGCCCATCCTGCCGCCCGTCCGGCCCCACAGGGGGCGACAGGTCTCGTTCCCGCCACTCTAGCAAAGCCCGCGCCGGGGAACAGTCCCCCAAGCCCCGCTCACGCCCATGTCAGCGCCACCCCGCCTGCGCCCCGGGTGCCATCCCCGCCGCAGACCCGATGGTGACCACCACCGCCCCAAGATTTCCCGATTGCGCCCCCCCGCCCCCCCGCGCTAGCCTTCCCCCATGTTCACCATCGAGCACGACTTCGACGCGACCGTCATCACCCTGATCGACGAAGGCCACGAAGGCCTGATGGAGGATGTCACCATCCTCGCCTTCGACGATTGCGTGACGCTGGAACAGCTTGACCCCATGACCGAGGAACCGGTGCGTATCACCCTGTCGATGACGCAACTGCGCGACCTCGCGGCGGCGCTGGACCTGCCCGAAGGCAGCTACCGCCTCGAAACCCCCAAACCGTCCAAACCTGCCAAACCCTGACCCCCAGATCGCACCTTGCGGCCCCGCGTCCCGGCAGGGCAATCTGCCCGCAGTCAGAGGCAGGAGGTGGCAATGTCCGGCGACGTGGTGCAGGGGTGGAAACCGGCGGACTGGCCGGGGACGGACCCGCTCGAAGGACGCTTCGCCCGGCTGGAACGGCTGGATGCCGACGCCCATGCGGCCGACCTCTTTTCCGCCTTCGCAGGCCATGACGCGCTCTGGGATTACATGCCCTACGGCCCCTTCCACTCCGCCACCGCCTATCACCGCTGGGCCAAGGACGCGACGGCCGGAAAGGACCCCGTCTTCTGGGCCATCCGCGAACAGGGCGCAGCCCATGCCTCTGGCGTGGCCTCTTTCCTGCGCATCACCCCCGACCACGGCACGATCGAGGTGGGCCACATCTGCCTTTCGCCCCGCCTGCAACGCAGCCGCGCCGCGACCGAGGCGATGTTCCTCATGATGGACTGGGCCTTCCGCCACGGCTACCGCCGCTACGAATGGAAATGCAACGCGCTGAACATCCCCTCGCGCCGCGCGGCACAGCGGCTGGGCTTCTCTTTCGAAGGCATCTTCCGCCAACACATGGTCATCAAGGGCAGAAACCGCGATTCCGCATGGTTCTCGATCCTCGACAGCGAATGGCCCGCCCTGCGCGAAGCCTATGCCGCGTGGCTCACCCCCGCGAATTTCACCGCCGACGGGATGCAGCGCGAACGCCTGTCCGACCTCACGCAATTGGTGCGCGCGGCCTCTGACCCGGCGCTCTAGCCGGGATAGGCCGCCACGATCCGCGCATTGACGGGATCGCCCAGCCGGACGGGATGGGACGGCGGAACCGGCGCGGGCCGGGATGGCGTGTGGGAATGGGCAGACATCGGGGCAGCTCCGTCCAGATCGGATCACAGCAGAATGGCCGGACAGGCGTGAAGGTTCCCTGAACGCCGCCCGCCGGGGGGGTGCGGCGGCGCTGCCCCTTGCACCGGGGCAGGCGCACACCCATAACCCGTGGCAGCAACGTCAGAGACCGGGGGACGACACCGATGATCGGAAGACTGAACCACGTGGCCATCGCCGTGCCCGACCTCGCCGCGGCGGCGGACCAGTATCGCGGCACCCTCGGCGCCACCGTCGGCGCGCCACAGGATGAACCCGACCACGGCGTGACGGTGATCTTCATCGAACTGCCCAACACCAAGATCGAATTGCTCTATCCCTTGGGCGACAATTCCCCCATTGCGGGCTTCCTTGAAAAGAACCCCGCCGGCGGCATCCACCACATCTGCTACGAGGTGGACGACATCCTCGCCGCCCGCGACCGACTCAAGGCCTCAGGCGCCCGCGTCCTCGGGACCGGAGAGCCGAAGATCGGCGCCCATGGCAAGCCCGTGCTTTTCCTGCACCCCAAGGATTTCAACGGCTGCCTCGTGGAACTGGAACAGGTCTGACGCCATGAGCATCACCTCCGCCATCGTCCTCTATGCCGTGACATGGTTCATGGTCTTCTTCATCGTCCTGCCCATCCGCTTCGTCAGCCAAGGCGACGCGGGCGCAGTGGTCCCCGGCACCCCGCCGGGTGCCCCCGCCACCGATATCGTGGCGCGCAAGGCGAAACTCACCACGCTGGTCGCGGCAGGGGTCTGGGTGGTACTGGCCGGGATCATCCTGTCGGGCGTCATCTCCATCCGCGACATCGACATGCGCGGCGTGATGGGCGGGTGATCCCCGCCCGCCCCCATTTTCCGTTCCCAAATATCCACAAGGGGTGAATGCCCGCGCCCGCGCGGGCAGAGGGGACGCGTGCGTCCCCTGACGGCGGGCCTGCGCGCCCCGGCGCGCAGGCGACGGGAAAGGCGCGCGGCGGAACGCCGCTCCGCAGGGTCGGCGGCAGATCACCGCGCCGTCAGGCGATGCACCAGATGCGTGAAGGTCGCCACGCCAAAGACCGGGATCAGCAGGTTCACCACCGGCACCGACAGCGGCGCGGCCATCAGCACGCCCGCCAGCCACAGCCGCCCCTTATGCGCCCGCCACAGCGCCTTGGCCCCCGCCCGGTCCATCCGCCGCATCGCCACCAGCGTGGCATATTCCCGCGCCAGCAGGTAGCCGTTCACCCCCCAGAAGACCAAGGGCACGAAGGGCCCCGCAATGGGCCACAGCAGCAGCGCGACAAGGTTCGCCCCCAGCACGATCCCGAAGAACCCGACCGCCGCCACCATCCCCTCGGCCAGCCCCTGCGGACGGGCCATGGGCAGCGCGGGATAATGCCGCCCCTCCACCGCCTCTGCCACGCTGTCAAGAAACAGCCCCGAAAAGGCCGAAGCCACCGGCACCATCAGCACGACCGAGGCGAGCAGCATCACAAGGACCGACCCCACCGACAGCAAGGTATCGAGTCCCCCGACCGGGCCGATCAGCGGCAGGTCCGTCGTCTCGGGCACCATCCACTGGATCGCCGTGACGATCACCGCGTAAAGCGCCACCAATAGCGCCAGCGTCAGCGCCACACCCAGCAGCCCCACGCGGCGGAAGCGCGGGTCCGACCACTGGCCCAGCGCGGCGGTGAAAGCAGACAAGATCATGCCCATGGCGGACCTCCCCAAACCCCGGCCTTCAAGCGCCCGGCCTTCAAGCCCCCAGCCCTCAGGCCCCCAGCCTTCACGCCCCCAGCCTTCACGCCCAAACAACCTTCTGCGACAGGTCCGGACGTGGCCGGTCCGGCGCGGCGGCGCCCTTGGTGCCGATATGCACGATCCCCGCCACCCATTCCCCACCCGCGCAACCAAAGGCGCGGGCGGCAAAGACCGGATCATGCGCGACCCAACCCGTCAGCCACTGCGCCCCCCAGCCCGCCGCCGTCGCGGCATTGACAAGGTTCAGGCACAGCGCCCCCGCCGACAGGACCTGTTCCACCGGCGGCACCTTCTCGGCCTCGACCGGCGTGGCGATCACCACCACGGCCAGATGCGACCGGTCGAACTGGCCGCGCCCCTTTTCGATCCGCACGGGATCCCCGTCCAACGCGCGCGCCCGCGCTTCGCCCAGATCGGCCCAGCGCGCCAGCGCGTCACGATATCCCACCACCAGCCGCCACGGTTGCAGATTGCCATGATCCGGCACCCGCAGCGCCGCCGCAAGGATCGGCTCCAGCGCCGCCCGGTCGGGGGCAGGCCCCTGCATCGCCTTGGACGGATAGGACTGCCGGGCGGCAAGGAAGGCAAAGGCAGCATCGTTGCGGGTCATGTCAGGGCCTCTCTTCCCCGCCGCGGGCGGGGTGGTCAGGTGGGCTTTCAGGCAGAGCGGGCGCAAGCGCCCGCACCCCTTTCGTCTCGCCTGCGCGCGTGCCGCGCTCCGGCTCGGGTCTTTGGGTATTTGGGCCGAGATGAAGGGGCAAGGTCTTTCCCCTTCACGCCGCCGCGAGGCGGGTTTCCAGATCGTCGATCCATGCCGTCACAAAGGCATCGAAGCGCGCCTCCGGTTGCCGCGTGGCCAATGTCGCGGCCAGCGGGTCGGGCGCGTCGATCGGGCTTTGCGCCAGTTCCGCGATGACGGCATGGCCGCAGAAGGGGACATAGGCCTCGGAATAGCCGCCCTCGTGGACGCAGACGACGCGGCCCCCGCACAGCGCATCCGCCGCCGCCATGGTCATGCGCGTCATCTCGCGGAAGGTTTCCACCGTCGCCAGCATCCGCCCCAGCGGGTCCAGCGCCGCCGCGTCAAAGCCGCAGGCGACAAGGATGGCATCCGGGCGATGCGCCGCCAGTGCGGGCAGGACCAGACGGCGGAAGGCCTCCAGATATCCCCGGTGCCCCGTGCCGGGGGGCAGCGGGATGTTCAGGTTCGCCCCCCGCGCCGCGCCCGTTCCCCGCACCTCTGCCCCGCCGGTATCGGTGGGATAATTCCGCTCTTGATGGAGCGAGATCGCCAGCACCTCGGGATCGTCCAGAAAGATCGCCTCGGTCCCGTTGCCGTGATGCACGTCCCAGTCGATCACGGCAAAGCGCCGCCCCAGCCCCGCCGCCTGCGCCGCGCGGATGGCGATGGCGATGTTGGCCAGCAGGCAGAACCCATTGGGCCGGTCCGGCAGGCAGTGATGCCCCGGCGGGCGCGTCAGGGCATAGGCATTGCGCGCCCCGCCCCGCATCACATCCCCCAGCGCGTGCAGGGCCAGCCCCGCCGACAGCGCCGCGATGTCATATCCGCCCTTGCCGAAGGGTGCGCGGGGGCCAAGCTCGCCGCCCTGATCCCGCGACAGCGCCTCGAACCGGTCCAGATAGGCCACCGGATGGACGCGAAGCAGATCCTCGCGCGCGGCAGGCGGGGCGGACCGGACGGACAGTTCGGCCATCAGCCCCGTCACCTCCAGCAGGTTCTTCAGCCGCCGCTTCGTCTCGGGGCTTTCGGGCAGGCCCGCGCCGGGCTGGACAAGGCCCCCCATCGCCCCCCCCACGGGCAGGGTCAGCGCGTAATGGCCGCCATGGTGCCAAAAGCAGCGTTCGTCGGTGTAGAAGGCGGTGGTCATCGGGGGCTTGTCCTTGGGTCGTGTCGGGCCGAAGGTTAGGCGCGGCAGCAAGGAAGGGCCAGAGCGGATGCGCAAGGGCGAACAGGCGGCACTGGCCGTGCCGGGGGCGGAATTCACCATCCGCGCCACGCCCCGCGCGCGGGTGGAAAGCTGCGTGCTGGAGGGCGGCCTCTGGCGCATCGCCGTGGGTGCCCCGCCCGAAGAGGGCCGCGCCAATGCCGCCGTGGCCGAGGCGCTGGCCCATGCGCTTGGCGTGGCCAAGGGGCGGCTGACGCTGGTCCGGGGGGCGGCGTCGCGGGACAAGCGGTTCCGGCTGGACTGACCGCCGCCCGGCGCGGCCGTCGGACGGGGCCGTCCGGCCCATAGGCATCGGCCGTGCCGGGGTGGCCCACCTGCCCTGCGGCGCGCAGACAGGGCGCAACAGACAAGATGCGCGCCAGACAAGCGTCCGGCGGGCCGTTCGGCATCGGTCCCTCTGGTCGCGCCACATCCCGCAACGAAAAAGGGGCGCAACCCGCGCCCCTTTCCTCATTCCGTCAAGGGGAAGTCCCCCTCACTGATCCTTCGGCACCACCCGCAGCCGCAGCTCGCGCAACTGCTCGTTCATGGGCTCGCTCGGCGCGCCCATCAGCAGGTCTTCGGCGCGCTGGTTCATCGGGAACATGATCACCTCACGGATGTTCTGCTCATCCGCCAGCAGCATCACCGCCCGGTCGATCCCCATCGCACAGCCCCCGTGCGGCGGCGCGCCGTATTTGAACGCCTTGACCATCCCGCCGAACCGCTTGTCCACTTCGGAATTCGGATAGCCCGCCAGTTCAAAGGCCCGATACATGATCTCTGGCTTGTGGTTCCGAATCCCGCCCGAGATCAACTCATACCCGTTGCAGGCCAGATCATACTGATAGGCATGCACCGCCAGCGGATCGCCCATCAGCGCCTCCATCCCGCCCTGCGGCATGGAGAAGGGGTTGTGGGAAAAATCGATCTTCCCGTCATCGGTCTTTTCATACATCGGGAAGTCCACGATCCAGGCGAAGCGGAAGGTATCCGTCTCGGCCAGACCCAATTCCCGCCCGATCTCGTTCCTTGCCTTGCCCGCAAAGGACACGAACTGCTCCGGCTTGCCGCCAAGGAAGAAGGCTGCATCGCCAAGGCCAAGCCCAAGCTGCTGCCGGATCGCCTCGGTCCGCTCCGGCCCGATATTCTTGGCCAGCGGCCCCGCCGCCTCCATCCCCGACCCATCCTCGGCCTCGCGCCAGAAGATATAGCCCATCCCCGGCAGACCTTCCTTCTGGGCAAAGGCATTCATCCGGTCACAGAACTTCCGGCTGCCCCCCGTGGGTGCCGGAATGGCGCGCACCTCGGTCCCGTCATTCTCCAGCAGCTTCGCAAAGACGGCAAAACCCGACCCGCGGAAATGCTCGCTCACGATCTGCATCTTGATCGGGTTGCGCAGGTCCGGCTTGTCAGACCCGTACCACAGCAGCGACTCCTTATAGGCGATGCGCGGCCAGTCCGACGGCACCTTGCAATCGGGGCGGAACTCCTCAAACAGCCCCTGAATGACGGGCTGCACGGCGGCAAAGACATCCTCCTGCTCGACGAAGCTCATCTCCACGTCCAGCTGGTAGAAATCGGTCGGGCTACGGTCCGCGCGCGGGTCCTCATCCCGGAAACAGGGCGCGATCTGGAAATAGCGGTCAAACCCCGCCACCATGATCAACTGCTTGAACTGCTGCGGCGCCTGCGGCAGCGCATAGAACTTGCCCGGATGCAGACGCGATGGCACCAGAAAGTCCCGCGCCCCCTCGGGGCTGGATGCCGTGATGATCGGCGTCTGGAATTCGTTGAACCCCTGCGCCCACATCCGGTTGCGCAAGGACCGCACCACGTTCGACCGCAGCATCATGTTGCGATGCAGCTTTTCCCGCCGCAGGTCGAGGAAGCGATAGGTCAGCCGCGTCTCTTCGGGATAATCCACCTCACCGAACACCGGCATCGGCAATTCTTCCGCCGCGCCAAGGACGGTCATGCCGGTGGCATAGACCTCCACCTCGCCGGTCGGGATCTTCGGGTTCACCAGCGCCGCATCCCGCGCCTTCACGCGGCCATCGATGCAGATCACCCACTCCGCCCGCACCTTCTCGATCGCGGCAAAGGCCGGGCTGTCACTGTCGGCCAGCACCTGCGTAATGCCGTAATGGTCGCGCAGGTCGATGAACAGCACGCCCCCGTGATCGCGCACGCGATGCACCCAGCCCGACAGGCGGACCGTCTCGCCCACATGGGCGGTGTTCAATTCAGCGCAAGTATGGCTGCGATAGGCGTGCATCATGGCTCCCCGGACGAGGCTGATCGGATCATCGCGCCGATACACCCCTTGCCGCGCGCGAAGTCAAGGGCTGCACTGGGGCCGCACTGGCCCCGCACTGCCCCCGCACTGCCCTCGCACTGGCCCCCAACACCCTCCGTGCATCCCCGCACACCCCCCGCGCGCGCCTGCCCGCTTTCCACATCCGCGCCCCGCCCCATATCAGGGGCAACCGCAAACACCTCCCGCTAGGGCAAAGCCATGACCAAGATACCCGGACTCCACCACGTCACCGCCATCTCCGGCCCGCCGCAGGCCAATCTGGATTTCTACGCAGGCACGCTGAAACAGAGGCTGGTGAAAAAGACGGTGAATTTCGACGCCCCCGACACCTACCACCTCTACTACGGCGACCACGCGGGCAGCCCCGGCACCATCCTCACCTTCTTCCCCTTCGCCGAAGCAGGCCCCGGCCGCGCCGGTCCCGGCATGGCCTCGGCCTATGCCTATGCGATCCCCAAGGGCGACTTCGACACGCTCATCGACGACCTCGGCCAAGACAGCAGCGTCCCCGCCCCCACCGAACGCTTCGGCCAACGCGTCCTGACGCTGCGCGACCCCGACGGCGCGCCCGTGGAACTGATCGAAACCGAAGGCGCGACCGACCGGCACGGCTTCCACTCCGTCACCCTCTGGGAACGCGACCCCGACCCCACCGCCCGCCTCCTGACCGAAGCCTTCGGCTACGAAGTCCAAGGCAGCGAACGCACGCCCGGCGGCGAACGCCTGCGGCTCAAGGCCCCGGGCCACGACCGCGCCAATATCATCGACATCTGGCGCGCCGACACGCCGACCGTGCCGCGCCCCGGCAAAGGCACGATCCACCACATCGCCTTCCGCGCCAAGACGCAAGAGGATCAGCACCACTGGCAAGAGGCGCTCTTGAAATTCGGCCATCGCACGACGCCCGTCATCGACCGGCAGTATTTCAACGCGATCTACTTCCGCGAACCGGGCGGCGTCCTCTTTGAAATCGCCACCGACCCGCCGGGCTTTGCCGTGGACGAACCGGCCGAAACGATGGGCAGCGCCCTCATGCTCCCCCCGCAGCACGAACGCCTGCGCGCCCGGATCGAGGCGACGCTGCCCAAACTGAAACTCCCCGCATGAGGCGCGCCGGACCCTCCAACAACGCCACCGCCGGGATCGTGCTCCTGCACGGTCGCGGCGGACAGGCCGCCGACATCCTGTCGCTCATGGCCCATGCCGCCCTGCCCGATGTGGCCGCCATCGCGCCCGAAGCCCCCGGCAACAGCTGGTGGCCCACCTCCTTCCTTGCCCCTGCGGCACAGATGGACCCCTTCGTCACCCGCGCGCTGGCGCAGGTGCAACAGGCCATCGACAGGCTGCAGGCCGAAGGCATCCCACGCGCCTCCATCTGGCTCGCCGGCTTCTCGCAAGGCGCGTGCCTCGCCGCCGAAGCCTATGCCCGGATCGGTGCCCCCCTCGCCGGCCTCCTCGCCTTCTCTGGCGGCCTCGTCGGCACGGCCGATGCCGCAGGCGACCCCACCCCCGCCCTCTACAACCACGGCCCCAAACGCTTCGACTACCAAGGCAGGCGCCAAGGCAAGGTCTGGCTCTCGGTCCACGAACGCGATCCCCACATCCCCCTCCAACGCGTCCAAGACACCGCCACCACCCTCACCGCCCTGGGTGCCACGGTGGAAACGCAGGTCTATCCCGGCGCGGGCCATGGCGTGATGCGCGACGACATCACAGCCCTGCGCCGCCACCTCGCGCCCTGACCCAACCGGGCAGAGGGGGCCTCGGCCCCCTCTTGGCCTGCGGCCAATTCACCCCGAGGATATTTTTGGACGGAAAATGACCAAGGCCCGCTTCATTTTCCGTCCCCAAATATCCCGGGGTCCGGGGCAGCGCCCCGGCGACCCGAGCCGGAGCGCATGCGGAGGCGAGAGAAAAGGCACGCGCGGGCTTGCCCGCGCTCTGCTTCAGTCCAAGGCCCAGACCGCCGGGATCAGGCCCCGCAGCGCGTTGCCGACCCACAGCCGCACGCGCGGCAGGTCGCGGGCCAACAACACCTCCTCCGGCACCGACATCTCTGCCCGCAGAACCCCCGGCAGCAACCCGCAGGACAGGGGCGGCGTCCGCAGCCCCGCGCCCCGGTCGAAAAAGACTGTGGTGATCGTCCCGTCGCAGACCTCGCCGCGCTCGTTCAGGAACAGCGCCTCGTCCAGCCCCGCAGGCAGCGCCGCCCGCGCCGCGTCATAGGCCGCGCGCCGCGTCGATTTCACCCGCAGCCACGGATCCTCCGACGCCAACCGCGCCGCCGCCAAGCCCAGTCGCCATTCCGCCTTGGCGGGCGGCAACGGGGCCACCGTCACCTCCACATCCCCCGCAGCCCCCAGCGTCAGCCGCACGCGCAGCGCCGCAGCGCCCACCGCCCCGTGCAAGGCCCGCTCCACCACCCGCGCATCGCAGGGAAACCCCAGCGCCTCCGCCCCCGCCGCCAACCGCGCCAGATGCAGCGGCAACCGGGGAAAGCCCGCCCCATTCCACAGCAGCGTCTCGATCAGCCGGACGTCCCCAGCCCCTCTGCGTAGCGCGCCTTCCACAGCGCCTCCTCCCATTCGCCATCCGCCGTGGAATCCTGCACCACGCCGCCGCCCACGTTCAACGCCACGCGCCCCCCCGCGAAGAGCGACATCGTCCGGATCGCCACGTTCCACACCGCATCCCCGCCCGGCGCCATCCAGCCCATCGCCCCGCAATAGACGCCCCGCGCGCGCCCCTCGACCTCGGCGATGATCTCCATCGCGCGGATTTTCGGCGCGCCCGTGATCGACCCGCAGGGAAACAGCGCCCCCATCAACCCCGCCAGATCGGCCCCCGCCACCAACCGCCCTGTCACCGTCGAACTCATCTGATGCACCGTCGCGAAAGGCTCCACCGCATAAAGCTCCGGCACCTTGACCGATCCCACCTCGGAAATCCGCGCGATGTCGTTCCGTAGCAAATCCACGATCATCAGGTTCTCTGCCCGCGCCTTCTCGGACGCAAACAACGCCGCCGCAAGCGCCGCGTCCCGCGCGGGGTCGGCATCGCGCGGCGCGGTCCCCTTCATCGGACGGGCCGAGATCACGCCCCCCTCCACCCGGAAGAACAACTCGGGCGACCGCGACATGACCACCGGCCCCACGCCAAGGTCACAAAAGACCCCGTAGCCCACCGCCTGCCGCGCCCGCAAAGCGCCATAAAGGCCCAGCGCCGTCCCCGTCTCCAGCCGCGCCGAAAGCGGGAAGGTCAGGTTGATCTGATAGCAATCCCCCGCCGCGATATAGTCCATGACCTTTGCCATGGCCGCACCATAGGCCCGCCGCGTGATCCCCCGCCGCAGCGCCGAGAGCCGCGCCGCGCCTGCCTCTGCCGCCGCCTGCGCCAGCAGGGGCGCGGCCTCCCCCGGCCCGTCGAACACCCCCAGCGCCACCAGCGGCCCCGGCCGCCGCCGCGGCATCAGCCGCGCCAGCCGTGGCTCCAAAGCATAGCCCGCCTCATAGGACACATAGCCCGCCAGCCACGCGCCCCTTTCCCGTGCCCGGTCCGCCCGCGCCAGCGCCGCGCGCACCTGATCCGCCCGCCGCGCCACGATCACCTCGCGCGGCGCGTCGAAAAGGGCTGCCCCCCCGCCCGGACCATGTTCGAAAAGGATCACGCAGCCCAACTCCGTTCCATCGCGGGCCGAGATAGCACCACCCCCGCCCCCCGACCAGTCCGCCCGCGACACCCTGCCGCCCCGATCCGCCACCGCGCCCATGGCGACGACATCCCCGCCCGCCCCGCCGCACCGTCCGCGTTACCGCGCGATATTCGTCTGAAAGGATCGTTTCAAAGCTTGCCGGATTGAAAAATCCATACTCTACTCCCACCGGCGAGAGGCGGATCCAACCGCACCGCCGGTCCGCAGGGGCCGACAAAGAACAAAGACGCCAACAACAGTGGGGAACCTCAAATGGCATCCGACGACTACGGCGATCACGAGAAGCATCAGGACATGGCCGTCCTGCACGGCATGGGCTATGCGCAGGAATTGCAGCGCTCTATGTCCAAATTCTCGAATTTCGCCATCTCCTTTTCGATCATCTGCATCCTCTCGGGCGGCATCAACAGCTTTGCCCAGGCGATTTCTTCGGTCGGCGGTGCCGGCGCGGGCATCGGCTGGATCGTGGGCTGCCTGCTCTCGGGCATGTTCGCGCTGGCCATGGCGCAGATCGCCTCGGCCTTCCCGACGGCGGGGGGCCTGTATCACTGGGCCTCGATCCTCGGGAACCGCTTCTGGGGCTGGCTGACCGCATGGCTCAACCTGTTGGGGCTTATCACGGTGCTTGGGGCCATCAACATCGGCACGGCCTATTTCTTCACCGGCACCTTCGGCGGTTTCTTCGGCTTCACCGGGTCCGACCATGAAATCGTGGCCTTCGTCGCCGCGATCACCATCCTGCAGGCGCTGTTCAACCACCTCGGGATCAAGGTCACCACACTCTTGACCGACCTCTCGGGCTACCTGATCTTCGCCACCACCGCCGTCCTCGTTCTGGCCTGCCTCTACTTCGCGCCGGCCATCGACATCTCTCGGCTGTGGACCTTCACCAACTACTCGGGCGATGCAGGCGGCGGGGTCTTCCCGCAGTCGGACAACACGCTCTACCTCTTCCTGCTCTGCCTGTTGCTGCCGCTTTACACGATCACCGGCTACGACGCCTCGGCCCACACGTCCGAAGAAACCCGCAACGCCGCCCATTCGGTACCGCGCGGCATCGTCACAGCGGTGTTCTGGTCCTCGATCGTGGGCTGGATCATGATCTGCGCCATCACGCTGGCGATCCCGGACATGAACACGGCCGCCTCGCAGGGCTGGGGGATGTTCTTCGGCACGATGGACGCGATCCTGCCTGCCGGGCTGAAATACCTCATCTATCTCTGCATCTTCATCGCCCAGCTGCTGTGCGGTCTTGCGACCGTGACCTCGGCCAGTCGGATGCTCTTTGCCTTCTCGCGCGATGATGGCATTCCGGTCGGGTCCAAGGCGCTGGCTTCGGTGTCGCCCAAGTATCGCACGCCCGTGGCGGCGATCTGGACCTCGACGGTGCTTTGCATCCTCTACGTGGTGCTCGCGATGATGATCAAAGTGGGCGAAACCTCGATCTACGTGATCGTGGTGAACTCGACGCTGGTCTTCCTGTTCCTGTCCTTCACCATCCCGCTCGTCGCGGCGATGCTGGCCTATGGCGGCCCGAAATGGCCCAAGGCAGGCCCGTGGAACATCGGGGACGGCCTCTACCGTCTGGTCACCATTCTGGCCGTCGTCGGCATGGGCGTGATCCTGTTCATCGCGGTGGCCCCGCCGAACGAGCGCGTGCTTTACGTGGTCCTCGGCTTCATCGCGCTGGCGCTGGTGGTCTGGGTCCTGTTCGAGAACCGCCGCTTCGAAGGCCCGCCCACGGGCGACAAGATCGCAGCCCGCAAGGCCGCCATCGCCGCCGCCGAAGCTGCCGTCGGCGAACGCTGACCGATCCGCAAGGCATAACGGGGCCGGGGGGAAACCTCCGGCCCCTTTCCGTTGCGTGCAGAAAGCATTTTCTGACGCAGAAAATGCTGCGAAATCTGACGCAGATTTCGCGCCCAAGCTGCGGCCCATATGCCCGACAAAATTCTGCGTCAGAATTTTGCGCGATTTCTGCGCCAGAAATCGCATGCGGCGCTGTCCAGCGCACAATCCCTTGCGCCCCGCGCCCCACTCCCCTAAACCCCCGTCAATTTGCGCGAAGCACGAATCCTCCACCCGCAGCCCAACCGCCGCGGGATGGCACATGCGGGACAGGACCATGCCGAAAAGAACCGATATCTCCTCCATCATGATCATCGGCGCAGGTCCCATCGTCATCGGACAGGCCTGCGAATTCGACTACTCCGGCGCACAGGCCTGCAAGGCCCTGCGCGAGGAAGGCTACCGCGTCATCCTCGTCAACTCGAACCCTGCGACGATCATGACCGATCCGGGCCTTGCCGACGCCACCTATATCGAACCCATCACCCCCGAAGTCGTCGCCAAGATCATCGAAAAGGAACGCCCCGACGCGCTGCTGCCCACGATGGGCGGCCAGACCGGCCTGAACACGGCACTCGCCTTGGCCGATATGGGCGTGCTGGAAAAATTCGGCGTGGAACTGATTGGCGCCAACCGCGAAGCCATCGAAATGGCCGAAGACCGCAAGCTCTTCCGCGAAGCGATGGACCGTATCGGCCTTGAAAACCCCAAAGCCACGATCGTCGCCGCCCCGAAACTCGCCTCCGGTAAATACGACATCGCCGCAGGCGTGGCCGAAGCCATGGCCGCGCTGGAATACGTGGGCCTGCCCGCCATCATCCGTCCCGCCTTCACCCTTGGCGGCACCGGGGGCGGCGTCGCCTATAACCGCGACGACTATGAAGCGATCATCAAATCCGGTCTCGAAGCCTCGCCCGTCGCGCAGGTCCTCGTCGATGAATCCCTCCTCGGCTGGAAGGAATACGAGATGGAGGTGGTGCGCGACCGCGCCGACAACGCGATCATCGTCTGCTCCATCGAAAACGTCGATCCGATGGGCGTCCACACGGGCGACAGCATCACCGTCGCCCCGGCACTGACGCTGACCGACAAGGAATACCAGATCATGCGCAACGGCTCTATCGCCGTCCTGCGCGAGATCGGCGTGGAAACGGGCGGGT
>JBDKFE010000070.1:0-25027 GCA_039798885.1 Pseudomonadota bacterium | reverse complement strand
GCGGCTGACCCGCAGTTGGGGGCCGCGCATCAGGCGGTGGCGGAATGCGTTCAGGCTTTGGCGATGAAGGCGCAGGTTAGGCGAAGCTTTCGATCGTCTTGACTGCCCCATCCAGTGCCTTGCCTTCTTCGTCCTTCAGCGCCGCTTCGCGCAGGCGGCGGCACCAGTCAGCGGCATCGTCGCGAGAGGCGATCCGCAGGGTGGCTGTGACCACGCGGTCGAATTTGGAAAGCCCGCGCGCATGCGTGTCGGAGTAACCCTTTATCAGGCGACGGCAGCGGATCAGTTCCACCCCAAGATCATAGTTCCGGCCCGCCTGTCCCAAGGCCAAATCCAGCCAGCGGTCCAAGTGCGCCACTTCTTGCGCGTGGCGCAGGGTGTGCCGCCGCCAGACCTTCATCCCGCCAAGGATATGCAGCGCGACGAAGGCAGGCAGGCTGTCGGTCCGCAGACGCCGCCCCTTGTCGAACCAACGCCCAAGTCGCGCCATCCATTTCGGATCGGCCTCGACCTTTGCGCCAAGGCGGGCGGGGAACATGCCCACCACCTCTTCGGCCCGGGGGTGGAAGAATTCGGTCAGTTGCAGGACGTTTGCCTCTTTCACCCGCATCTCCTTGCGGATGCGGTCAAAGCGGCGGGCGCGCGTTTTTAGGTCGGCCACGCGGATGATGTCGTCATAGGACATGGCATTGGCCACATATTTCGCAGCCTCGCGCGTCAGCATCCAGCCATGGGCCGCATCATCCTGCGCCATGACGCGCGCCAGATGGTCCAGATAGGCCGCGCCATAGGCAAGGTCCTGAAACTCGACCACCTTCTTCAACCCCGGCAGCGCCATTTCGGCCGCTGGATCGGGGAGGGTGGCGACGCGCGCCGCCAGACGATCCCATTCCGCCACCAGCCGCGCCGGACCCTGCACCCGCGCGACGGGCTTTGCGTCGGGGATTGTCACAACCACTCCCGCCGGATTGGCCGCCACCGCATAGGCTGCCGCAAAGGCGCGAAGGGACCCTTCGATGCCCTTGCCGCCCGCGCGGATTGCCGACTCGAACGCCTCGCGCCCGAAGGGCAGCACCCCTGCCCCCGCCAGCGCCCCGAAGAGTGAGGCGGAAATCACCGACCCATTGGCCTGAGCCAGCGCGTCGAAATCTGCCGCGATCACCCGCCGTGCCGCGACCTCGGCCGCCGCCATAACCTCGTCGCTGGAGGCGATGCCGTCGCCGGGCACCATCTTTTCCGAAACCGCCAGCGCCCGATGGGTGGAGGTGATCAGGACCGTCCGATCCGGAGTCACGAAGCCCCGGATGATGGCGCGACCGGCCTCCATCATTTCGGCGGTGATCATGATGTCCACGTCGCCCGCCGCCGGCATGAGCGAGAAGATGGGCATCGGATCACCGGTGCGATGCGGGGCCATTTCGACATAATAGACCGTCGCGCCGGTCCGCTGTGCGACGCCCGCGACGGATGTCGCCTGTGCGGCATAGCCGTTTGCGCGTGCCAGATCTTCGATCCAGCCGGTCAGCACGCCGCCGCCTTGCCCGCCAACGGCCAGAATGGCCAGTTTGATGATCCCGGACAGACGCGGATCCGTTTGCCGCGCGCCCATTTCGGTGCCGAGGGTTTCGTGCAGGGTCATGCCGCGCCCCCGAAATCCAGCCGCCGCGCCGCGCGCCGCGCCTGCAGCCAACCGATCACCCGTGCCCGGAAAGACGCTAGTCGCGATTCCCATTTTGTCGGGTTATGCACCACATCGGCACGGTAGAAGGACGGGCAGAGTACGGCGGCATCCGCGACCTCGCCGCAGTTGCCGCAACCCACGCAGCTTTGGTCGATGCTGGCGACCGGATCGTCCCGCAGGGGATCGTCCAGCTTCTTCAACGACAGCGACGGGCAGCCCGACAGGCGGATGCAGGCATGGTCGCCGGTGCAGACATCCTCATCCACGCCGAAGCGCGGGGCTTCTACCCGCCGCCCTTCTTTGATGGCCTTTTGCGTCAGGGGTTTCTCGCGCCGTTGGCGGTTCAGCATGCATTCCGAGGAGGCCACGATCACCTTTGGCCCCGGTGCATCGGTCGTCAGTGCCTCGCGCAGGACGTCGCGCATCCGGCCCACGTCATAGGTGCGGTCGACCTGACGGACCCAGTCGATCCCGATCCCCTTGAGTGCCTTGGTGATGGGATGCTTTGTGGCCTTGGTCGGGTTGTCGGCGCGCGAGGACATGATGTCCTGCCCCCCCGTCGCGGCGGAATAGTAGTTGTCCACGATGACCGCCACGCCGTCCGACTTGTTGAAGGCCATGTTGGTGAAGCTGGAGGACAACCCGTTATGCCAGAACCCGCCATCCCCGATGATCGACACCGGGCGCCGCTGCCCCCCGCCATCGAAGGCCGCATTTGCCGCCGGACCTAGGCCATAGCCCATCGTCGCCCCGCCGATTTCGAAGGGCGGCAGCGACGCGAAGAGGTGGCAGCCGATATCCGCGCTGATCTGCAGCTTGCCGGTTTCCTTCTGCACCAGCTTCATCGCGGCGAAGATGGGCCGTTCCGGGCAACCCGTGCAGAATCCCGGTGGGCGGATCGGTACCGTCTTGGTCAGGTCAGGGATCTGGGGCTTGTCCTCGTTCGGTGCGCGCACCAGCGCGGGCAGCATCTGCGGCGCGGCTTCCTTGAGGAAAGCCGTGATCCCGTCCAGCATGACTTGGCCCGTGTATTCGCCCGCCATGGGAAGGATACCCTTGCCCCGCAGTTTGACCTGCGATCCGGCGCGGTAGAGGAAGGTCGACAACTGCTGTTCGATGAATTCCGGCTGGCCTTCCTCGATCACCAGAAGCTGATCCTTGCCTTCGCAGAACTGCAGGAACTCTGAAGAAATCAGCGGGTAGGTCACGTTCAGGACGTAGAGCGGGACTTCTGTGTTCCCCCAGATATCCGCCAGACCCAGACGTTGCAGCGCACGGATCACACCGTTGTACATGCCCCCTTGGAGCACCAGACCGACGGGGGCTTTTTGCGGACCAAACACCTCGTTCAATTGCCGCTCGCGGATGAACCTTTCGGCGTTGGGCCAGCGGTTCTTGATCTTGTCCTGCTCGTGGGCGAAGGACATCGGGGGCAGGACCACGCGGGCGAAATCGGACTGCGGATTGGACAGGGCATCCCGCACCGAAAGCTTTGGGCGCTGGTTGTCGCGGGTTTGGAACGACCCCGTCACATGGCAGGACCGAATACGCACCATCAGCATGACCGGCGTGTTCGACGCCTCGGACAGTTCGAACGCGTCCTTCACCGCCTTGGTGATGCAGGGCAGGTTCGGGCGCGGGTCCAGCAACCAGAACTGCGATTTCATGGCAAAGGCATGCGACCGTTCCTGCATGATGGAGGAGCCTTCGCCGTAATCCTCGCCCACGATGATCAGCGCGCCGCCATTCACGCCGGACGAGGCAAGGTTAGCCAATGCGTCAGACGCCACGTTGACCCCGACTGACCCCTTGAAGGTCACCGCGCCCCGAATGGGATAGTGGACAGATGCAGCCAGCATCGCCGCTGCTGCCGCCTCGTTCGCATTGGCCTCAAAGCGGATGCCAAGCTCGGACAGCAGTTCCTCGGCATCGGCCAGAACGTCCATCAGGTGACTGATCGGCGCGCCCTGATAGCCGCCGACATAGCCCACGCCATTTTCCAGCAAGGCTTTGGTGATGGCCAGAATCCCCTCGCCGGTGAAGGTATCACCGTCTCCTTTGCGAAGATGCTCCACCTCTGCCTTGAAAGACCGCTCGGCCATGTCTCAGATCTCGTGCTTGCGGATATTGGTCAGCATCTTCTGCAGCGTGCCCACGAAGGCGTGCCGTTCTTCGGCGGGGATGCCGCGGAACATGCGCTCTTGCGCCTCGACCATGCGGGGCCAGAGCGTTTCGAAATGCGACCGCCCGGACTCTGTGATGTAGACCCGCGTGGCGCGGCTATCGTCCGCGTCTGCCTCGCGCCGGATCAGCCCTTCGCCCGCCAATTGGTCCAGCGCGCGCGAGAGGGTGGACTGTTCGACCACGGAATAGACTGCAAGTTCCCGGATCAGCGGCCCCTCGATCACCGACAGGACCGCCAGCGCCCGCATCTTGGGCGTCGTCAGGCCAAGGTCCGCCATTTCTTCGCGCAGGGAGGCGTTGTAGCGCCCCATGATGCGGTTCATCAGATAGGGCGCGTAATTGGTCAGCCCGATCTCGCCCAGCCGAGGCAGGGTTCCGGGCGGTTTTTCCGGGGGCGACTGATCCGTCATGCGCCCAGCCTCTTTGCCGCGAGGAAGCCGGACCCGCCGCCTAGACCGGGGCCGGGATGGGTAGAGGCGCCGATATGCGAAAGACCCCGCACCAGCCCCGTTCCATTCGTCGAATGGGCATAGGGGCGAAAGATGAAGAACTGGTCGAGGGTGCACAGCCCGCCATAGGGATCGCCGCCGACGAGGTTGACGTTCATCTGTTCCAGATCGGCAGGGGAATAGGCCCGCCGCGCCAGCTTGATCGCGTCAAAATCCTTGATGTGCCGTTTGAGGATCGACTCGATCCGGTCGGCAAAGGACTCGCGCACCGCTTCGGACCACGCGCCATCGGTCGCGATCTCGCCCGCCGCATCGCCCTTTACCACGCGCGGCGCGTCGGGGATTTGCAGCCACAGCACCGCCTTGCCCTGCGGACAACGCGACGGGTCCAGCCGATGCGGTTGGCCCACGCAGATTGTCGGCACGGCGGGCAGCATTCCCCGCTCTGCCTCGTTCGATGCCTTGGAGACGGAATCGATACCGTCGGCGAGATGGATCAGCGCCACATCGTCCAGCCCCGGCGTCAGCCATTCGGGATGCCGGTCCAGCGCGTAATGCAGTTGGAAATTCCCCCGCCCATGCCGGAAGGCCCGCGCTGCCGACTGATCCTCTGGCAGGTTCACGTCGCGCAGCAGCCGCCCCTGCAACTGCCCCGGCGCGACCGAGGCAAGGACCGAATTGCAGGCGATTTCTTCGCCCGAGGCCAGCGCCACGCCGCGCACCCGCCCGTCCTTGACGATGATCCGGTCCACATCCGCGTTGCAGCGAATTTCGCCACCCTTTTCCTCGATCAGCGCGCGGAAGGCGGCGACTCCTGCGCCCGAGCCGCCTTTGACCACGGGGGCCCCCGCCGCCTCTAGCGCGAAGGCGATGACCTTGCCCATCTGGCCGGAATAGGTGGACTCTGGCGTAAGCCCGCAATGCAGCACCCATGGTGCGTAAAGCGCCTGCACGGTGGGGGCGGCATAGGTCGTCTCTAACCACCCGCGCGCAGGCACCAAGGCCCGCCCGAACCATGCCGCCAACCCGCGCAGGCCGCGCTTTCGCACCTGCGCCCACAAAAGCTTTGCCGTGGGCCATGACCACAGCGCCCCGCCCAGAAGCGCGAAGAGGAAGGGCGCGTCCGCCTCTATCCCGCCCACGTCGCGGGCATGGGCATCGCCATCGCCCGTAGCAAGTGCGTTGAAGGCGGCGATGTTCTTCGCCCGGTCGGTCGTCAGCACCAGCGCCTGACCATCCGGCCGCAGCACGGCGGTCGGATGGGGCGTGTGGCAATAGTCGAAACCATGCCGGGCAAGGTGGGGGCCAAGGGCGGCCCCCGCCGGAGAAGTCATGAACAAGACCCAAGTCGCCGCCATCACGTCATGCTTGAACCCGGGCAGCGTGATCTCTTCGGTCCGCAGGCATCCGCCCGGCACCGCCGCGCGTTCGAGCAAAAGCACGCGGTCGCCCTTGAGCGACAGCATGGCCCCCGCCACCAGCGCGTTGATCCCGCTTCCGATGATGATGTGATCAGGCTGCACGGATCAGCCCTTTGGCACCAGCGCCAGCGCCCGGATCGGCGACCCCGTGCCCTGCTTGATCTTCAAGGGCGCGGCAATCAGGATCGCGCCCTTTGCGGGCAGCTTGTCCAGATTGGCGAGCGAGGCGAGGCCGAAGCAGTTGTGCTTGTGCAGTAGGTTATGCGCCGGGAAGGGCGGGGTCATGCCGCCCGCCTGACCGGCATCCGTCCCGATGCACTGGCTGCCCCAGCCGACAATGCCTTTCTCGAGCAGGTACTGGATGACCTCGGCGGTCGGTCCCGGCGTGTGCGGCCCGGTCTCGTTGGCGTTCAGGAACAGCGCCTCGTCATGCGCGCGCTTGTCCCAATCGGACCGCAGCACGACCCACTCGTCCTTGCCAATCGCGCCGTGTTTGGCTTCCCACGCCTTTACATGGTCGATGGTCAGCAGGAAATCCGGGTTCGCCGCGCATTCCGCGCTGAAATCCAGCACGTTCACAGGGGCGACCAGACGCTGCACATTCAGGGTGTCGGTGTAGCCGTCGGCGTAATCCTTGCCCGTGATCCAGTGATGCGGCGCGTCGAAATGGGTTCCTGAATGCTCGCCCAGTTCCAGCCAGTTCCACGCCCAGAAGGGGCCGTCCTTGTCATATTCGCTGATGCGGTGGATCTTGATCGGCGGGGTGTCCTTGGCGAAATCCGGCGGCAGTTTCAGAAGCGGCGTCTCGGGGCCCAGCACGCCGGAGCAATCCACCACCTCGATCCCGCCCGAGGCAAGCATCCCCGCCAAGGATGAAAGAACACTGGCTGAAGTCATCGTCATCTCCCTGTTGGCCGGATCTTCCCGGCAGGATCGCGCGCCGGTTCTTCGCCCGGTCGTCGAGGAATCATGCTAGACAGATTTAAATGCATTTGCAAATATCCCTGCGTCAATCTGGCGGGGAGCGCATGGCCGGAACCTTCGACGCAGTCCTGATCGGGGCGGGCCACAATACGCTGGCCGCCGCCCTGCATCTGTCCGCCAAGGGCTGGCGGGTGGGGGTGTTCGAACAGGCCCCCGTCGCGGGCGGCGCGGTGAAGTCCGGGGAATACACGCTGCCGGGGTTCCGGAATGATTGGGCGGCGATGAACCTGTCGCTCTTTGCTGGAAGCCCGTTTTTCAAGGCGCATGGCGCGGAACTTGCCCGCCACGGCTGTGACTTCGTTCCGGTGGATCGGCCCTTTTCGTCTTCTTTCCCAGACGGGACTTGGGCCGGTGTGTCGACCGACATGGGCGAAACGCTGGCCGCGTTCCGCGCCCTGTCACGCCGCGACGCAGAAACATGGGAAACCCTTGTTTCGCGATTCGGACAGGAAGCACCGCATCTCTTCGGTCTTCTTGGGTCCGAGATGAAATTCCGTGCGCTTGCATATTTCATGTTCAAAACGTTCCGCGCCAAGGGGGCCGCAGGAACGATGGATTTCACGCGCTTTCTGCTGTCCTCCCCCCGGGCGTGGCTGGAAGAAACGTTTGAACATCCGCAGATCCGGGCCCTGCTGGCGGCATGGGGGATGCATCTCGACTTTGCGCCCGATGTCGCGGGTGGGGCGATGTTCCCCTATCTGGAAGGGATGGCGGGCCAAGCCTTTGGCATGGTCATCGGAAAGGGCGGGGCGGACACCATCGTCAAGGCGTTGACCGCCGCCGTCACCGCGCGCGGCGGTACGGTGGAAACCGGTATGCCGGTTGCCCGCATCCTGCGCGACGGTGACCGTGCGACGGGCGTGGAACTGGCGGACGGCCGCCGCATCACCGCCACCCGCGCGGTGATCGCGGGCGTCGCCCCCCGCGCGCTGCGCAAGCTTACTGGCGACACGACCCCCGCCTTTGACCGCGCGATGGAGGGATTCCGCCACGCACCCGGCACGATGATGATTCACCTTGCCATGGACGGCCTGCCCGACTGGCGCGCCGGGGCGGAGTTGCAGCGCTTCGCCTATGTCCACCTTGCGCCCAGTCTTGACCAGATGGCGCGCACCTATCAGCAGGCGCAGGCGGGGCTGCTTGCTGACGAGCCGATCCTTGTTGTGGGTCAACCCACTGTCTTTGATCCGTCGCGCGCGCCTGCGGGAAAGCACGTCCTTTGGGTACAGGTCCGCATGACCCCCGGCACTATCACCGGCGATGCAAAGGGCGAGATCGCGGCGACGGATTGGACGCAGGCCGCCGAACCCTTTGCCGACCGAGCGCTGGCAATTCTAGAAGCCCATGCCCCCGGTACGCGGGCAAAGATCCTTGCCCGCCGCATCGTCACGCCGACCGAATTGGAGGCAGACAACCCCAACCTGATCGGCGGCGATCAGGTCTGTGGCAGCCACCACCTGTCGCAGAACTTCCTCTTCCGCCCCGCGCGCGGCCATGCCGATGGTGCGACGCCGGTGGCCAACCTCCACCTCACCGGGGCCGCCGTCTGGCCCGGGGCGGGAACGGGCGCAGGGCCCGGATACCTTCTGGCGCGGAAACTCGCCGGGAACTGACCAAGACCAACAAAGAACCACAACAGGGAAAACGACCATGAACCTTAACCGCCGGAGCCTGCTGAAGCTCTCTGCCGCCACCGTGGCGGCAGGCACGATCGGCCTGCCGTCCTTCGCGCAAGCGATCGACGAGCTGGTCATCGCCTATAACGTCAACCTGCCCTCGTGGGACCCGACGGTCGGGCCCAGCGCGGTGAACCCGACGATTCAGGGCATCTATCAGTCGGTGTTTGACCAATACATCCTGCAACAGCCCGATCTGTCGCCCGCCCCCGGCCTGCTGACCGAATGGGGCTGGAGCGATGACAAGAAGCAGGTCTGGATGACCGTGCGCGACGGCGTGACATGGCATGACGGGTCGCCCTTCACGGCGGAAGATATCGCGTGGAACCTTGCCCGCGTGGCCAACCCGGAGACCGGCAGCCCGATCCAGTTCGTCTGGGGCACGCTGACCAATCATCGGGTCGAAGGCAACAAGGTGATCGCCGACGTGGCGCAGTTCGATCCCACGATCTTCAAGTGGATGTACTTCCTGACCGGCTATGTCCTACCCAAGGCCTATTACGAAAAGGTCGGCGCCGAAGGGTTCGAGGCCGCGCCCATCGGTACTGGCCCCTACATGGTGGAGAAGTTCGAACGCAACGCCTTTGTCCGGCTGAAGGCAAATGCCAACTACTGGGGCGGCAAGCCCGACTTTGACACCGTGACGATCAAGTTCGTCCCCGATGCCGCCGCCCGCGTGGCCGAGGTGGAATCCGGCAACTCGCACGTTACGCTTGAAATGCCCTATGAGGAATACGACCGTCTGAAGGGCGGGCCGCTGGCGGGTGTGTCTGCGCCCATTTCGGATATCGGGATGATTTTCCTGAATGACATCGAGGTGATGACCGACCCGAATGTCCGCAAGGCCGCAGCCCATGCCATCGACAAGCAGGCGATCATCGACCGTCTTCTGTCGGGGTACGGGGTCAAGATCGACACGCTTCAGACACCGGAATACGATGCCTATGACGCGTCGATCACCGTGCCCTATGACGAGGCGAAGGCGATCGAGCTTTTGGCGGCGTCGGGCTATGGCCCCGACAACCCGGTGAAGTTCAAGATCCAGACGACCAAGGGCTTCAAGCCCAAGGATTACGAGATGGTGCAGGCCATCGTCGGCCTTTGGCGCAAGGTGGGGATCGAGGCCGAGATCGAAGTCTACGAGATCGCCAAGCACTATGAACTGCGTGCCGCTGACCAGCTTGCCCCCGCCGCCTTTTACAACTGGGGCAACTCGGTGGGCGATCCCACGACCTCTACGGGCTTTGCGATGTTCGGCCCCTCGCCCCATTCCGTCTGGGATGGCGAGGACCTGATCGGCATGATCGGCCCGCTTTGGGGCGAGGCAGATGAGGCCAAGCGGATCGAAGGCTGGAAAGCGGTGGACAAGTACATCGCCGAGAACGCGCTGGTCATCCCGCTGCTGCAATATGTCCAGCCGATCCTGCACGCCCCCGGCGTGGTGGTGACGCCGCATGCTTCGGGCGCGCTGCTGCCGCATTTGATGAAGCGGGCCTGACATCCTGCCGTCGGCACCGGGGGGCTTTGCGCCCCCCGGACCCCCCGCAGGATATTTTTGGACGGAAAATGAGGGGGCATGATCCCCTGCGGTTCCGCGACACCAGAAGCGCGGGACCCTGTGACGGGCAGGGCCATGCTGATCCTACAAACCCTTCTCACACGGCTGCTGACCACCGCCATCACGCTGGCCGGTGTTGCCGTGATCGTTTTCTTTGTGATCCGGGTCGTCCCCGGCAACCCCATCGCCATGATGCTGCCCCCCGGCGCGACCGAGGACGATATCGCCCGCCTCTCGGCGCTTTATGGGCTGGATCAGCCGCTGATCACGCAATTCGGCATCTGGGTCGCCGGTGTGGTGCAAGGAGATTTCGGCACGTCGATCACCACGCGCCAACCGGTGCTGGACTTGGTCCTTGGCCGCCTGCCCGCCACGCTGGAGCTTTCCGTCATGGCGCTGGTCATGGCGGTTCTTCTTGGTGGGGCGGCGGCCATCCTTGGCACCCGTTTCCGCGGAGGCCGCACAGAAGGCACGATCGATGTGGCCAATGGCATGGCGCTGTCGGTCCCAGATTTCCTATGGGGCCTGATCCTGATCCTGCTTTTTGGCGTGCTGATGCCCGTGTTCCACATTTCGGGCCGCGTCACGCCGTCGCTGGAACTGCCCTTCACGACTGACTTCTACCTCTTTGAAAGCCTTGTCCGCCTGCGTTTTGACCTTTGGGCCGATATCGTCGCGCATATGTTCATGCCCGCGCTTGCACTGGCCATCCCGCTTGCGGCGATCATCGGCCAGTTGCTGAAGCAGAGCCTGAAGGAAACCATGAACCTCGACTACGTCACGCTCGCCCGCACCAAGGGCTATGGCGAGACGCGGGTCATCCTGCGCGAGGCGTTGCGGAACGCTGCCCTGCCGACGCTTACATTGGTGGGGGTGCAGTTCACCTTTTTGATCGGCGGGACGGTCATCATCGAACGGCTGTTTTCTTACGAGGGGCTTGGCAACATGGCGATTGACGCTGTCATCAATCGCGATTTGCCGCTGATCCAAGGGATCGTTCTGCTTTTCGCGCTGATCTTCACCGTGGTGAACCTGATCGTGGACCTTCTTTATGCCGTCCTGAACCCGAGGCTGCGCCATGCTTGACGCAAAGGGAATGGATGGACGGTCACTTATCCGCCGCCGTGCGGGGCTGCGGCTGTGGCTGTCCGCTGGGTGGCTTTTGCTGCTGTGCCTTGCCGCGCTGCTGGCACCGTGGATCGCGCCCAAGGACCCGCTGGCGCAGGACCTGTTTCTTGGTCGCCTGCCGCCCTTTTGGATGGCGGGGGCGGAGCCGGGCTATTGGCTGGGGACAGACAGCCTTGGGCGGGACGTGCTGTCGCGCATCATCCACGGCGCGCGGGTGGCGCTGATCGTGGCGCTGGTTGCGGGCACCATCACCTGCATCATCGGTGCGACCCTCGGCCTGCTGGCAGGTTTCCTGCGTGGCTGGGTGGACATGGTCATCTCGCGCTTGATCGACATTTGGATGGCCTTTCCGCCGGTTCTATTCTCGATCCTGCTTATCGCCGTGCTGGGACCCGGCCTGATGTCCATCATCATCGCCATTGTCGTCATTGATTGGACCCGCTTTGCCCGCGTCGTCCGGGCAGAGGCGATGGCGCAGGGCGCGATGGACTATGTCGCGTCGGCCCGTGTGGCGGGGCGGGGGCGGCTGGGAACGATGGTCCGTGAAATCCTGCCCAATGTCCTGCCCACGATCGTCGTTTTGCTGACGCTGGAAATGGGCATTGCCGTGATCGTCGAGGCAATCCTGAGCTTTGTGAACCTGTCCATCTCGACCGATGATCCGACTTGGGGCGGCATGATCGCCGAAGGCCGAACCTCTATCCATCAGGCGTGGTGGGTGCTGGTCTTCCCGCTTGTCACATTGTTCCTGACAGTCCTGTCCTTTTCGCAACTGGGCGAGGGGCTGAAGGATCGCTTTGACCCGGTGCTGAGATGAGTTTCCTGTCCATCCGCAACCTTTCCGTCCGGCTGCGCAAAGGCCCACCCCTGCTGCGCCGCGTGTCGCTTGACGTGGCGGCGGGCGAGGTGCGGGGGTTGGTGGGCGAATCCGGCGCGGGCAAGTCGATGATCGGCAAGGCGGTGCTGGGTATACTGCCGCCTTCGGTCGAAATCACCGGGGGCGAGATCATCCTTGACGGGACGGACTTGCTGCGGCTTGCGCCGAACGAACGCCGCCGCCGCATCGGGGCCACCTGCGCGCTGATCCCGCAGGACCCGCTGACCGCGCTGAACCCCAGCCATCGGATCGGCCCGCAGATCACCGACCGCCTTGTCGACATCCTCGGCTGGACCCGCGCCGATGCCGACGCCCGCGCCAAGGCTTTGTTGGCAGAGGTGCAGATTCCGGACCCTGACCGCGTCCTTCGGTCCTATCCGCACGAGCTTTCGGGCGGGATGCGCCAGAGGGTTCTGATCGCGTCGGCCTTCGCGGCCGAGCCGAAGTTGATCGTGGCGGACGAACCCACCACGGCGCTGGACGTGACGGTGCAGAAGCAGATCCTGAAACTCATCCGCGACATGCAGGCCCGCCACGGCACGGCGCTGCTATTCGTGACCCATGACCTTGGCGTGGTTTCGAAGGTCTGCCAGAATCTTTCGGTCCTGTATTCCGGCATGGTGGTGGAAGACAGCAGCGTGACAGACTTCTTCGCCGCCCCCCGCCACGCCTATTCTGCGGCGCTGCTTGCTGCGACGCCGAAATACACGGACCCTGCGGCGGGGCTGCACCCTGTCCCAGATGCCGTGATCGACGCCGTCCGCGCCGAAGTCGCCGCCTTTGACCGGGGGGTGGCATGACCGACCTTTATACAGTTGAAAACCTGCGCCTTTCGCTGGCGGATATGGCCGCGAAGCCGTTGCTGGGCTCTGCGCCGCGGATTGAGATCCTGAAGGGCCTTTCCTTCAGCATCCCCAAGGGCGCCGTGGTGGGCATCGTCGGCGGCTCTGGTTCCGGGAAGTCCACGCTGGGCCGCGCGCTGGTGCGGCTGTTGGAACCGTCGGGCGGCACGATACGATTTGACGGAACCGACATCACGCATCTGGATGAGACACAGTTGCGGCCCCTGCGCCGCCGCTTTCAGATGATCTTTCAGGACCCCATGTCGTCGCTGAATCCGCGCCACAGGGTCGGCACCATCATCGCCGAACCCCTGCGCCTGCACCGGATGGACAGCATAGCCGACAGGGTCGCGACCGCGCTTGATCAGGTGGGACTGCCAAAGACTTTCGCGACGCGGTTTCCGCATGAACTTTCCGGCGGTCAGCGCCAGAGGGTGGGTATCGCACGGGCTATCGCTTTGGAGCCGGAGTTCATTCTTGCGGATGAGATCGTGTCCGGGCTTGACGTGTCTTCGCAGGCGCAAGTTCTGAACCTGTTGGAGCGTCTTGTCGCCGATCTTGGCCTGACACTGGCCTTCATCAGCCATGACCTGTCGGTGATCCGCAGACTTTGCCAGCGGACCATCGTCCTTTATCGGGGCGAGATCGTGGAGGATCAGCCGACGGACCGTCTCTTTGCGGCGCCAGAAGCGGCATATACCCGTGATCTGCTGGATGCGATCCCCCTGCCTGATCCGGGTCAGGCTTGGGGGTGAGGGGCGGATACCGGGCGTCGTTCCGGGATGTCCGGCGTCATGAGACTTTCGAGTTTGGCCTTCACCTCATCTGGCCAAGGCATGGAGGTGTGGCTGTCCAGCCAGCTTGCGGCAAGGACCTGCTCGACCGACCAGCGATGCTCTTCGCCGCAGTGGATCGTATGCTTCAGCCGGACAGAGGACTTGCCGACCTTGAGCACCGTCAGACGGAAGGTCAGTCGGTCGCCGAAAAAGGACGGCTTTGAAAAATCACAGGACAGATGGACTGTCGGTGTCCCCCAGCGCTCTTTCCAGATGATCTTGTTCCACGGCCAGCCGATATGGGTCCAGAACTCCTCGACCACGCCGTTCAGGATGTTCAGATAGGCCGGGTAGTAGGCGGTGCCCGAGATGTCGCAGTCCCCAAAGCGCAGCTCGCGCTCGGTCGTAAAGCATACCGTCATTTCCGATCCCGCTTTTGTGGTTCATAGGCTTTGGCTTGCCATAGCATGTGACGGCTGGTTCAAAAAGTCCGGCTCATGTCTGTTTTCTGCGGGCTTGTTCGTCCAACGCGGCATGGAGTTTTTCGGCATCCCAATCGGCGGACAGCGCCTCGGCCACCAATGCCGCCTGCGTCTTGGGGGCCATGCCGCCAAGCGGGGGGTCGCGGTCGAGGTTGGTGGGGAAGCTGTAGCCTTCGGCACTGGCGGCGATGGCGTTGGCGATTTGGGTTTCGGTCAGGCTGCCGTCTTTGCGCGCTGTGCGGAGGATGGGGTAAAGCGCCTTGACCATGCGGGTCCGATCCACCGTTTCCATCGCGCGGCCATAGGCAGAGGAGACTTGGAACAGGTTGACCATGCGGCGGATATCGGCGCTGCGGTTGGTGCCTGCGGCATGGAGGAGGGCGGGCGAGAAGAACAGCATATCGCCTTTGGCCAGCGGCAATTGCACATGGTTTTCAGCGAAGTAGGCCCGGAAGTCGGGGCGGTTCATGGCGAGGTAGCCCGCGTCATAGGCCTGTGAGAAGGGGAGAAGCTGGGTGGGGCCGGTTTCAACGGTTGCGTCCACATGGGCGATCGCCCCTTGGAGCGTCAGGACTGGCGAGAGAAGTTGGACGTGGCGGGGGTAGCGTTCGATCTGGGCGGCAGATTGAAAGCCGAGATGGTAGTCGCGGTGGGGCGACTGCGCCGCGCCGCCGGGGTTCACCACGTTCAGTTGGGCCGTGATCTGGTAGTGGGGGCCGAGCCATGCTTCGGAGATCGCGGCGAGGAAGGGGTTGGCGTAGTAGCGGGCGAAGTTCGCAGGGTCTGCAAGGCAATGTTTTTCCAGCGAATTCCAGAGACGGTCATTCGCGCCTGGTTTGGCGAAGTGATCGCCGCCGCCGGTGCCGGAACGGTTCTGCTCCTCAATCAGTCCCCAAAAGAGGGCGGAGGCTTCGTCCACCGTCCCAAGGTCGGGTTCGGCGCCTTTCAGGACGACAACGCCGGGGCCGGTGAGCATGGCTTCGGCCCATTCGGCCATGAGGGCGCGGCGGTCTTCGGGGGTGGAGAGGGTGGGGAGAAGGGCGGGGCAGTCGTAGATCAGGATGTTCTTCTGCACATCCGAGGCGAAGGGGTAGTCGGCAAGGGAAACCGTTTGCGAACACAGCGTTGCGAGGTCTTCGAGACGGCAATCCTCGGCCCGCATGTAGACGCGGGATGTGCGGGCGGCGGCGGTGGACTGGTTGAGCATGGCATCCTCCCCGATGCTGGTTAGGGGGAGTTTGCGCTGCCATGCGGGATCGGGCAAGGGCGGGTTTGAGGGGAAATCGTCAGAGCTTGAACCGCGCAAGTCTTTGATAATGCGGGAGGGCCTGTTCCACGAGCGGGGCGTATTGCGCGGGAAGCGTGGGGAGGGGCCCTTCGGGATCGCCAAAGCCGGTGGAGGCGTGGACGGCGTTGTACCAGTGCGGGGCCCAGATGCCGTCATAGGGTTTGGGGCCGGAGGGCCATGAGAGCATGGTTTCGGAAAAGGGGATGCCCAGCGCGGTGCAGAGTTTTGTCAGCGAGCCGCGTGGATTGGCACGAATGTCGGCGCTGTCGATCACGGGCGGGGGATGGCCGAGCCATGCGGTGACTTCGTCAAACAGTTCTGCCTGCTGGACAAAGCCGATATCGGCGAGGGTGGGGGCTTCGCGTTTCTGCGAGTAGCTGGCGACGACGCGGGCAGGGTGGCGGATGAGGAAGACATTGGTGAGCGGGCGCATGAAACCGCGGTCGAATTCCGGGATCATGTGCAGTGTCATGTGTTTTTGGTAGTGGATCGCTTTTCCATGTGGGGTCGCGCCAGCGCAGGCGGCGGCGACCGACCCGGGATCGGGGTCATGGGCGGCGATGATGGCGTCGCGCATCGGATGGTCGATCCCGGTCCGGGCCAGATAGGCAGCATAAAAGGGTTCGTCCCACACCGCGCAGTCTGGGCGTGCAGCAAAGGAATACATCAAGGCGGTGGAGAGGTTCCGGGGACCGGACCACATGGCGATCTTCATCTGTCTTTCCTTCGCCGCTTCGTGGGCCGCAAATCGATCCGGTGCCTTGTCCGGTCGAGCCATGACCATCAGGCGCAGAGAGATCATTATGCGACCCGGCAGACACCATTTGCAAGGAAGCCCGGCGCCTTTCTCGTTCCAACGGGTTCGTCGTCAAGCCTTGCCCTGACGATGGTTCGATGGACTGCGTCGGCAGAGGACTGTGCCCAAGCCCTTTGCATCGGGGCGTTACGTGCGTCGCCCGGATCGGAATTGATGGCGGACAATTCTGCATCGTCGGCGGATTGCTAGGTTATGGGCGCGTCGTAGGAGACGCGTTGGACGATTCGAGGAGATTTGCGATGATCATTGCTAAGAAGACACTTGGTGCTGTGGCGCTGGTTTTGGCGGGTGCGCTCCCGGTCGCGGCGGAGGTGACCACCATGACCTGCGGCGAGTTCACGGCGCTTGATTCCGTCGCGAAAAAGGAGACGGCGGATGAGATGCTGAAATGGCTGAAGAATTCTTCCAATGCGATGGAAGTGCCCAACCTTGTCGCGAAATACGCTTCGCAAAGCGGATCGGATGATTGGGACCCAGAGAAGTTTGTCCTTGAGATTGAAGGCCATTGCCAAGATGCAGGTGCTTCGGTCGCTGTCTTCGACCGGCTTCAAGAGCACAGCTGATCTGACCCTTCCGCCGGATTGCCCGGGAACCGCCCCCTTGACTGGGCAGTCCGGCAGATGTCATCGCGGCACGGGGCCCGAAGTCACCTTCGGCCCCGTTCTGTGGTGCGGAATTTGGCCGTCATTGGGCCTGCAGGCGGTACGCGCCTGCGACCTTTCCAAAAGACCCGCACGCAGGGCAAAGGCTATGAGCGCGCGACGAGGGCCTTATAGAGCGAGCGCAACCGTTCGGTCATCGGGCCCATCTGCCCCGTGCCGATCTGGCGTCCGTCGATGATTCCCACAGGTGTCTGCGCGCCGAAGGTGCCGGTGAGGAACGCCTCATCCGCGCCGTAGGTGTCGACCAGCGAGAAGTTGCGTTCAAAGACCGGGATGCCATTTTCGCGGCAAAGCTGGATCACCTTGCCCCGCGTGATGCCGTTCATGCAGTAGTCGCCTGTTGAGGTCCACACCTCCCCTTTGCGGATGATGAAGAAGTTGCAGGCATTGGTGGTGTTCACGAAGCCATGCACGTCAAGCATCAGCGCCTCGTCCGCGCCTGCCTTTTGGGCGGCGATGCAGGCGAGGATGCAGTTCAGTTTGGAATGGCTGTTCAGCTTGGGGTCCTGCGTCATGGGCAGGCCGCGCAGGTGCGGAACGGTGGCGAGGGTGATGGGACGCGGCAGTTTGGGGCGGCTGTGTTCCATGATGATCGCGACCGTCGGCCCCTGCTGCGACAGGCGCGGGTTCTGGAAGGGCCGGGTCTTCACCCCGCGCGTGACCATCAGGCGGCAATGGGCGTCAGAGACCATCCCGTTGGCTTTTTGCGTCTCTAACACGGCGGAAATCATCTGATCCTTGGTCATGGCGATATCAAGGTCGATGGCCTTTGCGGCCTCGAACAACCGGTCCATGTGTTCGGTGATGAAAGCCCATTTCCCATCGTAAAGGCGGATGCCTTCCCAGACGCCATCGCCCAGCATGAAGCCGGAGTCATAGACGGAAACGAGCGCGTCTTTCTTTGGGACGATGCGACCGTTGACGTAGATGAGGATCGATTCATTGCGGACGTCTTCCTCGGCCGCGTGGGTGGAAACGTGGTCGGTCATGGCTTGCCCCCCTTGTTCGGCGCGACGCTAGCGGGCGAGGACGGGAAGGGGAAGGGGTGCGCCCCCTTTTCGGGCGAGGGGTGGTTCTGTAGGGTTCCCCCGGAACAGGGGGACCGATGACCGAAGACACCGTCACGCCGATGATGGCGCAGTATCTGGAGATCAAGACGCAGAATCCCGGCGCGCTGTTGTTCTATCGGATGGGCGATTTCTACGAGATGTTCTTCGAGGACGCGGTCGCGGCGGCCGAGGCGCTGGATATCGCGCTGACGAAGCGGGGGTTCCATCTGGGCGAGCCGATTTCGATGTGCGGCGTGCCGGTGCATTCGGCCGAGGGCTATCTGCTGACGCTGATCCGCAAGGGGTTTCGCGTGGCGATTGCCGAGCAGTTGGAAGACCCGGCAGAGGCGAAGAAGCGCGGGTCCAAGGCGGTGGTACGGCGGGATGTGGTGCGGCTGGTCACGCCCGGCACGTTGACCGAGGATGCGCTGCTCGAGGCGCGGCGGCACAACTTCCTGTGCGCCTTTGCGGAGGTGCGTGACGAGTCGGCTTTGGCCTGGGCCGATATCTCGACCGGTGAGTTGCGTGTGATGCCCTGTGCACCTGCGCGGTTGGGGCCGGAACTGGCGCGGCTGGGCCCGCGGGAGGTGTTGATCTCTGAGGCGCGCGAGGCAGATTGGGCCGAGTTAGTGACTGAATCCGGCGCTGCGCTGACGCGGTTGGCGCGGGGGTCATTTGATTCCGTGTCGGCGGAAAAGCGGCTGTGTGCGCTGTTCGACGTGGGGACGCTGGAGGGGTTCGGGCGGTTCGATCGGGCGGAACTGTCCGCCATGGGGGCGCTGGTTGATTATCTGGACCTGACGCAGAGGGGGAAGTTGCCTTTGCTGCGACCGCCGGTGAAAGAGGCGGCGGGCGGCGCGATGCAGATTGATGCGGCGACGCGGCGCAATCTGGAACTGACGCAGGCCCTGAGCGGGGGGCGGGACGGATCGCTGTTGGCGGCGGTGGACCGGACGGTGACGGCGGCGGGGGCGCGGTTGCTGGAACGGCGGATTTCGTCGCCGTCGCGGGATCTGTCGGTGATCCATGCGCGGTTGGAGTCGGTGCGGTTTCTGCTGGAACAGAGCCTTTTGCGGGCAGAATTGCGCGATGCGCTGCGGCGTGTGCCGGATATGGACCGTGCGCTGTCGCGGCTGGCGCTGGATCGGGGCGGACCGCGCGATCTGGCGGCGATCCGGGCGGGGCTTACACAGGCGGTTTCCATCGCGGCGCGGCTGGCGCGGGCGCCCGTGCTGCTGGAAGAGGCGGGCCGGGCCCTGGTGGGTCATGACGCGCTGGTGGAGTTGTTGGAGCGGGCGCTGGCGGCGGAGCCGCCGCTTCTGGTGCGGGACGGTGGTTTTGTCGCGGCAGGGTTTGACGCGGAACTCGATCAGGCACGGCGGCTGCGGGACGAGGGGCGCGGGGTGATCGCGTCGATGCAGGCGGATTACATCGCTGAGACGGGAATCCCATCGCTGAAGATCAAGCACAACAACGTGCTGGGCTATTTCATCGAGACGACGTCAACCCACGCAGAACGGATGCTGTCTGCGCCGCTATCAGAGCGGTTCATCCATCGGCAGACGACGGCGGGGCAGGTGCGGTTCACCACAGTCGACCTGTCAGAGATGGAGACGCGCATCCTGAACGCGGGTAACCACGCGCTGGAGATCGAGAAGCGGCATTTCGAGGCGTTGCGGGCGGCGGTTCTGGCGGCAAGCGGGCCGGTGGGGGCGGCGGCGCGGGCTTTGGCCGAGGTCGATCTGGCGGCGGCTTGGGCGGACCTTGCGGCGGAGGAGGGCTGGGCAGAGCCTATGGTGGATGAAAGCCGCGCCTTCGTGGTGGAGGGCGGGCGGCATCCGGTGGTGGAACGCGCGCTGCGGCGGCAGGGGGCGGGGCCGTTCGTCGCCAATGATTGCGCGCTGACCGAGGGCGGGACGCCCGCGATCTGGTTGCTGACGGGGCCGAACATGGCGGGGAAGTCCACCTTCCTGCGGCAGAATGCGCTGATCGCGCTGCTGGCGCAGGCGGGGAGTTTTGTGCCGGCCACGCGGGCGCATGTGGGAGTGGTCAGCCAATTGTTCAGCCGGGTGGGTGCGGCGGATGATCTGGCGCGGGGGCGATCCACCTTTATGGTCGAGATGGTGGAGACGGCGGCGATCCTGAATCAGGCGGATGATCGGGCGCTGGTGATTCTGGATGAGATCGGTCGGGGGACGGCGACCTATGACGGGCTATCCATCGCTTGGGCGACGATGGAGCATCTGCACGGGGTGAACCGCTGCCGCGCGCTGTTCGCCACGCATTACCACGAAATGACGGCACTGGCGGGCAAGCTGGCCGGTGTCGAGAACGCCACGGTGCGCGTGAAGGAATGGGAGGGCGAGGTCATCTTCCTGCATGAGGTGCGGAAGGGCGCGGCGGATCGGTCCTATGGGGTGCAGGTCGCGCGGCTGGCGGGGTTGCCGGCGGCGGTCGTGGACCGGGCCAAGGTGGTGCTGGAGGCGCTGGAGTCTGGGGAACGGCAGGGGGGTGCGCGGCCCAAGGCGCTGATTGATGACCTGCCATTGTTTTCCGTAGCGCCAAGCGCGCCCCCTGCCCCGCGTGTTGTGGCGAAGGAGTCGGCGGTGGAAGCGCGGCTGAAGGGGGCGCATCCGGATGAGATGACGCCGATGGAGGCGTTGCGGTTTGTCTATGAGCTGAAGGACCTTTTGAAGGGCTAAGCCCCTTCATCTTGGCCCAAATACCCCACGGGGGTCCGGGGGTGTGAAACCCCCGGTCCGACGGCGGGCTTAAGCGCCGGTGTTGGACGAAACGCCCACCTGCGCGGGGCGCAGAAGGCGGTCGTGGAGCATGAAGCCTTCGGTCATCACTTGGATGATCTGGCCGGCCTTGGTTCCGGGAACAGGCGCTTCGAACATGGCTTCGTGGTTCTGGGGGTCGAACATATCGCCGACCTTGGGTGTGATGGGTTTCACGCCGTGGCGGGTCATCACGTTGGTCAGTTCGCGCAGGGTCAGTTGCACGCCTTCGAACAGCGCGGCGGCGGCGGCCTTTTGTTCGTCAGTCGCGGCATTCAGTGCGCGGTTGAGGTTGTCGAACACCGGCAGCAGGTCGCGGGCAAGGCGGGTGCTGCCATACTGTTCAGCCTCACGCCGGTCGCGTTCGCCGCGCTTGCGGGTGTTTTCGGCATCGGCGAGGGCGCGCATGAAGCGGTCGCGGAGTTCGTCGCGTTCTGCCTTCAGCACCTCGATCTCATCCAGTGCGGCGAGGTCTTCGAGACCTTCCTCGATAGAGAAATCTTCGGAAACCGTCTTGTCGTCTGCCATGGTCCTTACTGCCTTCTTCACTTGCCCCGTTCGGACACCAGACGTCCGACGAGTTGCGCCGTGTAATCGACGATCGGGACGATCCGGCCATAGTTCAACCGGGTCGGGCCGATGACGCCGACGGCGCCGATGATTTTTCGATCCGCGTTCATATAGGGAGAAACGACGAGACTTGAACCGGAAAGTGAGAAGAGCTTGTTCTCGGACCCGATAAAAATGCGCACGCCCTCGCCCGTTTCGGCCAGTTCGAGGAAATCTGCGATGTCGCGCTTGCGTTCGAGGTCGTCGAAGAGGGTGCGGATGCGGCCGAGATCGGTCGATTCCTGTTCCAGCAGGTTGGCGCGCCCGCGCACGATGAGGCGTTCTGAGGTTTCGCCGGGGTTTTCCCAAACAGCGAGGCCGGATTCGACAAGTTCACGAGCGAGAGAGTCGATTTCCTGACGGCGCTTTGCAATCTCGGCCGTCATGGAGCGGCGGAGTTCGGTGAGGGTTTTGCCTTCGGCAAGGGCGTTCAAGAAGTTCGCAGCCTCGCGCATGGACGAGGGGGTCTGGCCCGGTGGGGGGGTGAAGATGCGGTTTTCGACCTGGCCGTTGGCAAACACGAGGACCACCAGCGCGCGGTCCTGCGAGAGGGAGACGAATTCGATGTGGCGGATGGGGGCTTCGACCTTGGGTGCCAGCACAAGCGAGGCGCCACGGGTGATGCCGGAGAGAGCGGCACCGATGGTGTCGAGCAGCGAGGTGACGTCCTGATCGTTCTGGCCCAGCGTGGCGTCTATGCGTTCGCGGTCTTCTTCCGCCACGGTGCCGACTTCGAGCAGGCTGTCCACAAACATCCGCAGGCCCAGTTGGGTGGGGATGCGGCCTGCCGAGATGTGGGGGCTGTCGAGCAGGCCCAAGAATTCAAGGTCCTGCATGACGTTGCGGATGGTGGCGGCGGAGAGCTTTTCCGTCATTGACCGCGTGAGCGTGCGCGACCCGACAGGATCGCCAGAGGCAAGGTAGCCTTCGACGACGCGGCGAAAGACTTCGCGCGAGCGGTCGTTCATTTCGGACAGGATTTTGGAGCCGTCTGTCATTCTGCCTGATCCTTGCCGGTTCGCCATTATCGGCGCATGGCTTCGGGCGTCAATCGGGGTTGCATCCCGGGGGTGGGGGTGGATATCTGACCGCAACCCAAAAAGGATGATCCGATGCGCCCCTCTGGCAGAAAACTAAGCGAAATGCGGCCGGTTTCCATCGAAGTTGGTGTGATGAAACATGCCGAAGGGTCCTGCCTGATCAAGATGGGCGAGACGCATGTGCTGTGTTCGGCCACGATTGAAGACAAGGCACCGCCGTTTCTAAAGAATACGGGGCTGGGTTGGGTGACGGCGGAATACGGGATGCTGCCGCGCGCGACCAACAGCCGGACCCGGCGCGAGGCTGCGGCGGGCAAGCAATCGGGGCGGACGCAGGAGATCCAGCGCCTGATCGGGCGGGCCTTGCGGGCGGGCGTGGATCGGTCGGCACTGGGCGAGCGGCAGATCGTTATCGACTGCGACGTGTTGCAGGCCGATGGCGGCACGCGCTGTGCGTCGATCACGGGGGGCTGGGTCGCGCTGAAGATGGCGGTGGACAAGCTGCTGAAAGCCGGGGTGATCGTCAGCGATCCGATGATCGACCATGTGGCTGCTGTGTCCTGTGGCGTCTATGCGGGGCAGCCGGTGCTGGATCTGGATTATGCCGAGGATTCGACAGCCGGGACGGATGGGAATTTCATCCTGACCGGGCGCGGGCGGTTGATCGAGGTGCAGATGAGTGCGGAGGGGGCAACCTTTTCGCGCGAAGAGATGGGGCAGTTGCTTGATCTGGCCGAGGCTGGATGTGCCACGCTGGTCGGCGCGCAGAAGGCGGCGCTGGGTCTGTGATGGCGCGGCGGTTCGACGGGGAGCGGCTGGTCGTTGCGACGCATAACAAGGGAAAGCTGGAAGAGATTTCGGCTTTGTTAGAGCCGTTTTCTGTCGATGTCGTGAGTGCTGGGCAACTGGGTCTGACGGAGCCTGCGGAGACTGAGACGACGTTTGTCGGCAATGCGCGGATCAAGGCGCATTTCGCGGCGAAGGCGTCCGGGCTGCCCGCGCTGGCGGATGACTCGGGTATCACGATTGACGGGCTGGGCGGGGCGCCGGGGGTCTATACCGCCGATTGGGCGGAGACGCCGAAGGGGCGGGATTTCGTGATAGCGATGGAGCGCACCTGGCGGGAGTTGGAAGCTGTCGAGGCGCCGTTTCCGAGGACGGCGCAGTTCCGCTGTACGCTGGTGCTGGCTTGGCCAGATGGTCATGACGAGGTGTTCGAAGGTGTAATGCCCGGTCAGGTGGTCTGGCCGATGCGGGGGGATCAGGGGCATGGGTATGACCCGATCTTTCAGCCTGACGGCTCTGCGCTGACTTTTGGCGAGATGGATCGTTGGGAGAAGAACCAGATCAGCCATCGCGCGGACGCGTTCCGGAAGCTGGTGGCGGGGTGTTTCGCATGAAGCGGATTTCGACGGGTTCGCCGTTCGAGGCGACGATGGGATACAGCCGCGCCGTGGTGAAGGGTGGCTGGTGTTTCGTGTCGGGCGTCACGGGTTATGATTACGCCACGATGACGATGCCAGAGGATGTGGCGGATCAGGCGCGGAACTGTTTTCGTACCATCAAGGGCGTGCTGGAACAGGGCGGATTCACGATGGAGGACATCGTGCGGGTGCAATACACGGTGACGGATGTGGCGCTGGTGGATGCGCTGGTGCCGGCGCTGGGCGAGGCGCTGGGCGAGATCCGGCCTGCGGCGACGATGGTAATTGCGGGGTTGATCCGGCCAGAGATGAAGGTCGAGATCGAGGTCACGGCCTTCAAGGGATAGGCGGGTATGGAAGATTGGCGGGCCGGGGGGTTTGGTCTTTATATCCACTGGCCCTTCTGCCAGTCGAAATGCCCCTATTGCGACTTTAACAGCCATGTGGCGGCGACCATCGACCAGCGGCGGTGGCGGGATGCCTATGTCCGCGAGATCGCGCGGGTGGCGGAGGAGACTCCGGGCCGGGTGTTGGAGACGGTGTTCTTTGGTGGGGGGACGCCGTCGCTGATGGAGCCCGAGGTGGCGGCGGATGTGCTGGAGGCGGTGCGAGCGGCATGGCCGATGGTGAACGATCCAGAGATCACGTTGGAGGCCAATCCGGGGTCTGTGGAGGCCGGGCGGTTCCGGGGGTTCCGCGACGCGGGGGTGAACCGGGTTTCCATGGGGGTGCAGGCGCTGCGGGATGATGACCTGCGACGGCTGGGGCGGTTGCATTCGGTGAAGGAGGCGCGTCAAGCCTTTGATATCGCGAGGGAATGCTTTGATCGGGTGAGTTTTGACCTGATCTATGCACGGCAGGACCAGACGCTGGCTGACTGGCGGGCGGAACTTGGTGAGGCGCTGTCGATGGCGGTCGATCATCTATCGATGTACCAGCTGACGATTGAGGAGGGCACCGCTTTTGGCGACCGATTTGCACGAGGCGGGCTGCGCGGTTTGCCGGATGAAGAGGTGCAGGCGGACATGTATGCCGTGACGCAGGAGGTCTGCGCCGCCCACGGGATGCCTGCCTATGAGGTGTCAAACCATGCTGCACCGGGGGCTGAGAGTCGGCACAATCTGATCTATTGGCGGATGGGTGATTATCTGGGCGTCGGGCCGGGGGCGCATGGGCGATTGACGCTGGGCGGGAGTCGATGGGCGACGGTGGCACCGCGCTCTCCGGCTGCGTGGCTGAGCTTGGTGGAGCGGGGCTTGGCAGGTGAGGAGCCGCGCGAAGGTGTGAGCCGCGAGGAGCA
>JBDKFE010000069.1:0-30816 GCA_039798885.1 Pseudomonadota bacterium | reverse complement strand
GCCAGTATTTCACCATCTCGTAGGTAGGTTGGGAAAAGGAAATCGTTTTCGTTGGCGGCCATCAGCCTCTGCATTGCCGTCTGCGCATAACCCACAAGTGGAAGTGTCCGATCCGAACCGGAAGTCTTCAGTCGCCGCGCGGGGTGTGCAGCGATCCTGATGCTTGAACAATCGGAGGCAACATCGACCTTCCGTAGACCGATGATCTCTGCAATCCTACAGCCTGTCTCACCAATGATCGGTACGGCCCAGCGCAAGGGTCTGTCTGTAGCCAAGCAGTCTTCGTACAGTCTGCGTAGACTTTCTGTGGGAACTGGATGACGCTTAACGCGATCCGAACCTTCACCAGCAATCATTACTCGGCTGAACGGGTTCCTCCCGACAATCTCGTATTCAGCATAGGCGTAGTTGAACACAGCACTCAGGCAGTTCAGACGCCTGCGGATAGAAGTGGTGCGCATGCCCCGGTCACTCAGAACCCTGACGAAGTTGCGCGCATCTTGCCGTCCGTAGCAGTCTATCGCCATGTCCCCTGAAAGTTCGGCTAGAAGCATAGCACTGCTTGTCGTTGGGTTAGCCTGTATTCTCCTTATCTCGACATACTCTGCCGCTATCGATGTCAGGCAACCTTGCCTTGTTGTGACGACAGACAGCAGAGTTTGGAGGTCAATCGGTATAGAGACACGCTCTTCTGCCCAAATGGCATTCAGCCTTCTGGTCAGCCGGTCAGCCTCAGCCTGATCCTTGACCCTAACACGAAGCAGAGAACCGAATGCCTTCACCGCATGAGAAGGAACACGTCTGTTGTAGTATAGAAGGCCGTTGATGGTCGTTGTGTGTTGCGCGCCCGGTTTCGTATACATCTTTTGTTGCCTCAAAAAAGCATAAGCCATTGAGTGCAAACAAGAAAGTTCGGGACTTGGAGCGGGTAGCGGGAATCGAACCCGCCCCATCAGCTTGGAAGGCTGAGGCGCTACCACTACACCATACCCGCGTCGCGCACCGTCCTTCTACCCATCCCGCCCGCCCGATGCAACC
Source organism: Pseudomonadota bacterium (assembly GCA_039798885.1). Lineage (GTDB taxonomy): Bacteria > Pseudomonadota > Alphaproteobacteria > Rhodobacterales > Rhodobacteraceae > Paragemmobacter. The sequence continues at coordinate 29,778 of JBDKFE010000069.1, read as the reverse complement.
CGCCAAGCATCCCTGCAACCCCGTCCCGGGCCTGACCCGGGACCTCCGCCAAACCCCGCGCCCCCGATCGTCGCGGCCGCGTCGGGCGGGCTTCACCCTGCCTCCCCCCATCACGCCGACCCGCGCCGCAGGACGGGGTTCCCCGCACCCCCCCGACTCACCCCACCGCCACCGTGGTTAACGCCCCCTCACCCCACCGCCCGTATGCACAGTGTGCGGCACAGAATCCGGCACAGAAACCGGACACCGCCATTCCCCCAAAATCCGACCCTAAACCCAGCGCCCTCAGGCACTTAGCGGCTCGATCAACTCCGGCCCCTCGGCCCGGTTGGAATTGACCCGCACATCCACCCGATGACAGCGCAGCACCCCCTCGGCACTCGCCTTCATCAGCACCGCAGCCCCGTGCCCCGCCTCGCCCAGCCACAAAGGCCAATCCGGCTTTTCCAGAACCACCGCCTCCCGGTGATGCAACCCCACCATCCCCGGCCCCGCATCGGTGGACACGATCGCCACCGTGTCCATCTCCCCCCACCTCTGCCACAGCCCGGCAAAGGCCATGGGCTCCCCATCCACCCTGCTGAAATACCAAGGCAATTTCCGCCCCTCCACCTCCTGCCATTCATAGAACCCGCTCGCCGGCACGATGCAGCGCCGCGTCCGCACCGCCTCCCGAAACGCAGGCTTCACCGCCACCGTATCCGACCGCGCATTGATGATCAGCGGCCCGTCATTCGGCGCCTTGTACCAGCTCGGGATGAACCCCCAGCGCATCGCCCTCAGCCGCCGCACACCCCCCTCCGACGTGACCACCGCCACCTGCGTCGTGGGACACACGTTGAACCGAGGCACAGGCGGCAAATCGTTCCCGATCACGGCATCAAACAGCCGCGCGATGGCCTCATCGGGATGGGTGATGGTGAAACGCCCGCACATCCCCCCATCCTGCCCCCTTCCGCCCAAAGAATCCACCCCCGGCAAACCCCTGAAAACGCAACGCTTTTTGACGAACCCCACAGCCCCATTGACCCCGCCCCGCGCCCGGTGCATGAACCGCCACATGCTGATCTACAAGATCTTCCGCCGCCCCGAATGGGATGCCTTCCGCGCCGCCGGTGAAACCACCGGTGCCCCCATCGACGTGACCGACGGCTTCATCCACTTCTCCACCGCCGCACAGGTCGCCGAAACCGCCGCCAAATGGTTCACCACCGAAAGCGACCTCGTCCTCGTCGCCTTCAACACCGACACGCTCGGCCCCGCGCTGAAATGGGAACCCTCGCGCGGTGGCGCACTCTTCCCGCATCTCTACCGCAAACTCTCCCTGTCCGATGTCGTGTGGGACAAATCCCTCCCCCTCGGCGCCTCCGGCCATATCTTCCCCGAAGGCATGTGGTGAGGCTGCTGGAAGCCCCCGCCCTCGCCCTCCTGCACCGCCTCGATCCCGAAGCGGCGCATGGCCTGTCGATCAAGGCCTTGAATTCAGGCCTGATTCCGCTTCCCGGCCCGATCACCTCTCCGCGCCTGACCACCGATCTCGCAGGCCTCACCCTGCCCAATCCCGTGGGCCTCGCCGCAGGCTACGACAAGAACGCCACCGCCCTCGCCCCCCTGTCCCGCGCGGGCTTCGGCTTTCTGGAAGTCGGGGCCGCCACCCCCCGCCCGCAGCCCGGCAATCCCAAACCCCGCCTCTTCCGCCTGACCGAAGACCGCGCCGCCATCAACCGCTTCGGCTTCAACAACGACGGGATGGACGCCATCGCCGCCCGCCTCGCCGCCCGGCAACGCACCACCGTCCCCGTCGGTCTCAACCTCGGCGCCAACAAGGACAGCCCCGACCGCGCCGCCGATTTCGCGCGCGTCCTCGCCACCTGCGGCCCGCATGTCGACTTCGCCACCGTCAACGTCTCTTCGCCCAACACCGAAAAACTCCGCGACCTGCAAGGCCGCGCCGCCCTCACCGCCCTCCTCGCGGGCGTGATGGACACCCGCGCCAGCCTCGCCAAACCGATCCCCGTCTTCCTGAAAATCGCCCCCGACCTGACCGACACCGACCTCGCCGAAATCGCCGAAGTCGCTGTAACCTCAGGCCTTTCCGGCATCATCGCCACCAACACCACGCTTGCCCGCGACGGCCTGCAAAGCCCCCAGCGCGGCGAAACTGGCGGCCTCTCCGGCGCGCCCCTGTTCGAAAAATCCACCCGCACCCTCGCGCGCCTGTCGCACCTGACCCAAGGCAAACTCCCCCTTATCGGCGTGGGCGGCATCTCCACCCCCGAACAGGCGTGGGAGAAGATCCGCGCCGGGGCCACCGCCGTCCAGATCTACACCGCCATGGTCTATGAAGGCCTCTCCCTCATCCCCCGCATCGCCAAGGGCCTCGACGCACTGGCCGCCCAACACGGCTTCGCCCGCCTCACCGATGCGACAGGCACAGGCCGCGACCGCTGGCTCTGACCCGTCATTTTCCGTCCCCAAATATCCTGCGGGGGTGAGCCGCTTCGCGGCGAGGGGGCGCAAAGCCCCCTGCCACGCCAACCAGCCGCGCCAATGCCAGAAGCATCGCCGCGATTTTTCGCAGAAAAATCGTGTCCCGCCTCAGAACGCCTTGAAGGTCATCGTCGTCAGCGTCCGCACAATCCCCGGAATGTCGAACAGGCGCTGCGACAGGTAATGCCCCACATCCTCCTCATCGGGAACATAGACCTTGGCGATCAGGTCATATTCCCCACTGGTGGAATAAAGCTCGCTCACCACCTCGCGGTCATAGATGGCATCGGCCACCTCATAGGTCTTGCCGGGGGTGCAGCGGAACTGGACGAAAACGCAGCGCATCTTGGGCCTCCTGATCTTGGGTGCAGCCTATCCAACCCGTCCGCCCGAAACAATTTTCTTCGAAGAAAATTGCAAATTCCTGCACAGGAATTTGCCTATTCCGCCTCCAGCGCCAACGGGGCCGGACCCTTTCGCAGGTCCTCCACCGTCAATGGCCCCTGCGGTCGCGCCAGACGATAGCGCGTCACCCAGAACAGCCGGTCCGAGGCGCGCGTGATCGCCACATAGGCCAGACGCTTCCACAGCGGCACGCCCGCTTCCGACCGCCCCGCCTGCGCGGCGGCCCAGATGTCGGGCGCAAAGACCTGCACCGCCTCCCACTGGCTCCCCTGCGCCTTGTGGATCGTCACCGCCGCCCCGTGCAGAAAGGCCGCCCCCATCGTCGCGGCGGAAGGGATGAAGGGCTCTTCCTCCTCCGGCTTTTCGATCTTGATGATCGAGGCCGCCGAAACCTGCGGCTCTTCCGCCCCCACCACATGCAGCTTGGCGAAACCGGGCTTGCTGCCGGGGCCCAGATAGATCACCTGCGCCCCCTTGATCAGCCCCCGCGCCTCCAGATCGATCCGCTTCTTGCGATGCTTCAGCGGCAATTCGATCCCGTCGCAGATCAACGGCTCCCCCGGCAGCAATGCATCCTCCGGCGCGCCAAAGGCCCCGCGAAAGGCATGGATCAGCCGGATCCGCGTCGCGTTCCGCCAGACCAGAACCGGGGACCGCGCCATCATGTCGGCATCCACCCGCTCGGCCACGACCACCCGGTCATCCGACCGCGCCGCCTCTTCCACCATGCGCTCGAACCGCTCAAAGCTCAGCGCCTCATCCCCCAAGGCATGGGCCAGATCGAGGATCGGGTTATCCGCCGTCTGCCGATGGATGCGGTTCAAGACCAGCCGCCGCGCGGCGGGCAGGCGGTCGAAAACCATCTCACCCGACAGTCCCACGGGGGCCAACTGCGCCGGATCGCCAAACAGCACCAGCGTCGGAAAGATCTCGCGCAGGTCGTCCAACTGCCGCTCGTCCAGCATCGAGGACTCGTCGATGAACCCCACATCCAGCGGTTCCTCGCGCCGCTTCCAACCCTTGATAAAGTCCGAACCTTTCAACCCCGCCGCCGCCAGCGCCCCCGGAACCGACGCAACCTGTTTGAAAAAGGCAAAGGCCCGATCAAGCGCCAGATCGGTCAGCCCCTCCACCACGGGCCGCTCGCCCTGCCCGGTCAGCCATTCCGCGATGCGTTCATATTCCGGGTCATAAACGGGCGTGTAAAGGATGCGGTGGATCGTCGTCGCGGGCACCCCGCGCAGGCGCAGCACGCTTGCCGCCTTGTTCGTCGGTGCCAGAATGGCCAGCGTCCGGCGATCCTTCCGCCGCCGCCCCTCATAATCGCCCGACACGACCTCCACCCCCGCCGCCACCAGCGCCTTGGTCAGGCTCGCCAGCAGCATGGTCTTGCCCGATCCGGCCTTGCCCACCACGGCCAGAACCGACGGCTTCCCCTCTGCCCGGGGCGTCAGTTCTCCTTCGGTCAGGTCGATCCCATTGGCGAAAAGCTCTGCCGCCACGCGGTCGAAGGCTTCGGCCTGATCGTCGGAAAAGGTAAGGGCGGTTTGCATGGCGGCGACCATATCCGCCACATCAGAAAGATGCGAGGGGGGCACGCCCCTAATGCCGCCGCGATCCGCCCGTACCAGACCCATCCGCGCCAGACCCATCCGCCGGGTCCTCTGGCACGTCAGCCACTTCCTCGCGTGCCACGTCCAACGCCTCGCGCGCCTTGCGGGCAAGTTCGGTCAGGCCGTTCGCCTCGGCATAATCGGCCAAGTCGGTCAGAACCTCGAAAACCCACTCGTGCCGCGACACCACTTACGCTCCCACTCGCCCCGAAGGCATGTGGAAAAGATAACATTCGCCTTAAATCCGACCTATCCGCGACACGGCAACACACTGTTTCCAAAGGCAGAACGGCGCGGGCAAAGGAAAAGGGCGCCCCCTCGGGGACGCCCTCCAGTCCAATCCGCGCGCCGGGATCACAGCCCGCGCGATGCCTCTAGCGTATCCTCAAAGGTCTTCAACCCCGTGCGCGGGGCCTGCACCAGCACGGCCATGTTGCCCGGCTTGTGCTGGTTTTTCAGCATCTTCATATGCGCTGCCGGAATCTCGGCCCAAGGGAACACCTCGGACATGCAGGGGTCCAGCCGCCGCTCCACCATCAGCTTGTTCGCGGCACTTGCCTGCTTCAGATGGGCGAAGTGCGACCCTTGCAGACGCTTCTGGTGCATCCACATGTAGCGCACGTCGAAGGTGCAGTTGAACCCGGTGGTCCCGGCACAGATCACCACCATGCCACCCTTCTTGCAGACCAGCGACGACACCGGGAAGGTCGCTTCCCCCGGATGCTCGAACACCATATCCACATTGACGCCCTTGCCGGTGATGTCCCAGATCGCCTTGCCGAAGCGCCGCGCCTCTTTCAGCCAGTCGTTGTATTCCGGGCTGTTGACCTTGGGCAGCTGCCCCCAGCACTTGAACTCGTTGCGGTTGATGACCCCCTTGGCACCCAGACCCATGACGAAGTCGCGCTTGCTTTCGTCGGAAATCACCCCGATCGCATTGGCGCCTGCCGTGTTGATCAACTGGATCGCATAGACGCCAAGGCCCCCCGACGCCCCCCAGACCAGCACGTTCTGTCCGGGCTTCAGGTCATGCGGTTCGTGCCCGAACAGCATCCGATAGGCGGTGGCCAGCGTCAGCGTGTAGCAGGCCGACTCTTCCCAGGACAGATGCTTCGGGCGCGGCATCAACTGCTGCGCCTGCACCCGCGTGAACTGGGCAAAGGACCCGTCATGCGTCTCGTATCCCCAGATGCGCTGGGTGGGGGAAAACATCGGATCGCCGCCGTTGCATTCCTCGTCGTCGCCGTCATCCTGATTGCAGTGGATCACGACCTCGTCGCCCACCTTCCAGCGCGTGACCTTGTCACCCACGGCCCAGACGATGCCCGCCGCATCCGACCCCAGCACCGCATAGGGCTGCTTGTGGCCGTCAAAGACCGACACCGGCTCGCCCAGACAGGCCCAGACGCCGTTATAGTTCACGCCCGCCGCCATCACGAGGACAAGCACCTCGTGGCTGTCGATCTTCCACGTATCGACCACTTCCAACTGCATCGCCGTGTCCGGCTGCCCGTGGCGTTCGCGCCGGATGGTCCAAGCATACATCTGCTTGGGCACATGGCCCATCGGGGGCATCTCGCCAACCTCATAGAGGTCCTTCTTCGGCGCGTCATAGGCAACCATCTGCGCTTGCGTGTCCAAAGCCATCCTCCGGCCCCCTCTCACCCGATGCCGCGCCGCAGAATCGGCGCCTTGGCTGAGGAATAGAGGATCGCCGCGCAACTTTGCAATAGTGATGCGCCAGTTTTTGTAATTTTATGTCCGCCGCGCCGCAGCGACAGATCACGACACAGGCCTGTTCCGGAAAAAACCCGCCCCGGGCTTGACCCGGGGCCTCCCACAACGCCCGCACCGATCCCCGGATAACAGGTCCCGGGTCAGGCCCGGGACGGGGTCTCACACTTCCAACCGCTGCCGGACCGACGCCGCATAAAAGGCCACCAGAGGCCGCTTCTGCGGCACCAAGGTCAGGTCGGCCCGCACCAGCCCGCGCCGCCGCATATGCACCAGCGCCTCTTCCACCGTTGCCTCCAACCCCTGTGGATGCAGCCGCAGCACCGCCTCCCGCGCCGCCAGCGCATCGGCCAGCCGCCGCACCTCTGCCTCCAGCGCCGCGCGGTCCGCCACGCCCGCCTCCAGCGCCGCCGCGACCAAAGGCACCGGCAGGATCGGCACCGCCCGCGCCACCCGCCCCATCAATTCGACGCCCAGCGCTTCGGTCACGTCGCCGCCATGCTCTGCCACAAAGGCGCGCAGGGACACAGGCGCCCCGAACCCCGCCGCCGTGGCGCCAAAGCCGGGGAAATTCCCCCGCAGCGCCCGCCAGGCCATACGAAAGACGAAAGCCACCACCCCCGTCACCCGGGGCCGGAACCGCCGCACGCCCGTCCGCGCCGCCTCGGTCAGCAGGCGGTCCTCCAGCACGCGGTCATAGGCAAGGCCCACGGGCACGAAAAGGATATCCCGCCCCTCCGCCTCTTGCCCCTGCACGAAATAGGACAAAAGCCCCAGCTTCGCCGCCCCCACGCGCCCATCCAGCGACAGCCCGCCCTCGGGAAAGATGGCCTGCGCCACCCCTTCGGCCGCCGCCATCTGGACGTACCGCGCCAGCACCCGCCGATAGAGCGCGTTGCGCGACCCGCGCCGGATGAAATAGGCCCCCATCCCCCGGATCAGGCGGCTCAACGGCCAGACCCGCGCCCATTCCCCCACCGCATAGGAAATCGCCGACCGGTCCGCGATCAGCCATGTCACCAGCACGTAATCCATGTTGCTGCGGTGGTTCATCACGAAAACCACCGTCGCGCGGTCATCCACACGCGCCAGCGCCGGATCGATGCTGCCGATACGCACGCGGTAGAACTGGCGCGTCAGCCAGCGGGCCACCTGCACCGCAAAGCCGAAATACATCGTCGCGGAAAAGGCGGGCACGATCTCGCGCGCATAGCCCCGCGCCTCTTGCGCGGCCACCGTGGGTGGCACACCCTCGGCCGCCGCATGTTCGGCCACCGCCTGCATCACCTGCGGATCATAGGCCAGCCGCAGGATCATGTCGTGCCGCTGCGCCAGCTTGAAGGGCGCGATCGGGCGTTCCAGCCGCTCGTTCAGACGGGCCACCGCCCGCTCCATCCGGCGGCGAAAGAACCACCGCACCGACGGCGCCAGCACACGGTCCAGCGCGGCGATGGCCGCAAGGGCCAGCACCAAAACCACAAGCCAAAGCGGAAGCTCCACCGTCCCCGTCATGGGGTCACGTTAACGACGGAAACCGCAGCGCGCAAAGGGATCAGTTGTAGGTGACGGCGGTCACCGAACAGACGTCGATGTCCTGAATCGCCTCGTCGCCATCGTCAAAGACGGCGCGGAAGGAATAGGTGCATTCCCCCGTATCGGCGAAATTGACCGTCGCCGTCTCGCCCGACCCGACCGCCTGCCCGCCCAGCACATCCTCTTGCCAATCCGCCGCACCAAGCGTGGACGCATAGAAGCTGGTGATGGTGAAACCCGACTGGTTCACGATTTGGACGGACCGTTCCTGCGCCATGGCCGGAACGGCCAGCATGAGCGAGAGGGCAGCAAGCGCAAGACTGTTGCGCATCGTCGTCAGGTCCTTCGACCCTCGGCCCCCCTTGTTGATGCCGGATCACCCGGCAGGGGCCTTCGGGCGGAATATAAGTGCACCCGCAGCAGATGTTAAGGGGGGGGAACGTCGCGGTTGGTCAAGCGTGCGGCCACCGCCGCACGCGCCGCGACCAAGGTGCCTCCCATCCCGCCCGTGCGCCCGCGCACGGGCCGCCCCCGCCCCCCGGGCGGCGGGGGCGCAAGCGCCCCCACCGGGGCGGGGCCGTCCCGTGCCCCAGCCGTCCGGGGAAATCTGAACACCCCTTGCGGCTTCGTTGCCTCAGCCGCAATCGGACCGCCGCAAACGTCCACAGGACGTTTGCGGGTCGGCCCTCTGCCACAACTCCCGTCGTCGAGCGGCCAATCTCCCCCCACGAACGGCGCAATCGCACGAAGCAGAACCCTCCCCCCTCCCCCGCCGCGCCGCGGAATGCCGCAACGCGGCGAATTGACATTGAATGATTCTGTCCTCTATTGAAGCGCAAGCGAAATAAAATTGCCGACCCGCCGACAGGAGGCCCCCATGACCCGCACCCAGAAAGAGTCCCCCTGGCTCTTCCGCACCTATGCGGGGCATTCCACCGCCAAGGCTTCCAACGCGCTCTACCGCACCAACCTGTCCAAAGGGCAGACCGGCCTCTCCGTCGCCTTCGACCTGCCCACCCAGACGGGCTATGACAGCGACCACGAACTCTCGCGCGGCGAAGTCGGCAAGGTCGGCGTGCCCGTCGCCCACCTTGGCGACATGCGCACCCTGTTCGACTCAATCCCCCTCGAACAGATGAACACCTCCATGACGATCAACGCCACCGCGCCGTGGCTTCTGGCCCTTTACATCGCCGTGGCCGAAGAACAGGGGGCCGACATCGCCGCCCTGCAAGGCACCGTGCAGAACGACATCATCAAGGAATACCTCTCGCGCGGGACCTATATCTGCCCGCCCAAGCCATCGCTCCGCATGATCACCGACGTCGCGGCCTATACGCAGAAGCACCTGCCGAAATGGAACCCGATGAACGTCTGCTCCTACCACCTGCAAGAGGCAGGCGCGACGCCGGAACAGGAACTGGCCTTCGCCCTTGCCACCGCCTGCGCCGTGCTGGACGACCTGAAAGGCAAGGTCAGCGCCGAAGACTTCCCCAACATGGTCGGCCGCATCTCCTTCTTCGTCAACGCAGGCATCCGCTTCGTGACCGAAATGTGCAAGATGCGCGCCTTCGTCGATCTCTGGGACGAAATCTGCGAAACCCGCTACGGCGTGACCGACCCGAAATACCGCCGCTTCCGCTATGGCGTGCAGGTCAACTCCTTGGGCCTGACCGAACAGCAGCCCGAAAACAACGTCTACCGCATCCTGATCGAAATGCTGGCCGTCACCCTGTCGAAAAAGGCCCGCGCCCGCGCCGTCCAACTGCCCGCATGGAACGAGGCGCTGGGTCTGCCCCGCCCGTGGGACCAGCAATGGTCGCTTAGGATGCAGCAGATCCTCGCCTATGAAACCGACCTTCTGGAATATGACGACCTCTTCGACGGCAACCCCGCCGTGGACCGCAAGGTCGCGGAACTGAAGGACGGCGCGCGCGCCGAACTGGCCACCATCGACGCCATGGGCGGGGCCGTCGCGGCCATCGAATACATGAAGGGCCGTCTGGTCGAATCGAACTCCGAACGTCTGGCCAAGATCGAAACAAAGGAAACCACCGTCGTCGGCGTCAACCGCTGGACCGAAGCCGCACCCTCGCCCCTGACGGCAGGCGACGGCTCCATCATGGTCGCCGATCCGCAGGCCGAGGCTGACCAGATCGAACGCCTGCAGCACTGGCGCGCCACCCGCGACGAGGCAAAGGTCAAAGCCGCCCTCGACGCCCTGCGCCAAGCCTGCGCCACGGGGGCGAATGTCATGCCCGCCTCCATCGCCGCCGCCAAGGCCGGTGCCACCACCGGGGAATGGGGGGCCGTCGTCCGCGCCGCCTTTGGCGAATACCGCGCCCCCACCGGCGTCTCGCGCAACCCCTCCAACCGCACCGAAGGGCTGGAACCCATCCGCGACGCCGTCGCACAGGTCAGCACCAAACTCGGCAAACCGCTGAAATTCCTCGTGGGCAAACCCGGCCTCGACGGCCATTCCAACGGGGCCGAACAGATCGCCGCCCGCGCCCGCGACTGCGGCATGGACATCCATTACGAAGGCATCCGCCTGACCCCCGCCGAAATCGTCGCCGCCGCCGTGGACCAAAAGGCCCATGTCGTGGGCCTCTCCATCCTGTCGGGCAGCCACATCCCCCTCATCTCTGAAACGATGGACCGGATGCGCGCTGCGGGCCTTTCCGACATCCCCGTCGTCGTCGGCGGCATCATCCCCGAGGAGGACGCCACCCGCCTGCGCGCCATGGGTGTGGCCGCCGTCTACACGCCCAAGGATTTCGAATTGAACCGCATCATGATGGACATTGTCGGCCTCGTGGACCGCCACGCCGTCGCCGCCGAATGATCCCGCAGGACCAGCAAACGCGCTGACGCCCGCGCATCGGCCCGTTTGCGCCGGATCAAGGCCCCGCTACCCCGCGCGGCCCCTCTCTCCTGCAAGGACCAATCCTTGCAGGACAGTGCGCCGTAGATCCGCCGCCTGACCCCGGCCCCGCTTTCCCGCCCCGGCCACACCACCACAAGACCCGCCCCTTCGTCTCGGCCCAAATACCCAATCGCGACGCCCGCCCCATGACCACCACCCGCGCACCGCGCCCCCTCTCCCCCAAGGGCGGAAAGGGGGGGCTTCCCCCCGCCCCACCCATCGCATAGCCTCGCGCCGAACAGACCAGAGGCCCCAATGACCGTCCATATCGGCGCGAAACCCGGCGACATTGCCGAAACCGTCCTCCTCCCCGGCGATCCCTACCGCGCCCGCTGGGCCGCCCAGACCTTCCTTGAAAACCCCGTGCTGGTGAACGAAGTGCGCGGGATGCTGGGCTATACCGGCACATGGCAGGGCCACCGCGTCACCATCCACGGCTCTGGCATGGGGATGCCCTCGCTCTCCATCTACGCCAACGAACTGATCCGCGACTATGGCGCGCAGACCCTCATCCGCATCGGCTCCGCCGGGGCCCTGCAAACCCATGTCAAGGTCCGCGACATCGTTCTGGCACAGGCCACCACCACCCTCGGCTCCCCCTCCCGCTCCATCTTCAAAGAGTTGAACTTCGCCCCCGTCGCCGATTACGGCCTGCTCTCCGCCGCCCATCGTGCCGCCACCACGCGCAACCTCCCCACCCATGTCGGCGGCATCTACTCCTCCGACACCTTCTACGACGAACGGCAAGACCTCTCCGACACGCTCCAGCGCCACAACTGCCTCTGTGTCGAGATGGAGGCGGCCGAGCTTTACACACTCGCCGCCCGCTACAACCGCCGCGCGCTGGCCATCCTCACCATCTCCGACCACATCCTCACGCATGAGGCGCTGCCGTCAGACCAGCGCGAATGCAGCTTCGGCGACATGGTCCAGATCGCGCTGGAAGCGGCCTTCGCCTGACCCTAGCGCGCCGCGATCTCCTCCGCGACCAGCCTCTGCAACTGCCACAGATACCGGTCGCGGATGCCCAATTCCTCCAGATGCTGCACCGTGTTGCGCAGATAGGCGGCGCAGCTTCCCATATGCCCCGCCGCCCGCGCCAGCCGCCGCACCTGTTCGTCCAGCGCCAACCGCACATGCATCCCCGGATGCAACGGCGCGGCATAAAAGACCAGCGCCCGGAAGGCCCCCGCCTCTCCCCGCACCTTCACCCAGCGCACGGATGAGAAATCCACCTCATACCCGATCTCGCGCCGCAGCAGCGCCTCCATCGCCGCCGCCCGATCCCCCTCGGGCAGCGCATAGGCCATCCCCCGACAACTCCCGCCCCGTTCCAAGGCCAGCATCAGCCCCGGCTCCTCGGGCGTACCGCGCCAGCTTTCCAGATGGATGCAAAAGGACCGCCGCCAGCCATGCAGCACCGCAGGCACCGCCGCCCCCGGCGCAAAAGCCGGCTTCCAGATCAACGACCCATAGGCAAAGGTCCAGACCGGCCCCTCCCCCGCCTCTGCCAGCAACCGCGCGGCATGGCGGGCATAGTCGGCATCCTCCATATAGGGCAGCCCCCGCCGCCCCGGATGCTCCGGCTCCAGCCGCTCTACCCGCGCGACCAATGCCTCGGTCAGATGCAAAGGCCTAGCGCCCATGGCTCCGGTCATAGCCATTGACCGCAGGCCCCACCCAACCGGATGGCGGCGCGACAGGGTCAAACACCTCGACCAGCAGCGGATGACACCGCGCCGCATCCGACGAATGCTCCGCCGAACAATCCCCACCCGGACAGGCCGACAGCCCCCCCACAAGGTCGATCTCGGCAAAGAACTCGATGTAATCCCCCGGCCGCACGGGGCTTGCCTTCATGAAATACTGCCCCGTATCCCGCGTGAACCCGGTGCACATAAAGACGTTCAGCACGTCATGCACATGCCCCTCCGCCTCGCGCAGCGACAAACCCGTCCAATCCGCCAAGGCGCGGGTCAGGTTGGAATGGCAGCAATGGTGATACTGCCCACCCCCGCTCAAAAGGTTATGCGTATAGGGATCGCAGCGCGTCCCGATCACGTCATGCACCGCCCCGCCAAAGGCATCGAACCCGTACCAATCCAGCGTGTCATCCGTGATCAGCGCCATGGACCGCAGAAAGGGAAAGGACGACCACATCCGATCCCCGCTCGACAGATGCGTCCCATGCAGCGCCCGCGTCTTGCCGGAATAGAACCGCTCCCGCAGATCCGCCTGCGACCACAGGTTCAGGTCCCCGACCTGCGGCCCCTCCACGCTCACGATGCGGAAAAACTGCCCCGCCGCCACCGCAAAACACCGCGCCTCGCGCGGGGGCACCACCACCTCCGACACCTTCCGCCACCCCTCCCGCGCCGCGCGATAGGGCGCAAGGTCCGGCCGCGCCAACCCCTCCACCGGATAGCAGATCACGGGCCGGACAGACCGCCGCGCCTCGGCATCGGCGGGGACGGAATGGTCATGGACAATCTTCATGGGCAGCACCTCTCGCCCGTCACACTAGCCTGACCCACCGCACAGGCAAGTCAGGACCGCCCTGCCCCTTCATCTCGGCCCAAATACCCAAATCCGCCCGCCCCCCCAGAAGCCACCGCATCAGGACCAGCGCCCCAACCTGCCCTGCGCCTGCGTCAGGGCGGCGCAGAGGGGGGCGCCGGGGGACAACGGTCCCCCCGCACCCCCCAAAGCAAAAGGCCCGGGCATCGCACCCGGGCCTTGCCCATCCCTCAGCGCGGCGAGGGTTCAGACCACCCGCTCCACCATCATCTTCTTGATCTCGGCAATCGCCTTTGCGGGGTTCAACCCCTTGGGGCAGGTCTTGGCGCAGTTCATGATCGTATGGCAGCGATACAGCTTGAACGGATCCTCCAACTGATCCAACCGCTCCGGCGTCGCCTCATCGCGCGAGTCGATGATCCACCGATAGGCATGCAGCAGCGCGGCAGGCCCCAGATACTTGTCCCCGTTCCACCAATAAGACGGGCAGGAGGTCGAACAGGACGCGCACATCACGCATTCGTAAAGCCCATCCAGCTTCTTGCGATCCTCGATCGACTGCCGCCATTCCTTGGCCGGACGGTTCGTCTTCGTCTCCAGCCACGGCATGATGGACGCGTGCTGGGCGTAGAAATGCGTCAGGTCGGGGATAAGGTCCTTGATCACCGGCATATGCGGCAGCGGGTAGATCTTCACATCCCCCCGCACCTCGTCCAAGCCATAGATGCAGGCCAGCGTGTTGATCCCGTCGATATTCATCGCGCAGGACCCGCAAATCCCCTCGCGGCAGGACCGGCGGAAGGTCAGCGTCGGGTCGATCTCGTTCTTGATCTTGATCAGCGCGTCCAAAACCATCGGCCCGCAGCTGTCCATGTCCACGAAATAGGTATCCACCCGCGGGTTCTCGCCGTCATCCGGGTTCCAGCGATAGATTTGGAACTTCCGCACGGTCTTGCCCGCAGGCTTCGGCCATGTCTTGCCGGTGCGGACCTTGCTGTTCTTGGGAAGCGAGAATTGGACCATCTTATCCCCTCCATTCCGGGAACGAATAGAGCGGCCGCGTCGGCGGCTGCCCCGATTTCTGATAGACGCACAGGTCGTAGACCGCCGAAGGGTCCCGCCCCATGATGTAATCCGACGTGATCGTCACTTCACCACCGACCGCCGTCCGCCCACCGCTGCCGACGCCAAGGCTGATCTCGCCCCGCGGCTGCTGTGCCAGACGCGCCCGCTCGAAACACTGCTTCTCCGCCCGATCCACCGGGATCGGCCCGCAAGCCAACAGCGCCAAGGGAAGCAGCAGAAGAACCCGCATCACACCCCCAAGGCCACGCCCGAAGCGGCAAGGCAGGACTGCGTCTCGCTGCGCGCCACGATGGCCCAAACGGTCGCCTCCGTGGACGTCCCCGCATAGACCCCCACATCCCGCACCAGCGCCTGAATCTCCGACGCGCTCGCGTTCTGCACCACGCAAGCCGTGGCCGCATCCGCCTGCGGCCCCGCCAGCCGGTCATCGACGATGGGCCGCACGACCGTCTCGGCCGTCCGCCGCGCGACCTTGTCGGCCACATCCTGCGGCGAACAGGCGGCAATCGTCACGGGGATCAGGGCAAGAAGAAGGGGACGGACCATGGCAACACCTCTGGTTTGCGACTGTACCAACAGCTTGCCACGCCCGCGCACGGGACCGCAGCCCCGCCCCGCGCCCCGCACAGCGGAACGGCGCATCCCCGCCGATGCCGCCCGATCCAACATCAGAACTTCCGCTCCGCCGGCGCGATCTTCTTCAGGCTGATCCCGCCCTCGGCCTCGGTCGTCAGCGGGTCCACATGCACCCCCCGATAGCCAAGCGTCACCTTATCCCCATCCACCCAAGCCAGCGAATGCTTGCGCCAATTGGCATCGTCGCGCTGCGGATAATCCTCATGCGCATGGGCACCGCGCGATTCCGTCCGCGCATGGGCGCCATAGATCGTGGCCAGCGCATTGGGCATCAGGTTGGTCAGCTCCAGCGTCTCCATCAGGTCGGAATTCCAGACGAGGCTGCGGTCCGTGACCTTCAGATCACCCATCTTGCCCGCAATCGCCGTCATCTTCCGCTCACCCTCGGCCAGCGTCGCCTCGGCCCGGAACACCGCCGCATCCGCCTGCATGGTCTTTTGCATCTCCAGCCGCAGCGCCGCCGTGGGCGTACCGCCAGAGGCATGGCGCAGCGCGTCGAACCGCGTCAGCGCCTTGTCCACTTCCGCCCGGTTCACCGGGGCGACCGGGGCCTTCGGGTCCACGATCTGCCCCGCCCGGATCGCCGCCGCACGCCCGAACACCACAAGGTCGATCAGCGAATTCGACCCCAGCCGATTCGCGCCATGCACGCTGGCACAGCCCGCCTCACCCACCGCCATCAGGCCGGGGAAGATCGCATCCGGGTTGCCCTCGGTCGGGGCCAGCACCTCGCCCCAGTAATTCGTCGGGATGCCGCCCATGTTGTAATGCACGGTGGGCAGCACCGGGATCGGCTCTTTCGTCAGGTCCACCCCCGCGAAGATGCGCGCGGATTCCGAAATCCCCGGCAGGCGCAACTCCAGCGTCTCTTTCGGCAGGTGGTTCAGGTGCAGATGGATATGGTCGCCATTTGCGCCCACGCCCCGTCCTTCGCGGATTTCAAGCGTCATGCAGCGGCTGACATAGTCGCGCGGTGCCAAGTCCTTGTAATGCGGCGCATAGCGTTCCATGAACCGCTCGCCATTGGCATTGGTCAGATAGCCCCCCTCACCGCGCGCGCCTTCGGTGATCAGACAGCCCGACCCGTAAATCCCCGTCGGATGGAACTGCACGAATTCCATATCCTGCAACGGCAACCCGGCCCGCGCCACCATGCCCCCCCCATCCCCGGTGCAGGTATGGGCAGAGGTCGCGCTGAAATAGGCCCGGCCATAGCCGCCCGTCGCCAGCACCACCATCTTCGCGTTGAACACATGGATCGTGCCGTCATCCAGCTTCCACGCCACGACCCCCGTGCAGGCCCCATCCGTGATGATCAGGTCCAGCGCGAAATACTCGATGAAGAACTCCGCATTGTTCTTCAGGCTCTGCCCGTACAGCGTGTGCAGGATCGCATGGCCCGTCCGGTCGGCGGCGGCACAGGTGCGCTGCACCGGCGGGCCTTCGCCAAACTCGGTCGTATGGCCGCCAAAGGGGCGCTGGTAAATCTTCCCCTCTTCCGTGCGGGAAAACGGCACGCCGTAATGCTCCAACTCGTAAACGGCCTTCGGGGCCTCACGCGCCAGATATTCCATCGCATCCGTGTCGCCCAGCCAGTCCGACCCCTTCACGGTGTCGTACATGTGCCACTGCCACGAATCCGGGCCCATATTCCCAAGCGAGGCCGCAATGCCCCCCTGCGCCGCCACGGTATGCGACCGCGTCGGGAAAACCTTCGTCACGCAGGCCGTCCGCAGCCCCTGCTCGGCCATGCCCAGCGTCGCGCGCAGCCCCGCGCCGCCTGCCCCCACCACGACCACATCGTAGTCATGCACTTCATACGGATAAGCCGTCATCTCAGCCCCAAATCTCAAAGCGCGATGCGGACAAGGGCATAGAACCCCGTCGCCATCACCACGTAGGAAAGCGATATCGCCGCGATCACGAGGGCCTTTTTCGTGGTCCCCCGCGCATAATCCTCGATCATCATCTGCGCGCCCTTGGCGAAATGGCGCATCGACACGAACAGCACCAACCCCGTGACAATCGCCGGGAAGGGCCGCGCAAAGGTTGCCAGTACCGCCTCATGCCCCTGCCCCAGCGCACGACCAAAGAGGAACACCCACACCGGCAGCAGAAAGGCCAGCGCCACCGCGCTTACCTGCATATACCAGTGATGCTCGGTCCCCGCATGTCCCGCGCCCTTGCCCATGGCGCGCTTACGGTCGGTCAGATAACGCATCCCCCGCCCCCCCTTACACGATGATGACGGTCAGGACGGTCAGCACGACCGATCCGATGATACAGGCCCAGCCCAGCTTTTCCGCCGTCGGGATGTCCAGCCCCTTGCCCGCGTCATAGATCAGATGCCGAATGCCCGCGAGGTAGTGATACCACAGCGCCCAAGCCGACAGCGTAAAGACCAGATCGCCGAACCAGCTTGTCGCCACCGCATCCGCAATCGCGAAATACTCCGGCGACACCGCCGCAGACAGCAGCCACCACACCGCCAGCACCGTCCCAACGATCAGCCCATTGCCGGTGATCCGCGTCAGGATCGACGTCAGCATCGGCAACTGCCACCGGTAAATCTGCAAATGCGGAGAAAGGGGCCGCTCGACCCGCTTCACATCAGCCATCTCGGTTCCCTTCGTCGCTGGCATGCCCTGCCGTGGTCCGGCGGGCGCGCGCGGTCTGCTTGTTCTGCATGTCTGAATAGCGGTTTTTCCGGGCAAGTCACGCATCAGAACGCCGCAGTTACGGCATTGTTCGCGCTAACCTAAAGAAAAAATCACCGATGTGATCACGCCCGAAAAATTCGTGATCACAAATCAGGGCGCGGCGGTCAGCGCGTATTCCGCCATCTCGCTGCACATGGTGATCATCTTCGCCTCGGGGTCATAGAAGGCGTTCGCCTCGTCGCAGGGGGCGACCTGCACCGCCACGGGCTCTGGCAGCGTCCAGACAGAGTTCAGGTAGTCCACCTCTTCCCGGATCGCCGCCGCCACATAATCGGCAGGCGCGCCATCCCCTTGCCAGACAAGGCTGTCGCCCGGCCCTGCCGCCTCAAGCTCGTCCAGATAGACACCCCAGGACGACGCGGCCAGATCGAACTCCTCGGCGCAGGACACGGCGCGATCCTCGGGCAGCCCGAATTCGATCGCCATCGCCTCGCGCTCGTCGGGCGCGCCGCCGTAGTATAGGCACAGATAGGTGAAATACCGCCGCTCATCGGGCGAATGCACGCCCCAGAAGGCCGGCTCATCGCCCGCTTCCGCCGATGCCAGCGCGCTCGTCGCCCAGAAGGTCGCCGCCGCCGCCACCTTCGCCTCGGCCGATTCGGCATCCCACAGCCGGTCGATCATCACGACCGACAGCACATCCGCCGCATCCTCCTCCAGCCCCAGCACGGGCAACTGCATCACGTCGATCAGCGCGTGACCCAACTCGTGATAAAAGATCGACAGCATGACGTCGCGCACGAACCATTCCGCGTCGGTCAAGTCGGGCGCGTCGCCCGCCACCTCCGCCTCGGCCTTGCTCTTGGACCAGACGCCGTCCGCTTCCGCCTCTGTCGATCCGGATGACCAAGACCCCTCGGCGGCAACCACCGAAGAGAGGCATAGCAACACAAGCAAGGCACCGATCACACGCAGCATGGCCGAAATGTTGCGCGAACGAGACCGCAGGTCAAGCGGCCAGTTCTGTGATCACAACACCGCTCACACCGGCACCAGCGCCCAGTAATCAAGGTCCAGCAGAACCTCTGGCAGGTATTTCCCATCCCCCCCCTTCAGCGCGAAGGGCACATCCCCGTCCTTGGTACCGCCGTCCTTCACCGCCACCAGCCGCAACCGCAGCGCCCCCACCCCCGGCGCGGATGTCAGGGCCTTGTCCAGCACCTCTGACCACGCCCGCACCGTATCGCCTGCAAAACAGGGATTCGCATGCGCCCCCGCATTCAGCGCCACGATCATCTGCGCATTGGCCAAGCCGTTGAACGACAGCGCGCGGGCCAGCGAAATCACATGCCCGCCATAGACCAGCCGCCGCCCATCCGCGCGCTGGGTCACGTCGAAATGCACCTTCGATGTGTTCTGCCACAGCCGCGTCGCCATCAGGTGATCTGCCTCTTCGACCGTCACCCCGTCCAGATGGTCGATCCGCTCTCCCACAGTGTAATCGCCGAAGCGATGCCACTCCCCCGCCTGTGCAAAGTCATAGCGCGTGAAATCCAGCCGCTTGGGCACCACCAACGCCTCGGGCACCACCACCGGGGCCAGCGACGGCGTCACCGCCGCAGGCGCGGGCAAATCAAGACGGTTCTTCTTCACCATCACCCAGCGGACATATTCCAACACCACCTCGTCGCGCTGGTTGATGCCCTTGGTCCGCACCCAGACGACGCCCGATTTGCCGTTAGAGTTTTCCTTCAACCCGATCACGGTGGATTCCGACCGCAGCGTATCGCCCGGATAGACCTGCGCCAGCCACCGTCCCTCGGCATAGCCCAGATTGGCCACCGCGTTCAGGCTGACATCCGGCACGGTCTTGCCGAACACCAGATGAAAGGCGATCAGGTCATCCACCGGGGCCGCAGGCAACCCGCAGCCCCGCGCGAATTCGTCCGATGAATAAAGCGCCCCCCGCGCCGGATAAAGCGCATGGTAAAGCGCCCGCTCCCCCCCCGATACCGTCCGCGGCACCGCATGAACGATCGTTTCGCCCAAACGGTAATCTTCGAAAAACCGCCCCGGATTGGTCTTCATCGCCTTGTCTCCCGCAGGACTGGCCCGAAGGCCAGCCCTCACTGCTCACCCAGTTTCACATCCGGGCTATAGGTGCCCGGTACCTCTTTCACCACCGCCTGCCCGCAGCGCATCACGCCACGCGCGGCGTCAAAGGCATAGGTGGGGGCGCCGTGCAATTCCCACCCCTTGTTCAGCGCCGCCGTCACCTTGTGGCAAAAGGCCGAGGTGTCGTCCTCCGACAGAAACCGATACAGCTTCATGCCCTCACCCCCTCAACCCCACGGCTGATAGCCCAGCCAGTTATGCACCAGCATGATGACAACCAGCACCACCACGGTCCCGACGATGGCCTTCCACTCTGCCCCCGACTTCGCGACAGGGGGCGTCCAGTCGCGCTGCGCCCGGTTGATCAGGATGACCGACACCACGGCCCAAGCCAGCAGCCCGCCGAACAGGATGACCGATGGCAGATCGCCATTCACCAGCAGATGCGCCAGCGCCCAAGTCTTGACCGCCGTCAGTTGCGGATGCCGGATCTTCCGCGCCAGCGCCGCCTTGGTGCCGGACGCGGCATAGAGATAAACCGCCAGTACCATCAGCAGGTTGTTGATCCCCACCAGCGCCGGGGACCGCCCCCACCAGACAGGACCCTCTGCCGAGGAATAGCCGAAATACATCATCACGACGGATGCCAGTACGGCCACCGCCACGATCCCCTTGCCGGGATCGCCCAGCCGCGCCCGTGCATCGGGGGCAAGCCGCTTGAACAGATGCGCCACCCACCACAGGGCCAGTCCAAGGATCAACAGGGTCATCGCTCACACCTCCAAGGGTTCAATGCGCGCGTACCCTGCCCTCATTCCGCCGCCGGTGCAATTCGCTGCGCCCAGTCGCGCCGCGCCGCGATGGCATCGGCCTTGGCCAGCACCGCCTGCGCGCTGACCACATGCAGGTTCTCGACGATCCGCCCATCCAGCACCGCCACCCCCTGCCCCTGCGCCTGCGCCGCGTTAAAGGCCGCAATCTGCCGCTTTGCCAAATCGACCTCCTCGGCCGAAGGCGCAAAGACCGCGTTGCACATCTCCACCTGCAACGGATGGATCAGCGTCTTGCCGTCGAACCCCATGTCCCGCCCCTGCGCGCATTCCGCCCGCAGCCCGTCGTCATCGCGGAACGCGTTGTAGACCCCATCCACGATCACCCGCCCCGACGCCTTTGCTGCCAGCAGGCACAGCCCCAGCCCCGCCATCAGCGGCAGCCGATCCGCCCGCCCCCGCGCGCCCAATTCCTTGGCCAGATCGTTGGTCCCCATGACCATCCCCTCCAGCCGCCCATGCGCCGCGATGCCCGCCGCGTTCAGCATCCCCGCCGCCGTCTCCATCATCGCCCAAAGCGGCTTGCCCCCCACGATCCCCGCCACGGCATCCAGATCGGCAGGCCCTCCCACCTTGGGCACCAGCACCGCATCCGCGCCCGCATGCCTGCCAAAGGCCAGCGCATCCTCGCGCCCCCAGACCGTGTCAAAGCCGTTGATCCGCACGATCCGGTAGCGCGGCGCGTAATCCACCTCGGACAGGAACCGCGCCAGCGTCAGCCGCGCCTGCGCCTTCTCCTCGGGCGCCACCGCATCCTCCAGATCAAAGATGATCGCATCCGCCGCAATCTCGCGCGCCTTCTCCAGCGCCCGCTCCTTCGACGCGGGGATGTACAGGACGGACCGGAACGGACGCAGCATCGGATTCGCCTCCACGAAATATTCTTTCGCCCAAAGGCACGATTTCGAAAGCTTCGGCAAGTCCAAAAATGCCGCAGCGCAGCAAGAATGACGCAACGCAAAGGGCGGGGGGCCGCCCCGCCCCCGCAGCCCCCCGGAAGAAACGCCCCCTAAACCCCCGTCAGGCCATCCCAGACCAGCTTTGCCGAAACCCCCAGCAGCGCCCATGTCACGATCCGGAAGAACAGCGCCTCCGGCAGGACCCGCACAAACCGCACGCCCGCAAACACCGCCAGCGCCGCAACGGGCATCAGCAGCACAGCCACATGCAGGTTCGCAGGGCTCAACTGCCCAAGCGCCCAATAGGGCAGCAGTTTCACCGCATTGATCACCGCAAAGGCGATGGTCGATGTGCCCGCAAAGACCGTCTTCGTCATCTTCAATGGCAGCGTATAGACCTGATAGGGCGGTGCGCCCGAATGGCTCACGAAACTCGTGAACCCCGTCACCGCGCCCCAGAACAGACCCGGCGCCACCTCGGCCCGCCGCGCCGCAGCCTCGCGCTTTGGCCGCAGGATCAGGTTCAGCGCGAAGACCACCCCTATCGCCCCGATCAGCCCCGTGACCACCGCCTCGGACACAACCGATGCCGTGGCCCAGCCGACCCCGATCCCCACCATCGCGCCGGGCAGAAGGATCGCCAAAACCCGCCGGTCGAATTCCCGCCGATAGGCCCAAAGGCCAAAGATGTCCGACACCACATAGACCGGCAGCAACAGACCCGCCGCCGTCACCGGGTTGATCGCCAGCGCCAACACCGGCACGCCCAGCATCCCCACGACGGGAATCCCGCCCTTGCCCGCGCCGACAAAGACCGCCGCCGCCACCGCCGCCGCCCAGAACCAGATCCCGTCCATCGCCCGACCCCCGCACCTTCCCGCAGCTTTAGCGCAAACATCCACCCCCCACCACCACGCTTGCTTAATTTGCCGCATACCATTGCATACCGAAACCCCTCTGGACGCTTGCCAGACGCGCCGCAGGGGCGTAGCAAACCACCCGACTCATTCCGAACGGAGGATCCGGACCATGGCACGACCCAAGATCGCCCTCATCGGCGCCGGCCAGATCGGCGGCACGCTCGCCCATCTCGCCGCCATCAAGGAACTCGGCGACGTGGTGCTCTTCGACATCGCCGAAGGCACCCCGCAGGGCAAGTCGCTCGACATCGCGCAATCCGGCCCGTCCGAAGGCTTCGACGCCACGATGAAAGGCACCAACGACTATGCCGACATCGCAGGCGCCGATGTCTGCATCGTCACCGCCGGCGTTCCCCGCAAACCGGGGATGAGCCGCGACGACCTTCTGGGCATCAACCTCAAGGTGATGAAGTCGGTGGGCGAAGGCATCAAGGCCCATGCTCCGAACGCCTTTGTCATCTGCATCACCAACCCGCTTGACGCGATGGTCTGGGCGCTGCGCGAATTCTCGGGCCTGCCGCACCACATGGTCGTCGGCATGGCGGGGGTGCTGGACTCCGCCCGCTTCCGCCACTTCCTTTCGGTCGAATTCAACGTCTCCATGCGCGACGTGACGGCCTTCGTCCTCGGCGGCCATGGCGACACGATGGTCCCCCTGACCCGCTATTCCACCGTCGCGGGCATCCCGCTTCCCGACCTTGTCCAAATGGGCTGGACCACGCAGGAAAAGCTGGACGCCATCGTCCAGCGCACCCGTGACGGCGGCGCGGAAATCGTGGGCTTGCTGAAGACCGGCTCGGCCTTCTACGCCCCCGCAACCAGCGCCATCGAAATGGCCGAAGCCTTCCTCAAGGACCAAAAGCGCCTGCTGCCCTGCGCGGCCTATGTGAAGGGTGCCTATGGTCTGGACGGTCTTTACGTCGGCGTGCCCACGATCATCGGCAAGAACGGCATCGAACGCATCGTTGACATCAAGCTGAACGCCGACGAACAGGCGATGATGACCAAATCCATCGACGCCGTGAAAGGCCTTGTCGCGGCCTGCAAGCAGATCGACCCGTCGCTGGTCTGATCCGCGAACCCGTGCTAACCCAAGGGGGCGCCCTGCCAAGGGGCGCCCTTCTTCTTTGCTCCCCGAAAGGCCCGCCCCATGGACTATGGCAAGAACGGCAACCCGAAAGCCGCCAAAGACAGCCACCACCCGCTCGACCAACCGCGCCGTGGCGCGCCCAAGGGCGATGACAAGGCGGCACAGAAAAAGGCCGACCTCCTCGCCCGCATGAAAGCCGCCGCCGAGGCGCGCAAGACCAAGGACTGACAGGGTCAGGGGCACCCGTGGCCCCCTTCACCTCACGGCCGTTTCTGCCTTCTGTTTTCCCTTCCCTCCCGTTTGCCGCGCGGGGCCGGACCGCGACCCAAGCGCGGCCTGCGAACCAGCAAACCATTCCCGCGCAACGCTCAGGATTCGCCCGTGGCCCAAAGCCACGGGCGGCGGCCGTCCCGCCCCCCCGGGGCGGCCGCACGGGGTCCGTGCAGCCACCCCGGCGTGACGGCCGCCACCCTCGCGTTGCATAGGATTTAGGAATGGACTGGGACGACCTCCGCATCTTCCTCGCCGTCGCCCGCAGCGAAAGCCTGTCGGGCGCGGGCAAGCGGCTCAAGATCGACGCCGCCACTGTCGGCCGCCGCATCGCCCGGCTAGAGGAAAGCATGGGCGCCCGCCTCTTTGCCAAATCCCCCCAAGGTTATGCCCTGACGGAAGAAGGTACCCGCCTTTTGCCCCATGCCGAACGCGCCGAAACCGCGCTGGACGGCGCGCGCGAGGCGCTTTCCGGCCCCGAAGGCCTGTCCGGCCAGATCCGCATCGGTGCCCCCGATGGCTGCGCCAACTACCTGCTCCCACAGGTGCTGGCCGAAATCTGCGACGCCAACCCCGGGCTAGAGGTGCAGATCGTCGCTCTCCCCCGTGTCTTCAACCTGTCGAAACGCGAAGCCGATCTTGCCATCGCCGTCAGCGGCCCGACCGCAGGCCGCCTGACCGTACAGAAGCTGACCGACTACCACCTCCACCTCGCGGCCCATCCCGACTACCTTGCCCATGCCGCACCGCTGCGTTCCCCGCAGGACCTAAGCCGCCACCGCCTTGTCGGCTATATCCCCGATATGATCCACGACAAGGAACTGGACTACCTTGCCGAACTGGGCGCGCGCAGCGTCGCGCTTGCCTCCAACTCCGTCTCTGTCCAACTGAACTGGCTGCGCGCCGGGGCAGGTGTGGGCGTCGTGCATGACTTCGCCCTTCCCGCCGCCCCGGAACTGGTGCAGGTCATCCCGGACCAAGTCGCCCTTACCCGCAGCTTCTGGCTCATCCGCCATGCCGACGATGGCCGGGTTGAACGGCTCAACCGCTTTGCCGACCTCCTCGCCACAGGCTTAAGGCGAGAAGTCCTGCGACTGGAATCCCTGAACGTGAATCCCTGACTTGACAGGACTCAGTGTCGGGCGGACCCTTTCCCCATCGGAACAAGGAGGTTCGCGATGCTCGTCCAGCAAATCCTGAAGACCAAGTCGGATGACGGTGTGGTGACGGTGACCCCGGGAACGACCGTGGCCAAGGCTGCGGAAGTCCTCTCCACCCGCCGGATCGGCGCGGTGATCGTCTCGCCCGATGGCAAGCGCGTCGCGGGGATCGTGTCCGAACGCGACATCGTCCGCGAATTGGGCCGCCGGGGCACCGCCTGCATGGCCGAAACGGTGGACAGCATCATGACCGCCAGCATCGTCGGCTGCCGCCGCGACGAACAGGCCAATGACGTGCTGCAAAAGATGACGGACGGGCGCTTCCGCCACATGCCGGTGATGGAGGGGACGCAGATGGTGGGGCTCATCTCCATCGGTGACGTGGTCAAAGCGCGGCTCACGGAACTCGCGATGGAGAAGGACGCCCTTGAAGGCATGATCAAAGGCTTCTGATCGTCCCGCCTTTTCGTCGGTTTTGCCCCTTGCATCCCCCAAAGCAATAATGTTGCGTGCCAATGACGCGACTTAAAGGGGGAGGGGACCCATGCGCATCGGCCTCTATCCGGGCACCTTTGACCCGATCACGCTGGGGCATGTGGACATCATCCAGCGGGCCATGGCGCTCGTGGATCGTCTGGTGATCGGCGTGGCGATCAACCGCGACAAGAGCCCGCTCTTCTCGCTTGAGGAACGCGTGGCCATGGTGCGCGCGGAATGCGACTCGATTCAGGCCAAGACCGGGGGCGAGATCGTGGTCCACCCGTTCGAGAACCTGCTGATCGACTGCGCGCGCGACGTGGGCGCGACGGTCATCGTGCGCGGCCTGCGCGCCGTGGCGGATTTCGAATATGAATTCCAGATGGTCGGCATGAACCGCGCGCTGGATGCCAGCATCGAGACGGTCTTCATGATGGCCGATGCCCGCCGTCAGGCCATCGCCTCGAAACTGGTCAAGGAAATCGCCCGTCTCGGCGGCGACGTGTCGAAATTCGTGACCCCCCCGGTGCAGGCCGCACTCGCCGCGCGCTTCCCCTGAAACGGAAAAGGGGGCCGCAGGGGCCCCCTTCCGACGCGATGGCGTCCAACCTTACTTGCCGTAAACGGCCGCCCAAGCGATGCGATCCGCATCCTCTGGGAAGATCCCAAGGTCCAGCGCCACATCCCGCGGCAGTCTGGCGATCTCGTCACGGGTCCGCTTGTAAAGTGCGCGGGTCGCGGCAGCGGCTTTCAGCGTGTCGATCAGTTTCATCTCTCGTTCCCTTCACGAACTTGCCAAGGGCTTCTCGGTTATCCCTTCGGCATGCCGTGAAGATGGGCCTTCCCTGTGGCGCCAACAACGCCCGATGCAAGGAAGCCGCCATGCATAGGGCGCATAGGTCGTGCAAAAACAAAGGGGCGACCCAAAGGCCGCCCCCGTAACCCCGCAAAAAGGCAGGGTGATCAGATCAGCTTGCCCATCGCCACAGCGGTATCCGCCATCCGGTTCGAAAAGCCCCATTCATTGTCATACCACGACAGGATCGACACGAAGGTCCCATCCATCACCTTGGTCTGATCCATATGGAAGACCGACGAATGCGGATCGTGGTTGAAGTCGGACGAGACGTTCTTGAACTCGGTATAGCCCAGAATGCCCTTCATCGGGCCATCCGCCGCCGCCTTGATCGCCGCGTTGATCTCTTCCACGGTCGTTGCGCGCTTGGCGATGAACTTCAGGTCCACGACCGACACATTCGGCGTCGGAACGCGGATCGCGAACCCGTCCAGCTTGCCCTTCAACTCTGGCAGCACCAGACCCACGGCCTTTGCCGCACCTGTCGAGGTCGGGATCATCGACAGCGCCGCCGCGCGGGCGCGATAAAGGTCCTTGTGCATCGTGTCCAGCGTCGGCTGGTCGCCGGTATAGGAATGGATGGTCGTCATCATCCCCTTTTCGATCCCCACCACCTCGTTCAGCACCTTCGCCACCGGCGACAGGCAGTTCGTGGTGCAAGAAGCGTTGGAGACGATGACGTCCTCCTTGGTCAGCGTGTGGTGGTTCACGCCATAGACGATCGTCTTGTCGGCATTGTCGCCGGGGGCCGAGATCAGGACGCGCTTCGACCCGTTCTCAAGATGGGCCAAGCACTTTTCCTTGCTGGTGAAGATGCCCGTGCATTCCATCACGATGTCCACATGGCCCCAAGGCAGGTCTGCCGGGTTGCGGATCGCGGTCACCTTCATCGGCCCGCGACCGACGTCGATCCAATCGTCACCCGTGGTCACCGTCGCGGGAAAGCGGCCATGCACCGAATCGAAGCGCAGCAGATGCGCGTTCGTCTCGACCGGACCCAGATCGTTGATCGCCACGACCTCGATATCCTTGCGACCCGACTCGATGATCCCGCGCAGCACGTTGCGCCCGATCCGACCGAACCCATTGATGGCAACCTTGACGGTCATGGCACGTCCTCCAATTGGCAGTGCCCCCCAAGATCCACCACGAATCCACCGGGGGCGATAGCGCTAACATCCGCAGAACGCCGCGAAGATCAACCCGACTCGCGCGCGGTCAGGTCCAGAATGCCAAGAAACCGATGAACGAGAACAGCTTTCTTGCCAGAAAGAGCGACGCTTTGCCCTCATTTGCGGCAAGGTCCAGCGTGATCAGCCCGATAATGGCGATCCCAAGTGCCAGTGCAATCCGGTCGGTCACGACCCCTCCATCAGTGGAGGAGCCGCCCCATCACCCCGGCCACATCGGCCATCCGGCAGGAGAAGCCCCACTCGTTGTCATACCACGCCAGCACGCGCACCGTGCGGCCCCCGACCACCTTGGTCTGGTCCGGGGCAAAGATAGACGAATGCGGCGTGTGGTTGAAGTCGATCGACACCTTGGGTTCGGGATCATAGGCCAAAACCATGCCCATATAGCCCGCCGCCGCCTCGCGCACGATCTCGTTCACATCGGCCACGCTCACCGATTTCCCCGCCACGAAGGTCAGGTCCACCGCGCTGACATTCGGCGTTGGCACCCGGATCGCCGTCCCGTCCAGCTTTCCCGCAAGCTCTGGCAGCACCTCGCCCAGCGCCTTTGCCGCCCCGGTGGAAGTGGGGATCATCGCCATCGCCGCCGCCCGCGCGCGATACAGGTCCTTGTGCCGACGATCCAGCGTCGGCTGGTCGCCCGTATAGGAATGGATCGTCGTCATGATGCCGCTGTCGATCCCGATCGCGTCGTTCAGCACCTTCGCCAGCGGCGCAAGGCAATTGGTCGTGCAGGACCCGTTGGACACGACCAGATGCTCTGCCGTCAGGCTGCGGTGATTCACCCCATAGACCACGGTCTTGTCCGCCCGCTTGGCAGGCGCGCTGACCAGCACACGCTTCGCGCCGCGCCCCAGATGGACGCCCGCCTTGTCGCGGTCGTTGAACGTGCCCGTGCATTCCAGCACCACATCCACCCCGTCCCAATCCAGCTCTTCCGGGTTATAGGTGCTCATCACCCGGATGGGTCCGCGCCCCAGATCCAGCGTGTTGTCCTTCACCTTCACCGTGCCGGGGAAGCGACCATGCACCGAGTCGTATTTCAGAAGATGCGCGTTCGTTTCAATCGGGCCCGTGGCATTGATCGCCACCACCTGCACATCATTGCGGTTGCTTTCGGCGATATGGGCCAGCGTGCAGCGCCCGATGCGCCCGAAACCGTTGATGCCGATGGTGATGGTCATAACTGCCGCTCCGTGCCGTTGCCTGTCGTGCCCTGCGATTAGCCGCTGAGGAGAGAGTCGAAAAGCCGTGAAATGATGTTAAATCAACATGTTAACGCAAACAGCGGCGGTTTGCGCTAACATCCCGGCCCCTTTGCCAAATAGCCGCCGACGCGCTAGGTAGGACACTTACGCACAAAGGAAGATTTGCATGAGTGGTTTGCTTGCTCTGCTGGATGACGTGGCCGCCATCGCCAAGGTCGCCGCCGCCTCCGTGGACGACATCGCCGCCGCCGCCGCCAAGGCCGGGACCAAGGCCGCCGGGGTGGTGATCGACGACGCCGCCGTGACGCCCAAATACGTCCATGGCTTTTCAGCCGACCGCGAATTGCCCATCATCTGGCGCATCGCGCTTGGCTCCCTTCGCAACAAGCTTCTGATCCTGCTGCCTGCGCTGCTTGCGCTGGACCATTTCCTTCCTGCCGTCATCACGCCACTTCTGATGCTGGGCGGGGCCTATCTCTGCTTCGAAGGGGCGGAAAAGGTCGTCCACGCCTTCGCCCCCCATGCCGATGCCGCCGTCGAAGCCGATTACGACACCGCCGATCCCGCCCATCTAGAGGAAGAAAAGGTCGCAGGTGCCATCAAGACCGACTTCATCCTCTCGGCCGAAATCATGACCATCGCGCTGGCCACCATCGAAAGCCCCAGCTTCGCCATGCAGGCCGTCACGCTGGCGGTCGTGGGCATCCTGATCACCGTGGCTGTCTATGGTGCCGTGGCACTGATCGTGAAGATGGATGATGTGGGCCTGCACATGGCAGCCACGGGCCGCACCGGGGCAGGGCGCGCGCTTGGCCGTGGGCTGGTGCTGGCCATGCCAAAGCTGATGGCCTTCCTCTCGCTCGTCGGCACGGCGGCGATGCTGTGGGTGGGCGGCAACATCGTCACCCACGGGCTAGAGGTGCTGGGCTGGCCGTGGCTCTACCATGAAATCCACCACATCGCCGATATCGTGGCCCATGCTGCACCCGTCGCCCAAGGCTTCGTCGCTTGGCTGGTCACGGCAACGCTGGATGGAATTTTCGGCCTGATCCTTGGGGTCGCGCTGATCCCCATTGCCACGCGCGTGATTGGCCCCGCCTTCGCCGCGATCACCGGAAAGAAGAAGGCCGCGCACTAGGCGCGGCCATCCAAATTTCTTC
>JBDKFE010000068.1:0-7927 GCA_039798885.1 Pseudomonadota bacterium | reverse complement strand
CTGGCGGGGGGGATCGGTGATCCGGCGGTCAGGAACCGTGGCACGATCGGCGGCTCCATCGCCAACAACGACCCGGCGGCCTGCTATCCGGCGGGCGTGTTGGGGTCGGGCGCGACGGTGGTGACGAACAAGCGCAAGATCGCGGCGGACGACTACTTCCAAGGCATGTTCACCACCGCTTTGGAGGAAGGCGAGATCGTCACGGGCGTGACCTTCCCGGTGCCGCAGAAGGCCGCCTATGTGAAGTTCAACCAGCCCGCCAGCCGCTTTGCGCTGACGGCGGTGTTCGTCGCGAAGTTCGCCGATGGCGTGCGGGTGGCGGTGACCGGGGCGTCCAACAACGGCGTCTTCCGCTGGACAGAGGCCGAGAAGGCGCTGTCGGGCAACTTCTCTGCCTCGGCCATCGCGGGGTTGACGGTGTCGTCCGAGGGTCTGATCGGCGACCTGCACGGGACCCCGGCCTATCGCGCGAACCTCGTGAAGGTGCTGACCAAGCGCGCGGTGGACGCCGCGCATTAAGGGTTGGCGTCGGAATGAACGGGGCGGTCCGGGGAACCGGGCCGCCCTTTGGCATCTTCTGCATTGGGAACAACCGGTGGGTCCGGCCCTTGGCCCAAAGCCACGGGCCGCGCACGACCCGCCCCGGCGCGTCGTGCGCGGCCCTGCCGGCGGAGGGTCGAAACGCGCCACTGGCGCCTTTCGACCCTCCTTGCGCTCTTTCGACAAAGACCCGCCAGACCTGCCGCCCGTCCAGTGGTCAGACAACAAGGGGGCACCAGACGATTTCGCGTCGACTGCCGCCCCCGCGCACCCCTTCCGCCCAGCAAACAGGCGGAACCGTCACGCCCCCGTCACCTTTCCCCTGTATCCCGCATCCTTAGGCGAATGTGACGGGGCACCACAGCCTCTTGGGCTTGCCAGTCACGAAACGCCAGATATAGTGGGCATGTCGGGGCGGGGCTCCCCGCCCTGGGTCGGTGGACTGCAGGACGAAAGCGGAGTCTCTCAAGGGCATGGACGGCGATTTCAGGACACAGTTCGTACGGGATCCGGCGGCGCTGAAGCATTACCCCGCTTTGGTGCTGAATGCGGATTACCGCCCGCTCAGCTACTACCCGCTCAGCCTCTGGCCGTGGCAAGAGGCGATCAAGGCCGCAGTGCTGGACCGGGTGCAGATCGTTGCGGAATATGACCACATCGTCCGCAGCCAAAGGCAAGAGTTCCGCATACCCTCGGTCGTCGTGCTGAAAGACTACGTCAAACCCCAGAAGCGCGTGGCCTTCACGCGCTTCAATCTTTTTCTGCGGGACGAATTTTCCTGCCAATATTGCGGCGCGAAGGGGGATCTGACCTTTGACCACGTCCTGCCCCGGTCGCGCGGCGGCGTCACCTCTTGGGAGAATGTCGTCGCCGCCTGCTCCCCCTGCAACCTTCGCAAAGGATCGCGCACGTTGAAACAGTCGGGCCTGCACCTGATGCGCCCGCCGCGCCAGCCCACGGCCGATGAGATGCAGGCGCATGGAAGGAAGTTCCCGCCCAACCACCTGCATGAAAGCTGGATGGATTACCTCTACTGGGATGCCGAGCTAGAGGATTGACGGCCTCCTCGCGCGCGGCACCCTCTGCGCGGATCCATGCCGGGGCTGGTGCGCCGCAACCGCCTGTCCGTGACGCGCGCCGCCCTAGCCCAGCAGAACACGCACGGCTTCTTGACCTGACAGCCACGCCCCATGCGCGGTCGAGGCGTGGGCGGACGACGTCGCCTCGCCCGCAAAGACCAGCTGCCCGTCCCACTCGGCCCCGGCAAGCGCGGCGCGATCCTCTGGCAGGCTGCCGGTCGCGACGAAGGAATAGGACCCGCCCGCCAGCGGATCGCCCCGCCAGCGCGTGGGCTTTCCCGCCACGGGACGGGGAAAGGCGGTGCCGAACATGGCGCGCAGCGTATCACTTGCCGAAGCGACGGTGTCGGCATCGGTCCAGCCCTCCACCTCTTCGGCGCGCGTGGCGGCGTTGAAGGCCATCAGCAGCGGCAACCCGGTCCGCGCGCCGGGGTTCACCCATTCCGGCCACAGGTCATCCGGCGCGGTCAGGTCGGTCAGCCAGTCGACCGGCGGCACCGGCGGGGGCGCGTCGAAGCGCAGCCACAGCTTGTTCAGCAGGCCCATGCCCAACCGGTCCAGCGCCGCCTGCCGTTCGGCCGACAGGGGCGGGTCGAAGGTCACCGTCCCGGCCTGCAGGACGCCCAGCGGCAGGGTGCACACCACCGCGTCAGCGGCCACCGTGCCACCGTCGGCCATGGTCAAGATCACCCCGCCTGCCGTTGCCGTGATCCGCGCCACGCGCGCGCCCAGCCGGATGTCCAACCCCTGCGCGGCATGCCGCGCCAGTCCGTCATACCCCGGCAGGATCAGCGCGTCGCCGCCACCAAAGGCGTCGCCCGCGTCGAAATGGCGGGCAGAAAGCGCGCCCCAATCCGCCGCATATTCCAGTTCGACATTGCGGTAGATCGCGGCGCGCATCGCCGCGCGTTGCCCATCGGACAGGACGCGCCAGTCGTGCAGCCGCTCGACCGCGTCGCGCAGGGGCAGATCGTCCCCCGCTTCCCATGCCGCCGTCTGGGCATTGGCCAGCAGGTCAAAGGGATCGGGCAGGTCCGCAGCCACGGCCCCGTCGCGGAAGGTCGCGCCGCTGTCATAGCTGGTGCGATAAAGCGCCAGCCGTGCCGCTTCGGCCATGCGCGTCAGCGGGTTGCCCTTGGTGCCATGGATCCAGCTTGCGCCCATATCGACGGGCAGGCCCGGCCAGCCTCGATCCGTCCAGACGCGGCCACCGATGCGGTCGCGCGCCTCATAGACCGTGACGGCGGCCCCCGCCCCGCGCAGCGCCGCCGCCGCCGCAAGACCCGCCATGCCAGCGCCGATCACGGCCACCGACAGGTCCGAGGCACGGGCCATGCCCGCCATCGCCGCCGTGGACAAAAGCGCAAGAACGCCGCGCCGACCGATCACCAAACCCGCCTACCCCCTAGATGGAAAGCCGTACCCCCGTCCCGCCGCCCTGCGTTCCCCGCTCGCGGTAGGGTGTCGTGTTGTAATGCGCGCGGTAGCATTTCGAGAAATGCGAGGGCGAGGCAAAGCCGCAGGCCAGCGCCACGTTGATCACGCTCATATCCGTCTGCATCAGCAGGTTGCGCGCCTTTTGCAGCCGCAGTTCCATGTAATATCGCTTGGGCGAGCGGTTCAGGTAACGGCGGAACAGCCGTTCCAACTGACGGGTGGACATGCCCACCTCTTCGGCCAGATCGGCGGGGGACATCGGGTCTTCGATGTTGCCTTCCATCATCTGGATGACTTGGGACAGTTTCGGGTGCCGCACGCCGATGCGCGTGGGGATGGACAGGCGCTGCGTGTCCTGATCGGTGCGGATGGTGGAATAGATCAACTGGTCCGCGACGGTGTTGGCCAGATCCTCGCCATGGTCAGACGCGATCACCTTCAGCATCAGGTCGATCGACGAGGTGCCGCCCGCCGTGGACCAGCGGTTGCCGTCCATCACGAAGACCGACTTCGTCAGCTTTACCTCTTCGAATTCCTCAAGGAAGCCGTCCTGATTCTCCCAATGGATGGTGGCCTTCTTGCCGTCCAGAAGCCCCGCCTTCGCCACCGCATAGGCCCCGGTGCACAGGCCCCCGACCGTGACGCCGCGCCGCGCCTCGCGCCGCAGCCAGTTCAGCACGTTCTTGGTCGTGGCCTTCTGCACGTCGATCCCGCCGCAGACGAGGACGGTGTCGTCGCGCTCCACCTCTTCTAGCCCCATGTCCAGCTTGAAGGACGCGCCGTTGGAACAGGTGACCGTGTCGCCGCCATCGCCCGTCAGACGCCATGTATACAGCGTCTCGCCCGAGATGCGGTTGGCGATGCGCAGGGGTTCGATGGCACTCGCAAAGGACAGCATTGTAAAGCGGTCCAGCAACAGGAAGACAAAGCGCCGTGGGGCGGCGCTTTTGGCGACCTGCTGGGCCTTGCGGGGGGCGGTGGGCATGTTGCGACCTGTTCGCGTCGGTATTGAGCATAGAGTTTCAGGAAACTATTTTGACTGCAAGGGTAATCAGGACTGATTTTAGGCCAGTTTCTCCCTTTGCTTATGCCGTCCCGCGGGGTTATATCGCGCCCGTTACCGCAAACTTGCCGGAGAAGACCGATGACCAAGGGCTGGACCAAGACGGATTGGCGCGCAAAGCCGCGGATCCAGATGCCCGACTACCCGGATCAGGCCGCGCTGGCCGGGGTCGAGGCGCAGTTGGCCAAGTATCCGCCGCTGGTCTTTGCCGGTGAGGCGCGCAAGCTGAAGAAGCAATTGGCGCTTGCGGCCGAGGGGAAGGCCTTCCTGCTGCAGGGGGGCGATTGCGCCGAAAGCTTTGCCGAATTCAGCGCCGACAACATCCGCGACACCTTCCGCGTGATGCTGCAGATGGCGGTGGTGCTGACCTATGGCGCCAAGGTCCCGGTCATCAAGGTGGGCCGCATGGCGGGGCAATTCGCCAAGCCGCGCTCGGCCCCGACCGAGGTCATCAACGGGGTGGAACTGCCGTCCTACAAGGGCGACATCATCAACGGCTTCGACGCGACGATCGAGGCGCGGATGCCCGATCCGAACCGCATGTTGCAGGCCTATACGCAGGCGGCGGCGTCGCTGAACCTGCTGCGCGCGTTTTCCACGGGCGGTTTCGCGGATATCCACCGCGTCCATTCTTGGACGCTGGGCTTTGCCGAACATGACAAGGCAGAGCGGTATCGCGAATTGTCGAACCGGATTTCGGACGCGCTGGATTTCATGAACGCCGCCGGGGTGAATTCGGACACGGCGCATGAACTCAGCCGCGTGGATTTCTACACCAGCCATGAGGCGCTGCTTCTGGAATACGAAGAAGCGCTGTGCCGGATCGATTCCATCACCGGGCAGCCGGTGGCGGGGTCGGGTCACATGATCTGGATCGGCGACCGCACGCGCCAGCCTGACGGGGCGCATGTGGAATTCTGCCGGGGTGTGCTGAACCCCATCGGGTTGAAGTGCGGGCCGTCGACCACGGCCGAGGATCTGAAGGTGCTGATGGCCAAGCTGAACCCCGCGAACGAGCCGGGGCGTCTGACGCTGATCGCGCGTTTCGGGGCGGGCAAGGTGGGCGAGCATCTGCCGCGCCTGATCAAGACGGTGCAGGCCGAAGGCGCGAATGTCGTCTGGTCCTGCGACCCGATGCATGGGAACACGATCAAATCCTCCACCGGCTACAAGACGCGGCCCTTCGATTCCGTGCTGCGCGAAGTGCGCGAGTTCTTTGCCATCCACAAGGCGGAAGGCACGATCCCCGGCGGCGTGCATTTCGAAATGACGGGCAAGGACGTGACCGAATGCACGGGCGGCCTGCGGGCCGTGACGGATGAGGATCTGTCGGACCGCTATCACACCGCCTGTGACCCGCGCCTGAACGCGTCGCAGTCGCTGGAACTGGCCTTCCTCGTTGCGGAAGAGTTGACCGCGCTGCGGGCGGGAGAGAAGCGGATCGCGCTGTAAGGCGGGGTTCAGGCTGATTGCGGGGCGCCCGTGGCAGAAGCTGCGGGCGTTTTGCATTTCTGGTGCGACGCAAGGGTGGCGGCCGCCCCGGGGGGGCGGGACGGCCGCCACCCGGGCCTTTGGGGCCCGGGTGAACCCCTGCCGTTGCACGAGGGACGGCCACCACCCTCCCGTCGTTCGTGCTGGTCTTTGCCTTTGCCCGCCTGCTCTGATACCTCGCCACAAGATCAAGCCGGAGGCACCCCATGACCGTTTCCATGACAGGCTTCGCCGCCCGCAAGGGGCAGGGCGCAGGGCATAGCTGGGGCTGGGACCTGCGGTCGGTCAACGGCAAGGGGCTGGACCTGCGCCTGCGCGTGCCGGACTGGATCGACGGGCTCGAGGCCGCCTTGCGCGCCGAACTGGGCCGCGCGCTGGGACGCGGCAATGTCTCCCTCTCTCTCAAAGTCGCGCGCGAGGGTGGCGAAGAGGTACCGCTGCGCGTGAACCCCCCGGCCCTGACGGCGGTGCTGAAGGCGCTGTCAGAGGTGGAGGCAGCGGCGATGGGCGCGGGCGTCACGCTGGCGCAGGCGACGGCGGCGGATGTGCTGGGCGTGCGCGGCGTGCTGGATACCGGCCCCGTGGATGAGGACACCACCCCCCTGCGCGCGGCGATCCTTGCCGATCTTCCGGCGCTGCTGTCCGAATTCAACGCCATGCGCGCGGCCGAAGGGGCGGCGCTGAACGGGGTGATCGTGGCGCAACTGGACCGGATCGCGGCGCTGACCGTCGACGCAAAGGCCGAGGCAGAGGCACGGCGGGATGCATCGGCCACCGCGCTGCGTGATGCATTGGCGAAGGTGCTGGCCAATGCGGACGGGGTGGACGAGGCGCGTCTGACGCAGGAACTGGCGATGCTGGCCGTCAAGAACGACGTGACCGAGGAATTGGACCGCCTGACCGCCCATATCGCGGCCGCCCGCGACCTGCTGACCGAAACCGCCCCGGTGGGCCGGAAGTTCGACTTCCTGATGCAGGAATTCATGCGCGAGGCGAACACGCTCTGCTCCAAGGCGCAGTCGCTGCGGCTGACCCGTATCGGGCTTGACCTGAAAACGGTGATCGATCAGATGCGCGAACAGGTTCAAAACGTGGAATGACCATGGCGCGCAAGGGGCTTCTTCTTATCTTGTCGTCGCCGTCCGGCGCGGGAAAATCGACGCTGACGCGGATGCTGATGGCGTGGGATGCGTCCATGCGGTTTTCGGTTTCCGCCACGACCCGCGCGCCGCGCCCCGGTGAACAGGACGGGCGGGAATACTTTTTCCGGTCGCGCGAGGCTTTCGAGTCGATGGTGGCCGAAGGCCAGATGCTGGAACATGCCGAGGTGTTCGGAAACCTCTACGGTACCCCGCGCGGGCCGGTAGAGGCCAATATGCGCGATGGCTGTGACACGGTCTTCGACATCGACTGGCAGGGCGGGCAGCAAATCCGCACGTCGGCGCTGGGGCGGGATGTGGTGTCGATCTTTGTCCTGCCACCATCCATCGCGGAACTGGACCGCCGCCTGCACGCGCGCGGGCAGGACAGCGATGAGGTGATCGCGGGCCGCATGGCGAAAAGCCGCGACGAGATCAGCCATTGGGCGGAATATGACTACGTGCTGGTCAACAAGGACCTTGAGGCGACCTTCGACAGCCTTAAGACCATCCTGACCGCCGAACGCCTGCGCCGCGACCGCCAACCCGGCCTGTCGGATTTCGTGCGCGGCCTGAACCGGGAGTTCGAGACGCGATGATCTATTCGCTCGACGGCATCGACCCGCAGATCGACCCTGCGGCATGGGTTGCGCCCGACGCCAACATCATCGGCCGGGTGGTGCTGGAGGCGGGCGCGTCGGTCTGGTTCGGCGCGACCCTGCGGGGGGATAACGAAGAAATTCGCGTGGGTGCCGGGTCCAACGTGCAAGAGGCCTGCGTGCTGCACACCGACATGGGCTATCCGCTGGTGATCGGGGCAGACTGCACGATCGGGCACAAGGCGATCTTGCATGGCTGCACCATTGGCGAGGGGTCGTTGATCGGGATGGGGGCCACGATCCTGAACGGGGCGAAGATCGGCAAGGGCTGCCTGATCGGGGCCTGCGCGCTGATCACCGAAGGGAAAGAGATTCCCGACGGGTCGCTGGTGATGGGCAGCCCCGGCAAGGTGGTGCGCGCCTTGGACGAGGCGGCGCAGGCGCGGCTGTTGAAATCGGCGGCGGGCTATCGGGCGAATGCGCTGCGGTTCCGGGCGGGGTTGCGGGCGCTGCCCGGCGATTTCTGACGCAGAAATCGCGCCGTTTCCTGACGCAGGAAACGGGTCCGTCGGCGTGGTG